>PBRS01000005.1 GCA_002726005.1 Rhodobiaceae bacterium
CCCACATATTTTATTTTACCTTGTTTAATATAAGTATCTAATTCGGACAACACATTCGAAAATTGGTTCCATTCATTATCATCATCATTATGAACATAACCAAGTTTGCCAAAATTATTTACATTTCTCTCTGGCCAGTGAAGTTGATATAAATCTATATAATCTGTTTTAAGTCTTTTAAGGCTATTATTTAAAGCAGATTCTAAATTAGGACCCGTGAAACTATTCTTTCCACCTCTGAATCTGAAACAAATGCTCCATGCACTCTGGTGACTCTTCCACCTTCCGATAAGAATAACATATCACCGTTCCCAAGCAATTGTTCTGCCCCCATTTCATTTAGAATGGTTCTACTGTCAATCATCGATGCTACCCTAAATGAAATCCTAGTAGGAAAATTTGCTTTTATTGTACCTGTAACAACATCTACACTTGGTCGTTGAGTTGCCATAATGACATGTATCCCAGCTGCTCTTGCCATTTGGGCAAGCCTTTGAACTAAATGCTCAATATCGTTTCTTGCAACCAGCATCAAGTCTGCCATTTCATCAATTACAACTACGATAAAAGGTAGTTTTTCTGCTACAACCTCTTCTTCTTCATAAACTGGGTCTTGATTTTCATCATATCCTGTGTGAACTCTTCTTTTAAAGGTTTTGTTTTGAAGGCTATATTCTTCAGCTTTTCTATTATACTCGGCCATATTTCTTACCGACAAAATAGCCATCTTTTTGTATCTTTCCTCCATTTCTCGAACAACCCATTTCAGCGCAACCACAGCTTTATTTGGATTTGTAACTACTGGCGTTAGTAAGTGAGGAATACCATCATAAACAGATAATTCTAACATTTTGGGATCAACCATTATTAGTCTACAATCTTCTGGTTTAAACTTATATAAAATTGATAAAATCATTCCATTTATACCTACAGATTTACCTGAACCAGTTGTGCCTGAAATAAGTAAATGTGGCATTAAAGAAAGATCGGCAATAATTGGTGTTCCCCCAATATCTTTTCCAAGGCTTAAAGGTATGCCTTTTATTTGTTTTTCGAAATTATCTGAGTCAAATATTTCGCGTAAATAAACTGTATTTCTGTTTTCATTTGGAAGTTCAATACCTATTGAGTTTTTCCCAGGAACAACTGCAATTCTTACAGATGCCACAGCCATCTCTCTGGCAATGTCATCAGTTAAACTTATTACTCTTTTTGTTTTAATTCCTGGTGCAGGCTTTAATTCATAAAGCGTAACAACTGGTCCCGGTCTTACAATATCTATTTCACCTTCAACACCAAATTCTTTAAGAGCATTTGATAGTTTATTTCTGTTTTCTTCAATTAAGTCTTCTGGAATAATATTTTTATTATTTTCATCTGCCTCTTTTAACAAATCAAGCGATGGAAGTTCATATCCATCAGGACTTGATTTCGCTTTTGTTGTTTTCTTTTCAATTATTTTTGGCGCAGCTTTTTTAGTTGGCTGAATTTCTTCATCTTTAGATATAATCTTTACTTGCTTCGGTTTGTCTTCTTTAACATTAGCTTTTGAAGTTCTGGCCCCTTTCTCCTCAATCTTTTTGCTTGGTAATAATGCATTACTTCCAAGTATTAAAGAAGTTGTCGCCAACAAGAGAACTAGAATATTTTTGTAATAATTGCTTATTTCTATTTCTATTAAATTACCTAAATAGATTAATTGATTATTTAATAAGTGCCCAAATATTCCACCATTTTCCGAAATAATGTGACCTGAAAAAGACAATGTAATTACACAAAGAAACAATAGTAAAATCATTTTAGATGGTTTTTGTGATCTTTTAGTTAAAGAGAAAAAACCAAATATGATTAGCCCAATAGATATTAATATTGATGCAAAACCAAATGTTTGTATTAATATATCTGCAGCATATGAACCAGGATAGCTAATTAAATTATTTGATAAATCATCTGACGATGTATTTAAGCTTGGATCAAATTTATTATAGCTCAGGATTGATATTGTGATTAAAGTTCCAATAATCATTAGGCCAATATTTGTTAAGAAGGTCATTAAAAATTTTAGCCCCCTGATTAATAATTCATATAAATAGCGTAATGCTATTTTTGGATAAAAAGTTATTTTAGAAACAATGCTCATTTAAAATTTGATCTCTCCAATATTGCCATCGAATCAATATTATATTTGTTCTTAAATATTATCCACAGCAAGGTTTTTTTCTATGAGTATTTGACAAATTACTATTCAATGTAAAATATCAATCTTATGAATGATAATGATAAAAACATTGATTTTATTATATTTGGAGGAGGAATTACTTCGGATGTTCTCTCTCTTATATTAAAAAATGAAAATAAGAAGTTTTATATCTTAGATAAAAATAAAAAAGATAAATTAGTTGATTCTCCAAGGTCTTTAGCGCTTTCACCATCTTCAGTGAATTTACTAAATTATTTTGAAATTGATTTTCCTTTTGAAAAGGTAAATGCAATGAGGGTCTATGAGTCTGATTTGAGTAATAATAAAATAAAGAGTGAATTAGTTTTTAATAATGAAAAGACTTTATCGTATGTGGTCAAATATAATGATCTTAAGGACTCACTTTTAAAAAAAACTAAATCTTTAAAGAACAGACTCAAGCTAGATGATTTCTCATCATTTGAGCTAGAGAAAAATCTTATAAAACTTGTCATGAGAGACGGTAAAGAAATATTTGCTAAAAATATTATTTTTACACAAAAAATTGACACAATGCTTCTTTCACAATTTAAACTTTCATATAAGGAAAAGAATTATAATCAAAAGGCTATTGTTGCTACCTTAGAACATAAGGCTTCTCATGAAGGCGTAGCTTATCAATATTATGATAACGGAAAACCCTTGGCATTACTTCCATTATCAAAATCAAAGGGTTTATATAGAAGCTCATTAATATGGTCTCTAGATGATTATCTAGCAGATGATATTTTATCTAATCACGATTTAAATGATGTTTTGCATGAAAAGATAGGGCATCTTTATGAAGATATTAATATTTCTGAAGGCCCTCTATCTTTTGACTTGGATAAGTTTCTTTTAAAGGGAAAAACTGACAATAGACTAATTTTTGTTGGTGACTCTGTAAGAATGATGCATCCGATGGCTGGTCAAGCTTGGAATCAAAGTCTTCGAGATGTCTCATATATTGCTGATGCATTATTTGAGTCAAAAAATCTTGGAATTGATTTAATTGCTACACCTTCATTTAATTCTTTCAAAAGAATAAGAAAGATAGAGAGTGAAGGTATAACCAATTCAATTGATTTTATAAATTATATTTATAATTTGGATACTTCGATATCAAAGGGCTTCAGGAGAAATCTTATGAAATTTGTAAATTTTGTAAAACCAATAAATAAATTATTAATTAGTGAAGCCGAAGGTGGAACATTAAGACGCCCAAGCCTTCTTTTGGGAGAAAGACCAGGCTCAAATAGAATTTAATCTAATTTTCTAGCTTCCTCAGGAAGCATAATTGGAATGCCATCTCTAATTGGATAAGCAAGCTTAGCTTCTTTGCTTATTAATTCATTGTTTTCTTGGTCTAATAACAATTTATTTTTAGTTACTGGACAAACTAAAATATCTAAAAGATCTTTATCAATTTTGTTCATAATATTTACTGTATAGATTCAATACCCTTATTTGTCGATAGGGCCATTTCGGTCATTGCAATTAAAAGTTCATTTCTCTTCTGAGTATCTTCAGCTTCTAATAGGGCCTGTTTTTCTTCTGCGCTATAAGGGCTTAATGAGCATAAAGAGTTTACAAGTGTTTCTGTGGGCGAACCTTTAACAGCATCCCAATCAATTTGAAGATTATTTTTTTCCAGATATTTTTTTAAAACATCTAAAAGTTTATCCCTGTTAGCCCTATCTTGGTTAAAACCTGGAGTTAAATCATTTTCAAAATCTTCATATGAAACTTTGACTTGCCTATAAGGTGTCAGTGTATCTAGTTCTTGGGTAACTTTATATCTACAAATGCCATTTAAAGTTATAATAAACCTTGAGTCTGAAAGCTCTGTAAACGATGTAATTTTTCCAAGGCAACCTATAGAATATAATTGATTTTCATTACTTTCTTGGGTTTGTATCATTCCTATTAATCGATCAGAGGATATAGAATTATCAATCATTTCTAGATATCTTGGTTCAAATATATTGAGTGGTAATTGGGATCGAGGAAGAAGAAGAGCGCCATTCAAAGGAAAAATCGATATCTTACTAGGCATTTCTTCAATCTTTTTATATTTGTATAAACTACTCATGCTAACTAAATAAAATTGAAGAAAGCTTTTTCCTTCCTTCTATAGCAAGTTCATCTTCAGGACCAAGAGCATTAAAAATTTCTAAAAGATTTTTTCTCGGCGCTTCATCATTCCACATTCTATCTTTTTCAATTATGAATAAAAATTGGGCAATTGCGTTTTTATAATCCCCTTTGCCCATGAGACTCATAGCAATACTAAATCTTATTTCGTGATTGTTGGGATTTTCTTCAAGTTTTTTTTCAAGATCAGTTATATCAACATCATCAACTTCATTATCTTGTGTCTTTTCAAATATTTCAATTCCTGATTTTGCTGACATAAAGTCTTGGTTCTTTTCCTTATCAGGACCCTCTATGTTTGATAATATCTCTTTAGCTAAATCAACTTCATTAATTTTTAGGTAGCAATTTGCTAGCATAGATAATGCTGTAACATTATCAGGTTCCGATTGAGCTATTTTTCCAAAAACCTCTAATGCTTCATTATAGTTTTTATCACTAAAGAGAGCTTTACCTTGATCTATAGCTAAATCATTTTCAGAAGGGCCATTAAGAGCAGCAAGTTTTTCAACAAAAGTTTTTATAGACGACTCTGGCTGCACACCAACAAAACCATCAACAGGCTGACCATTATGAAAACCAAGAATTGCTGGAATAGATTGTATTTGTAATTGTTGAGATATCTCAGGATAATCATCAATATTCATTTTTGTTAATGTGACTCTTCCACTGGATGCAGCAACAAGCTTATCTAGGATTGGAGCAATTTGTTTGCATGGTTCACACCAAGGCGCCCAAAAATCTACTATGACTGGAGTTGATTTTGATTTTTCAATTACTTCTTGAACAAAATTTTCATTTGTTAAGTCTATTGAATGAAGCCTTTCCGCCTCGTTGTGACTTGATTGATCAAAATCCATTATTCTAAAGTGCGTCTTCCTGTGTTTCACCAGTTCGAATTCTTATTGCTCTATCTATATCAGTAATAAAAATCTTACCATCGCCAACTTTGCCTGTTTCAGAAGTTTTTGATATAAGATCTACTACTTCCTCAACTTTTTCTGTAGGAACAACAAGCTCAATTTTTATTTTTGGTACTTCAGTTGTTTTGTATTCTGCACCTCGATAAATTTCCGTTTGACCTCTTTGGCGACCAAAACCTTTTATTTCGGTTGCAGATAAGCCTTCAATTCCAATAGTTATAAGCGCATCTCGTACATCATTATATTTATGAGGCCTTATAATTGCAGTTATCATCTTCATGGTTTCCCCTTTCTCTAGTCTAAGAGCAATCTTAACTAATCTTCTTATCGACTCTGAATGCGATGGAATATCTGTTTGGTTTCTTCTCCACTTATCCACTTCTTGTCTAAATTCAGAGGAGGCTACTAACTGTATTCTTTGATCCTGTTTATTCATGTTTTTATTATACATAAGAAAGATTAATAGTTAAGCAAGTTTGTTTACAACTTGATAACTTTCAAATATTGTAAGTTTCTCAAGCGGGTGTAGCTCAGTGGTAGAGCATCACGTTGCCAACGTGAGGGTCGTGAGTTCGAATCTCATCGCCCGCTCCATCTTTTTATTAGTATAGAATTTTATTGTTAGTATTAATTAATGTTGTTGTATTTAAGCAACATCATTATATTTAGTGCCTCTATATTTAAGTTCTTTCATCTTTTTTCTTGTTATTTTTTCAATAACAAATAAAACAACATTTGGTGCCGTTTAATATCGGATAATAGGGAAAAAGGTTTAAATCCTTTGCTGTACCCGCAACTGTTATTAAGTGTTTTTGCAAATGTGTCACTGAGAAATTGGGAAGACTGTAAGAGCTATACTTAAAAGCCAGGAGACCTGCCAAAATAGTCGTATGTTTTTAGATCGGGATAATCTATAAATGCGGGCTTTGCCTCTAAGCGACATAAAATTTTATGGAGTAGGCAAAGAAATGTTTGTCATTATTTTTATCTTTTTATTTTTTATTCCATCTTTGAATGCTCAGGAAACAAATAATTTTTCTATGCCTGAAGAAATAATTGTTAAATCAACTAGATCTGAAACTAATATTTATCAATTGGGTAGTTCGGTAGATATTATTACTTCAGAACAGATTAAGAAAAGTGGTTTTAATTTTGTAAATGAAGCTCTTCAAACCATTCCTGGTTTATATATTAGTCAAAATGGTTCTTTGGGTGGAACTGCCGCCGCTAGGATTAGAGGAGCAGCAAGTGGTCAGACTTTGGTTTTAATTGATGGTATCTCAGTTTCTGACCCATCAACTCCTGATGGTTTATATGACTTCTCAAGTTTATTAACTTCTAATATCGAAAGAATTGAAATTCTTAAAGGCTCTCAATCAACGCTATGGGGTAGTGATGCTATCGGAGGTGTTATTAATATAATAACAACTAATGAAGCAATAGGTCCAAGTATTAAATTGAATACAGAAATAGGTTCTTTCAGTACACAAAGAATTGGTGCTGACTTTAGATATTCAAATACAGCTCACAATTTATACCTATCTTATAATCAATTAAAATCAGATGGTATTTCAAAAGCAGACAAAAGTGATGGCAATTCTGAGAAAGATGGAATAGGCAGTAAATCTTACTTAATAAAAACAGATCATAAAATTTTAGGATTTGAAATATCTGCTAACCTTAATTATAGAGAATCCGATATTGATTATGATAGTTATGGATTTGTAACGGGAGTTACTGATGGTGATGAAAATACAAAAGGCCGACAAATAAACTGGGCCCTAGAAGCAAAAAAATCTTTTTTAGATGATCGCTTAACAAATACATTTTCTTTTGCTGAGTCTGAGGTTGATAGAAAATATTATACGAATGGAAAAGAAAACTTTTCTGCAAAGGGTAAGAGAAGTTTTACAAGATATACTGTTAATTATAATTTTAACGATAATAATTTCTTTACCTTTGGAGCTGAGGCAGAGATATCTTCTACATTTGATGACGATTTTGAGACTGAATCATTATTTTTTCTTTACGAAGCGATGCCACATGAAGATTTAGGACTCTCTTTTGGTTTAAGAGAAGATAAAAGAGATAATTTTCCAAGTGAAGAAACTCCTAAGGTAACAGCTTATTATAATATTAATGATAATATGCGCCTATCAGCTAATTGGGGCGAGGGGTTTAAATTACCAACAATATTTCAATCTACATTTTTTTGTTGTGGAGCAGATAAACCAAATAATCATCTGCTTCCAGAAACTAGTAATGGATATGAGGTCGGCTTAACTTATGAATCAACTGAAAGATATAATAGTTTTAAGTTTATTTATTTTGATCAAGAGATTAACAATATGATTGATTTTTCATTTAGCCTTGGTGCTTATGAGAATTTAAAGTTTGTTAACTCTGAAGGTTTTGAATTTAATTTTGTTTCTAGTATCACTGATAATATCCTTTTATCAGGAGCTTATTCCAAAACAGATAGCACAAATGAAACAGGCGTTAGGCTTATTCGATTGCCAGAAGAAAAAGCAAACTTAAATTTTGATTTTTCATGTGGGCTTAAGAATAAAATTTTTGTTTCATTCTTNTATAATGGTGATGAAACAGACCCAAGAGGTATTGTCAAAAGTTGGATTAGATCTGATATAAATTTTTCTAGAAAAGTGAATGATAATATTAGAATGTATCTAAAAATTAAAAATATTTTTGATGAAAATTATCAAGATATATATGGGTATGGGACCGAAGAAAGGTCATTCAATTTAGGCGTATCGTTGGATATTAATTAATGATTAAAATGTCTTAACCCTGTAAAGATCATTGCTAAACCAGCATCGTCTGCAGCCTGAATAACTTCTTCATCTCTTATTGATCCACCGGGTTGAATTATGGCTGTTACACCGGCCTCAGCTGCTGCTATCAAACCATCAGCAAACGGAAAGAAGGCATCAGAGGCAACAACTGAGTCAACTGCNAGAGGGCTGCTTTCACCAGAGGCAGATGCTGCATCTTCAGATTTTCTTGCTGCAATTCTTGAGGAATCTAGNCTATTCATCTGTCCGGCTCCAATCCCAACTGTTGCTCCATTCTTTGCGTAAACTATGGCGTTTGATTTTACATGTTTTGCTACAGTGAAAGCAAAATATAAATCCTCTAGTTCTTGATCAGTTGGTTTTCTCTTTGAAACAACTTTTACCTCTTTTTGATTGATAACAGTGTTGTCATTAGTTTGAACAAGGAAACCCCCAGTGACTGTTTTCATTACATAAGATATTTCACTGGTATCAGATAAACCGCCGGTAGAGAGTAGTCTTAAATTCTTTTTGTTGCTTATTATATTTTTAGCTTCGTCCGAAACAGAAGGCGCAATAATTACTTCAGTAAATATATCTGTAATTAATTCTGCGGTTTCCCTTTGTAGTTCAGAGTTAAAAGAAATTATTCCTCCAAAAGCAGATGTTGAGTCACATTTCAGAGCTTCTTTATAAGCTTCTGCTTGACTGGCGTTAATTGCAACTCCGCATGGATTGGCATGTTTGATTATTGCGACAGCATGGTTTTTATTTGGATCAAACTCTGAAACTAATTCAAATGCAGCATCAGTATCATTAATATTATTATAACTAAGTTCTTTTCCTTGAATTTGTTCTGCAGAAATAACGCCATATCTATTTGTACCATCACTGTAAAATGCTGCCTCTTGATGAGGATTTTCTCCATATCTGAGTGATTGTATCTTTTCCCCTCCAAAAGATCTGTATGTTTGATCGCCATCTATTATTTGTTTGTTCATCCAGTTTGATATAGCTGAGTCATAAGCTGCTGTTCTTGAATAGGCTTTAAGGGCTAAGTTTTTTAAGGTTTTTTCTAAGACTTTTCCATCTTTTTTTAATTCTTTTATGATTAAATTATAATCATTTTTATCAACGACCACAGCAACACTATTATGATTTTTTGCCGCCGCCCTTATCATTGCTGGTCCGCCTATATCGATATTTTCGATACACTCTTCAAAACTTGCATCTTTTTTAATTGTATCTTCAAACGGGTATAAATTAACAATTAATAAATCTATTGTATTAATGGAGTTACTTTTCAAAGTCTCCATATGATCCTTATTGGTTTTTATTCCTAAAAGACCCCCGTGAATATTTGGGTGTAGTGTTTTTACTCTTCCATCTAAAATCTCTGGAAATCCTGTTACAGATGATACATCAGTAACATTTACCCCTATATTTTCTATAAACTTTCTAGTTCCGCCTGTTGATAGAATATCAATATTCAATGATGATAATTCTTTTGCTAAGTCTTCTAGGCCGTCTTTATCTGATACAGATATCAGCGCTCTTTTGACTTTAATCCCACCACTCATAAGATTAACCCCGTAATTTTAATTTAGAGATATTGTTGGCATAATTATCTTGTCCGCCCTGAAAAGTTGAAGTTCCAGCAACAAGAACATCAGCTCCAGCATTTATAGCTAATTGTGATGTTTCAAAATTTATACCGCCATCAACTTCAAGCTCTATATCTTTTCCAGTGGCATCAATTAATTGTCGAATATTTTCAATTTTTTCTAATTGATCATGCATAAAACTTTGTCCACCAAAGCCGGGAACAACTGTCATGACAAGTATTAAATCAATGTCATCAATTATTTTATCTAAGACATTAATTTGAGTTGATGGATTTAATGATATTCCCACTTTACAACCCAAGGATTTAATGATCTCTATGGTTGCCTTTGGATCACCCTCTGCTTCGGGGTGAAAAGTAATAATATCTGATCCAGATTTAGCAAAATCTTCTAGTAAAGGATTAACAGGAGTTATCATTAAATGAACATCAAATGGGATTTCAGTGCATTTTCTTATATCTTTAATTACCTCGGGACCAATGGTTAAGTTTGGAACATAATGCCCATCCATAACATCAACATGCACATAATCTGCTCCCGCAATTGTAATTGCTGAAATTTCTTCCCCAAGTTTTGAAAAATCTGCTGCTAATATCGATGGAGCAATTTTAATTTTTTTGTCCATTTAAATTCCATATCAGAGGCTTTGACTCAACGCAAGTATTCAAGATACTTTTTTTAAACTTGCAATAAAAAAACCATCTCTATTTTTGACGCTTTTTTTTCCGTTAGGTAGAATTCTTAACCACCCTTCGTCTGTTACTGAGCATTCAATATCTTCGATTAGGTCTGAAGAAATTTTATCAATTTTACAATCTTTATGTTTTTGAAGGAATTTCATAATTTGAATTTCACCTTCTTCTTTTTCAAGTGAACAGTTGCAATATATCAATTGACCGTTCTTACTTAATAGATTCCAACTTTTCTCAAGTAATTTTTTCTGTAGATCTACTAAATTGCTTACAGATTTTTCGTTCTTTGAATAAAGTATATCTGGATTTTTTCTTATTGTGCCAGTTGATGAACACGGCACATCCAATAAAATTTTATTCCATTTTCTTTCAGTTTCGTAAGTTAATATATCAACATTTTCAATTACAGTATTGAATTTAAGTCTTTTCATGTTTTCTTTAAATCTATTTATACGAGTTTTATTTAAATCAATCGAATGTACTGTTGCTCCTAATGAAATCATTTGGGCAGTTTTACCACCAGGTGCAGCACATAAATCAAGAATCTCATCATTTTCTTTGATATTTAAACATTTTACAGGTAGTTGAGACGAATAATCCTGCACCCACCACTCACCTTCATCATATCCTTTCTTATCAGCAATCAATCCAGACTCTCTTAGTCTAAGAACATTGTTTGGCATAAGCTCGGCATTAAGTTCTATTTGCCACTTTGATATGTTACTTTTGACAGCTATATCAATATGCGGATGAATATCTTGGATACATTCAATAAAATGAAGATAATCATTTGGCCAATTTTTTTCCCATCTATCCGATAACCATTTTGGTATTTTGGGAGAGTCATTAAAGATCTTTTTGTATTTCTCTTCTTCTCTGGCAACATTTCTCATAACTGCATTAACTAGAGCTCGCCATTTTACTGTTGCAATATCAACTGATGTATTAACGGCAGCATGATTTGGAGTTTCTAATATAAACATTTGGGCAATGCCAATCCTTAATGCCATTTTAGGGTTACTTGGGAGTTTTTTTATTGGCTCTTTAAGAAGCCGATCAATAGTAGAATCAATTTGTGTCAAATATCGCAACACAGATGAAGATAATAAATAAATAAATGCCTTATCTTTGTTTGAAAGTTTTATGGATTTTTGATTCTTCATAGCTTTTTGAAAAGCATTATCGAAAGATAGAAAGTCTTCGATTACATCTTTTAAAATTAGGGCAACTTTTTTTCTAGCCATATTGCCTGATTTTTTTTCCATGAATCTAACCATTAAAAATTATTTATTTGTAAAATAGGTTATATATGAATTTATGTCTAAAAATCTGGAAAATATAGATAAATTAAAAAATAGAAATTCTCAATCTGCTCTTAAAGAGGCTGAAGAAAGAAGAAAAAATAAAAAAAATAAAAAGGCTGTAAAAGAAATAGATGGAAGGGATGGGCCTGAGCCAACCCGTTATGATGATTGGGAAAAGAATGGTATCGTAAGTGATTTTTAGTCTAAAGATTATTTAAAATTATTTTAGCTTAAATATTTCTATATACATACGAGTGTCAAAAGGAACACGAGCACTTATTATGTGTAAGGTAATAAAGTGTATAAATGGGTTTCCAGTTACAACAGTAAAAGTAGCTTTACCCATTCCAACTAGTGTTTGAGTCATTATGATATATGTAAAGGATGTTAGTCCAGTAGATAAAGTGCTGTAATCAACACCTTGGTCAAACAAACTAAAGATTGAATAAAAAAGACCCCCGAACAATACAACAATTAATCTACTTTCTATTAAAACTGCAATACGTGGAATGAAGATCATATGCATCATTACAACAACAGGTAATCCAGCTCCTAAGGAATTAACTAATATTCCAAGCGGAACACCCTGTGCATATTGGCTTGCAGAAATGCCACCAAAAAAATCTGCAGATCCTACGAGGATTGGACCAAAAAAATCTATCGCCCAATAAACAATTATTATCCATAGATCTCTTATCCATTTAAATGAACCAAAAAGTTTTTTTAAGGAAAATCCCCTTCGTCTAAGCCAAATTAAAGGAAGAATAGTATAGATAATTGTATATGTAATTGCCCAAACCCACACATCTACTTGAGATTGACTTCCGGTTGAATAAACATCTGTGCCAGGAAAATGAAGCCCCATATTAAACCCAGCTCCCAATATTAGTTGGGTTATGATCAAGTACATTAAAGATAACCA
>PBRS01000006.1 GCA_002726005.1 Rhodobiaceae bacterium
CCTTTATCTATTTCAACAAAATTTGGAAGAGCTAATAAAACTAATAACGAACAAAAAACTGTGATTATTATTTTTTTTGTTAGAGAAAAATAAAGCATTTGGATTTATTAATCTTTTGACTTCACATCTGCTAGAGTAGATTTAAGAGATTTTATTTTTACATTATTACCAAAATCAACATCAACTTCATTTTCTGAAACATCAGTAACTGTTCCGATTAATCCTCCGCCAGTAACCACACGATCACCCTTTTTAACATTACTAACCATAGCATTGTGCTCTTTAATCTTTTTTTGCTGAGGTCTTATTATTAGAAACCAAAAAATAGCAAAAATAAGTATTAACGGGATGATTTGAACAAAGAAACCACCTGATGATTGTGCAAGTAAAAAACTATTTTCCATTTTATCCTCTTTTCTAAGATATTTGATCAATAATCTTGTTATATAAAAAGATCAAATATAAAAAATTTATATTTTTAATACCTTTTCACCATTCATATATGGCTGTAGAACTTTAGGAATATTTATATGTCCTGCTTCATCGTAATTATTCTCTAAAATTGCAGCTAACGCTCTTCCAACAGCAACACCAGAACCATTCAAGGTATGTAAAAAGATATTTTTTTTATCATCTTTGCTTTTATATTTTGCATTCATTCTTCTGGATTGAAAATCTAAGCAATTTGAGCATGATGAAATTTCTCTGTATTTTTTTTCAGAAGGAAACCAAACTTCTAAATCATATGTTTTATGAGCTGAAAAGCCAATATCACCAGTTGCCAATAAAACGACCCTGTAAGGCAATTCAAGTAATTGGAGTATCTTTTCTGCACAAGATAGCATTCTATCTAATTCATCATTGGAGTCCTCTGGTTTTGTTATACTTACTAACTCAACCTTAGGAAATTGATGAAGTCTAATCATTCCTCTAGTATCTCTGCCAGCTGCGCCAGCTTCTTTTCTGAAACACTGAGAAAATGCGGTATACCTTAAAGGCAACTCATCTTCACTTATAATTTTTTTTCTTACAAGATTTGTAAGAGGAACTTCTGCAGTGGGTATCAACCATAAATCATTATCTGTTTTGTACTGATCTTCACTAAATTTTGGCAATTGACCTGTCCCAAACATTGAATCCTCCTTAACCAGATAAGGAACATTTACTTCTTTATATCCATGCTCAGAAGTATGGGTATCTATCATAAAATTTGATAAGGCCCTCTCTAATTTAGCAATTACTCCAGATGATATAACAAACCTTGATCCAGATAATTCAGCGGCCGTCTCAAAATCAAGCTCATTCAATTCTTCACCTATTTCATAATGATGAGGAGATTCTTTATTTATTAACTCTCCTTCTTTTTTTATTTCAATATTAAAGCTTTCATCATCGCCAATAGGTAAGTCTTTCGAAGGAATATTTGGTAATGAGGATAAAATATTTTTAAGTTCTTCTTCAATTTCTGATTTGCCCTCTTCAATTTTAGCAATTGAATCTTTTATTGCTTGTGACTCCTTATTAAGTTTAAGGAATTCAGAATCATTGCCTTCTGATTTGGCCTTTCCAGCATCTTTAGAAATCTGATTCCTTCGTTCTTGAAAATTTTGAATTTCAGAAATACTTTCTCTTAAATTGCTATCTACCTTTAATATCTTTTCGATATCAACTTCTAGGCCTCTCTTTTTTAAACCATCACGAAATACATCGGGCTCTTGTCTTATTTTATTAATATCGTGCATAAATTTAAATTTTTCCTTTTTAATTAAACATTATTATTTTTTTTTTCAATCATTGAAACAATTAAAATTGATATCTCATATAAAATTAATGTTGGTATAGCAAGGCCAATTTGGCTTACAAGATCAGGAGGGGTAAGAAAAGCTGCAATCAAAAAAACTAAAACAATTGCATATTTTCTTCCTTTTTTTAAATAAGCTGAAGTAACAAAACCAACTCTAGCAAGCAATGATAATAAAACTGGTAATTGAAAACATAAGCCAAAAGCAATAATAAGTGATGTAATTAGATTTAGGTATTCACTGACCTTTGGCATCATTAATACCGTTATATTATCTGCATCATTTATTTGCATATTAGAAAAAAAATTTAGAGCCAATGGCATAATAAAAAATTGAACAGTAACTGCGCCAACTAAAAATAATATTGGTGAAAAAATAAAATATGGCAACATCGCAATCTTTTCTTTTTTATAAAGCCCAGGAGATATAAAAGAATATATTTCCAGACAAAAGTAAGGAAAAGTAATTAATAAACCCCCAAACAAAGCAATTTTTAGTTTTACTATTAAAAATTCTTGAGGCGCTGTGTATATCATTTGACTATTTGATCCCATTATTTTCTCATATGGATCAACCAAAAATAGATAAATATTTTCTGAAAAAATAAAGGCAAATAAAAATGTTACTGATAAAACAAAAATTGATCTTAATATTCTAGCTCTAAGTTCAATAAAGTGATCAATTAAAGGTGCTTTAGAGGTTTCTATGCTTTCTTCATTCATAAATTATCACTCATTATTTTTATCATTAATATTTTTGGTAAAACTATTAATTTCTTTTTCGACTTCTTTAATCTCTCTTTGATTTGTAACATCTACATCATCCACAAGAGATTCGATAGAGGTTCTTATCTCCTTTGAATAGACCCATAATTTTGAAAAAAAATTGTGTATAGCTCTTAAGACAACTGGTAATTCTTTAGGTCCAAAAAATACAATTATCAAAATACTTAAAAGTAATAACTCGTTAAACCCAAAATCAAACATAATGGAAATTATTCTTTATCTTCATTATCCTCGATAGCAGTATTATCATTATCATCATCAGACATACCTTTTCTAAAGCTTTTAATACCACTAGCCAAATCTGTCATAAATTCTGAAATCTTGCCTCTACCAAAAAATATAAGAGCTAACATTACAACAAGTAAAATCTGCAACCAACTTGGAAACATTAAATTTCTCCATCAACTTCTATTGAATTTATAGCATCAATTTCTTCTATGTTGTTATCATTTATTATATTTTCAGGATATAATTCTGGAGGAAGATTGTTATCCAAAAGGCCCATTGATTTTAATTCTTTCATATCCGGAAGATCTTTTATGTTCTCAAGATCAAAATGCACCAAAAATTCATCTGTTGTTCCATATACAATAGGATTGCCCAGAACCTTTCTTCGTCCTTTAATTTTAATCCAATTCATTTGAAGAAGCGTGTCAATTGTTCCAGGTGAAACATTAACGCCCCTTATATCCTCTATCTCTGCTCTAGTTACTGGTTGATGATAAGCAATTATGGATAATGTCTCTATAGCAGCTTTAGATAGTTTCTTTTGGGCCTTGGCTTCTCTTTGCATTATAAAAGATAAATCTTCAGATGTTTTAAACATAAACTTATTGCCAACTTTTTTTAATTCGAGCCCTCTGTTCTGATAAATATCTTCAAGTTTAGTAATTATTTCATCTATATTTGAATTTTCAGGTAATTTTTCAGATAAAGTTTTCTTATCTAAAGGATCAGATGAGGCAAATAATAACGCCTCAACTATTCTTAGTTGATCATTCTGACTAATTTGCGCTTTACTATTATCAAAATTATTTTCGTTCATTAGGCTCTTATCTCCTCTTTATTTTTATTTTCTTCTTTTTCTATATTCTTGAATCTTATAGTGCCAAAGTTCTTATTTTGGTTTATTTCTATTAATCCTTTTTTTGACATTTCTAAACTAACATTAAAAATTGATGCAGCAGAGCTTCTTCTATATGCAGTTGCTCTTTCACCGGAATCTTTGGAAGACGGAATAAAATCTAAAAAATTCATCCATTCAATAGATATACCGAGCATTGTTTCTAATCTTTTTCTAGCATCCTCTATTGAAAGAATTGGTAAAGGTTTTGGCGACCAATTTACTACATAATTTCTATTTCTGATTTCGCTGTATGATTTCAAAATATCAAATATTGTATCTTTTTGTGAATATGTTTTTACGGTTTTAATTATTTCGGGTATTCCTCTTCTAAACAATCTTTCACCAATACGATTTCTATTCATAAGATTATTGCCAGCATCTCGCATTGCCTCTAATCGCCTTAATCTGAAAGCTAAAATTGCAGCCATTTCTTCTGCGCCGGGTTCTATTTCTTCAACAGGAAGCAATAGCTTTGATTTAAGATAGGCAAGCCAAGAGGCCATTACCAAATAATCAGCGGCAAGTTCAATATCACGGGAATCCATTTCGGTAACAAAATCTAAATACTGACTAGCTAATTCTAAAATTGAGATTTCTAATAAATCAACTTTTTGCTCTTTAGCTAAAGATAATAGAAGATCTAATGGCCCTTCGAATCCATCTAAATCAACAAAGAAATTTAATTGACCGTCACTCTCCATACACTATATATAGCGCCTATAATTATTAAAAACACTAATTAAATGCCCTTTTTGAAAAGAGTAACACAATAAATCTATTATTAATTATAATTAATTTAATATTATCAATTATTTATATAAATAAATTAATAATTTAGATTAATTTTTATTTATTGAGCCTTGATTGAACAGGTAAATTGATTATCAACGAGAGCATTACAAATCTTCTTTGCTTCTTTATATCCCTCAATATTTATTGATATGATTCGGTATTTTTCTTTCATGGGTATTAATAACTTTTGATTAAGAGTTATTCTACTTGGATCTTTTATTGAATTAAAGAGCGCCAATTCATTTATCGAAACTCCATATAATGCAGCTATCCTTGATAATGTATCACCTTTCTTAATTCTTATACTCTTCTCCTGCTGAATTGTTTCAATTTCTAACTTCAATTTCTTAATTTCATTCAATGTTTTTAACTTTTTTATATGCTGCTGAGAATCTTTATAATTTTCAAATGTTGCATATCTAATTGTAAAAAATCCCTTTTCTTCTTTTCTTGTATTTAGTAAATCTTCAGTGCTTTGACATGGCGTGTTTTCATTCCAAAGAGAATATACACAAGGAGTTATTTCTGGATCTTTCATCTCAGGAACATCAATAGGTTGTTCTTTTATCGGGCTGTTATTTGTTAGAATTAAAATTTCTTGCTCATCGAATAATATTTTATAAATTAAAAAAAATAAAAAAATTACAAATATTAAAAGAATATATTTAATATATTTTATTAAATTCATTTATAACTCCTCAATCGCCTCAATCCCAAGTAACCCTAAACCAGTTTTGATTGTTATTGAAACAGCAAAAAGTAGAGCTACCCTTGCTAATGAAAGATCAATTTCACTTTTATCTAATATGTGAATACGTTTGTTATCTATTTTTAAATTCCAATATTGATGAAAAGAAGAAGCAAGATCTCTTAAGTAATAAGATAGTCTATGAGGTTCCATAAATGTTGCTGATTGTTCAATTACTTTTGGAAAATTAGCTATTTGAAATATTATCTTTTTTTCATTTTCATTTTGTAAAAGAGCTAAGTCGGCATTTAATAAATCTTTATCTTTAATATCTATTCCAATTTTTTCTTCCGAATTTCTAATTAACGAAGATATTCTTGCATTTGCATATTGGATATAAAAGATAGGATTATCATTATTTTCGTTTTTAAAAACTTCGAAATCAAAATCCAATTGGGCATCATTTTTTCTTGAAACCATCATAAATCTGACCGCATCCTTACCAACCTCATTAACAATTTCTTTTAATGTAATGAAGCTGCCTGCTCTTTTTGACATCTTAACAGGTTTTCCAGCTCTAGATAAACGAACTAGTTGACAAGTTTTAATTTCAAGATTTGCTTTTTCATTAGTTACTGCTTTCACTGCCGCCTTCATTCTGGCTATATATCCAGAATGATCAGCTCCAAAAATATTTATCATTCGAATAAATCCTCTCTCATACTTATTTAAATGATATGCAATATCTGGCATAAAATAGGTCCATTGGCCATCATGCTTTTTTACAACTCTATCTTCATCATCTCCAAAATTTTTTGATTTAAAGAGAATATGCTTCTTTTCGATCCATTCATCTTTTTTACTACCTTTAGGTGGGTTTGTACTACCTTCATATAGTAATTTTTTATCCTCTAGATACTTATATGCTTTATTCACATGACCTTCTTTCAATAAAACATTTTCTGAGATAAATACATCATGCTTTATTTCAAGGGATTTAAGGTCGTTTTTAATAATATTCATTACACTAGATATCGACTCTCTTTTAAAAAAATCTAGCCAGATACTCTCATCCTTATCTAAAAATTTTTTTCCGTGCTCTTCGCTAATTTTTTTTGCTATAGGAATTAAATAATCCCCAGGATAGAGATCTTCAGGTATTGAAATTTCTTTATCTGAAAAATTTTGCTTGTATCTTAAATAGACTGATTTTGCTAAATTTCTTATTTGTTCGCCTGAATCATTAATATAATATTCTCTACAAACATCAAAACCAACAAAATTAAATATATTTGCTAATGTATCTCCAAAAACAGCTCCTCTTGTATGCCCAACATGTAAAGGTCCTGTAGGGTTAGCTGAAACATATTCGATGTTAACCCTTTCACCTTTACCAATTTCTTTTTTTCCAAAATTTTTTCTATCCTTTAAAACTTCTCGAATAAAATCATGTAAAATATGATCTTTAACAAAAAAATTAATAAAACCTGATTTTGCTAATACAATATCTTTAAAATCATCACTTTCTTCAAAAAACTTTTTAACTTCCTCAAATATTTGATCTAAGTTTATTTTCAATTTTTTTGATAAAATAAGAGCTGCATTCGTAGAAAAATCGCCGTGAGAAGCCTCTCTAGGAAACTCAAAAGATATTTTTGATAAATCTTCCTTTGAATAAGATTTATTAAGCTCCATAATTAATATTTTCTTATATTTTTCTAGTATATCCATCTATAACATCTCTTGCGCAATAACCTTTGCATGATTCGCAGTTGCAGATCGATCAGTCATAGACGCTATAAAATCACATATAATAATAGCTTTTTTAGAAAGAGACTGATCGTCACAGGCTTGTTTAATTTTTATTGGAAGAAGATCATTATTAGTTAATAATTTATCAAAAAGTTCTTTTATTATTTTACGCCCATTATTTCTATCACTATCCATTGAAGAGTGAGAATAAACTCTTTCATGTAAAAATTTTCGCAGTTCTTTGTCTTGCTCTTTCATTTTATTAGAGAATGCCGCAATTGGATGATCGTGGTATCTAATATCTACAACGCTTTGCGGTTTTAAAATTTCTAAATTCTTGTTTGTTTGTTCTAACAAGTCATTAACCATAAAGCCGATAAGTCTGCGCACTAACTCCTGAATTACCATGAAATCATCAAGTCCAGTGTATTCTTTAATTATATCTTTATAAATCTTATCAATTAGTGGAATTTCACATATATCTTTTATTTTAAATTTTTTTGCTCTAAAACCATCATCAATATCATGATTATTATAAGCGATATCATCTGATAAAGAAGAAATCTGAGCCTCTAAGCTTGCAAAAGTAGAAATTTCTAAATCATAGTTTGAAATAAAATCTCTAGCAAAAAATCCTATTGGAGATTTACTTTTATAATTTTTGATTGGACCGTTATGCTTTAATATTCCTTCTAATGTTTCCCAGCAAAGATTCAATCCATCGAAATCAGGATATCTTTTTTCCAATCCAGTAACAATTTTAAGTGTTTGAACATTATGATCAAATCCTCCAAAATCTTTCATACAATCATCTAAAGCTTCCTCACCAGAATGTGAAAAAGGGGGATGCCCTAAATCATGAGATAAAGCCAAAACTTCTGATAAATCTTCGTCTAGCTTTAAAATACGAGCAACAGTTCTAGCTATTTGACTAACTTCGATAGAATGAGTAAGTCTGGTTCTATAGTAATCTTCAGTATGAGCTATAAAAACCTGAGTTTTATGTTTTAATAAACGAAAATGTTCTGAGTGAATTACTCTATCCTTATCCCTATGAAAGGGATTTCGATGTTGGCTTTCAGATTCAGAATATAATCTTCCCCTGCTATTATGAAAATCAGTTGCATATTTAGCTTTTTTATACACGAGTATATCCATTAACAAAAAGAATCATTAATAGATATACTTAGTATAATTATAAAATTTTATTAAGCACTTAATGCGCTAAAACTGCCAATAATAATAAAGCGACAATATTAGTTATCTTGATCATAGGGTTAACAGCTGGTCCTGCAGTATCTTTATATGGATCACCAACCGTATCACCTGTTATTGCTGCTTTATGGGCTTCAGAACCCTTTCCGCCATGATTACCGTCTTCAATATATTTTTTTGCATTATCCCATGCGCCACCACCAGCGGTCATAGAAAGAGCAACAAATAATCCTGTGACAATAACGCCAAGAAGCATTGCTCCTAGAGCTGAAAAAGCATCACTTTTTGTAGCAATAAAATTAACAACATAAAAAAGTACTATTGGTGATAACAGCGGCAACAATGAAGGTACAATCATTTCTTTAATTGCAGATTTTGTAAGTAAATCAACGGCTGAAGTATAATCAGGTTTTTCTTCTCCAGTCATAATTCCCGGTTTTTCTTTAAATTGCTTCCTAACTTCCTCAACAATAGCTGAGCCTGCACGACCAACTGCTGTCATTCCTAATGCTGCAAACAAGTAAGGAAGCATACCTCCAACTAATAAACCAACAACAACATAAGGATTAGACAAAGAAAAGTCAGGGTTTACTCCGAAGAAATAACTTCCTTCGGCAGCATTAGATGAAAAATATTCTAAGTCTGCTGTATATGCACCAAAAAGAACTAATGCTCCTAAGCCAGCTGATCCAATTGCATACCCTTTTGTAACTGCTTTAGTAGTATTACCAACGGCATCTAAAGAATCAGTTGTATTTCTCACTTCTTCAGGAAGTTCCGACATTTCAGCGATTCCACCAGCATTATCTGTGACAGGACCAAAAGCATCTAAAGCAACAACCATACCCGCTAGCGCTAACATTGTAGTTACTGCAATAGCAATACCGAAGAGACCAGCTAATGAATAAGTAATAATAATTCCAAAAACAATCACTAAAGCAGGAAGAGCCGTTGACTCCATTGAAATTGCTAAACCCTGAATGACATTTGTTCCATGTCCTGTTTCAGATGACTTTGCGATTGATTTAACCGGCCTATAGTCAACGCCTGTATAATATTCTGTAATCCAAATAATTAAACCTGTTATTGCTAATCCTGTTACACCACAAATGTATAAATCTAAGCCATTAAAACTTTTCCCTGATATAGAAAGAGAGGTTTCAAAACCAACAACTAAATCAGTAACAAAATAAAGAACAACCAATGAAAGAATTGCAGTTGCAATAAACCCTTTATAAAGNGCGCCCATAATTGAGTTACTTTTTCCTAATTTAACAAAATATGTTCCAAGAATAGATGTAATTACACAAGCCCCACATATTGATAAAGGATA
Source organism: Rhodobiaceae bacterium (assembly GCA_002726005.1). Taxonomy (GTDB): domain Bacteria; phylum Pseudomonadota; class Alphaproteobacteria; order MED-G09; family MED-G09; genus AG-430-B22. Next base: position 9,494 of record PBRS01000006.1, read on the forward strand.
AATCATCATAGTTTCATTTCCTGTAAAAAATATTGAGGCCAAGACCATTGTGGCAACAACTGTCACAGCATAAGTTTCAAATAAATCAGCTGCCATACCAGCACAATCACCAACATTATCACCAACATTATCGGCAATAGTTGCAGGATTTCTTGGGTCGTCTTCGGGTATACCAGCCTCAACCTTCCCAACNAAATCGCCACCAACATCAGCGCCTTTTGTAAAAATACCTCCCCCTAGTCTAGCAAAAATAGAAATTAGAGAAGAGCCGAAACCTAGAGCTACTAGAGCATCTATNACTACTCTNTCATTTTGCGGGATCCATAGATTTGTTAAAACATAATAATAAACAGCGACAGCAAGTAATGCTAGACCCGCAACAAGCATACCTGTTACAGCACCTGATTTGAATGCAATGCTTAAACCTTCAGCCAAACTACTTGAAGCAGCTTGAGTTGTTCTTACATTTGCCCTAACTGATACAAGCATTCCAATATATCCAGCAATTCCTGATAATACTGCTCCAATAAGAAAACCGATAGAAACCTCTAATCCAAGTAAAAAATATGAAATTACCAATATTACTAAACCAACTATAGCAATAGTAGAGTATTGCCTTGATAAGTATGCACTTGCGCCCTCTTGGATAGCGCCTGCAATTTCTTGCATTTTTTCATTTCCAGTATCAGCTGAAAGCACTGAAATCGATGTAACAATTCCATAGACTACAGCTAAAATACCTGCTCCAATTATTAAGTGAATGATTTCCATTTAACCCTCCGAATCCTTATATAAATACTGAGCGAACATGCCAAAAGTTAATATAAATATCAAGCTAAAGCTTAATATAATGAATGAGTAAAACCCTCTAATAAATTATTAAAATTTTTATCAATAATTTTTACCCCTTTTTTTCTTGTCATTTGGCCTATTTTTGTAACATTTTTGTATTTATCTAATCCTTTTGGACCTGTAAATAAAATTTGATAATCATCTCCACCTGTTAGAATTTGTTTTTCATATCTTTTGTAAGTATTTAAAAATCTAATAACTTCCTTTGATTTTGGAATTGATGAAAATTTAATTTCAGCGCCTAGTTTACTGGTTATACAAATATTATTTAAATCATTTAATAATCCATCTGAAATATCAGTAGAAGCATTTGCTTTATTTCTAATTAAATTAGTTAAGTTTGTTTGGGGTTCAGGCACAAGATATTTTGATATTAATTTTTCTTTTGCATTTTTATCAAACTTAATTTGTTTTTTTTTAATGCTCATTCCAATAAAGGCATCACCTATTGTTCCGCTAACATAAATAAAATCTGAAAACTTTGCNGTTGATCTCTTAATAATTTTTTNTGATTTAACTGGGCCAAATATTGTAAGGCTTAAGACAGTCTTATTTTTTGTTGATATTGTATCACCGCCAATAAGGTTAAGGTTATAAATCTTCAAATCTTGGTGAAAAGATTTAAAAAAAGAGTCTAACCATTTTTGATTAATTAATTTTCCTGAGGAAAAATTTAATAGGCAAAACTTTGGTTTAACACCTTTAGAAATTAAGTCGCTGATGTTAACTCGAATTAATTTTTTTGCTATTGTTTTAGGATCATCATCACTAAAAAAATGAATATCCTCTGAAATGGTATCTGTTGAATATGCATAGTTATCAACTACAGCTACATCATCTTCAAAATTTAATGAATGTTTAGTTTTTTTAGAACCGTTTTTTATGTAATTNTTTATAAATTCTATTTCTTTGAGCATAGTAAAATCTATTATTTAATCGCATTTTTTGAAACTGCATCTAATACAGCATTAATTAAAGATGGCTCCTCTCCGTCAAAAAAGAATTTAGCTATCTCAATGTACTCATTAAAAATTACTTTTATTGGAATATCGTCCACATATATAAGCTCATATACAGATATTCTTAAAATAGACCTAACAAGTGACTCTATTCTTGATAATTTCCAGTTTTTTAAATTTTTATTAATAAGATCATCAACCTTTTTTTGATTTTCTAAAGTACCTTTTACAAGTTTTTCAATATAGCTCTTATTCGGTTTACCTTGATTATTTATTTTCTCTAACTCTATAAAAGAGTCATCAGAAAATCGTTTTTGAATAACTTCAAATGATTTTCCGTTTAACTCCATTTCATAAAGAATTTGGATAGCAAATAACCTTGAAGAGCTTTTTTTAGAGGTTGCCATTCTTAATATCTAGTAATCTACAGCAAGCGTTTGCAGCATGATAACCCTTATTTGTTGAATCTTCTAGACTTCTATCAAGAGCTTGTTTCTTGTTTTCAACTGTCAATATTGAGTCAGAAATGATTATATTTTGTGTCAGCGACAAATGAATTAGACCTTCTGCAGATTGTCTTGCAACAATATCATAATGTGATGTTTCACCCCTAATAACACATCCAATAGCTATAAAACCAATGTCAAAATCATTAGAATTTAGGTTATTATTTATAATATTAATTGCTGAAGGTATCTCAAGTGCCCCAGGTACATTTACTATTTCATAACTTAAATCAATTTTATTTAAATATGCAATTGCACCAGAAATCAATCTATTACTAATTTCCTCATAATAGTTTGCATTAATTATATATATTTTTTTTGTCATTATCTATTCAACCAAGGGTATTCTTTCATTAATTTCTAAATTATACCCTTCTATATTTAGTAATGTACTTTTTGAATTTGAAATTAATTTAATATTTCTTACACCTATATCTAATAAAATTTGTGCGCCTACACCATATTCTCTTAATTCAATTTCTTTTGAAGGATCATTATTATTAATCTTTTTTAAATTATTAGATATAACATTTTGGTTTGTATCCCTTATAAAAATAAAAACACCAAAACCTATATCGTTAATTTTCTTAAAACCTTTATTAATCAGGTTTTCTCTTGAAGATTCTATACCAACTAAATCTTGAAAAACATTTACGACATGTACTCTTACTGGTGTTATTTTACTTTGATCAATATTGCCTTTTACAAAAGCAATATGTTCTGATTTATCAATATTATTCTTGTAAACTGAACAATCCCATGTTCCAAACTTAGGAATATCTATTTCTTTTGTTAAAACTTTTGAAATTATATGATCATTTCTAATTCTATAATTAATTAGATCAGCAATAGTACCAATCTTTAAGTCATGAATTTTTGCAAACTCAATTAATTCAGGTAATCTTGCCATTGTTCCATCATCATTCATTATTTCACATATAACTGCAGATGGGTCTTTTCCGGCTAGCCTACTAATATCTACTGCTGCTTCTGTATGTCCAGCCCTAACAAGAACTCCTCCATCTTTAGCTTTTAAGGGAAAAATATGACCAGGAGTTACAATGTCTTCTTCTCGTGCTTGAGGATTAATTGCTGTTTGTATAGTTGTAGATCTATCTTTAGCTGAAATACCGGTTGATATACCCTCTTTTGCCTCAATAGATACTGTAAACGGTGTTTTGTGTCTTGATTTATTATCATCTGACATTAATTTAAGATTTAAGTGATCTGCTTTTTCTTCTGAAAGCGGAAGACAGACAAGACCTCTTCCATGCTTAGCCATAAAATTAACCATATCAGGAGTAGCATCAACTGCAGGAATTACTAAGTCACCTTCATTTTCTCTATCTTCTGCATCAACAAGAATAAACATTTTTCCTGTTTTTGCTTCTTCAATAATATCTTCAATTGGTGATAGATAATTTTTCATACTACTTACTTTTTCAAAACATACCTTGCAATGGGGTCTACTTCTAAATTAATTTTCGAGTTTATAGCAATATCGGACCATGTGGTAAACTCCTTAGTATGTGGAATAATGTTTACCGAAAAATTTGGTTCTTCATTATCATTTACTTGATTAACTGTTAATGAAATTCCATCCAGAGAAACAGAACCTTTTTCAACAATAAATTTACTAAATTTTTTTGGGTACCTTATTGTATATATATTGCTATTTTTATCTTCATGAATTTCAGATAATTCACCCAAACAATCAACATGGCCATATACGAAATGACCTCCTATTTCATCACCTACCTTTAGGCTTTTCTCTAAATTTATTTTAGTTCCCTTTCTCCAAAATTTTGTAGTTGTTTTATCATCAGTTTCACTAGATATCTCAACCTCAAAAAAATTTTGACTTTGCTCAAACCCTTTATTAATAACTGTTAAACATACGCCTGAGCAAGCTATCGAAGCCCCAATATCAATATCATTATTATTATATGAGCATGCAACTTTAATTAGCCTATGATCATTATCTGTAATATCGATAATCTCCCCTATATCAGTAATTATTCCAGTAAACATTATTTTCTTGCCCCATAAATCTTAAGATAATTATTATCCAAATTAATCATATTTTGAAGAAACAAATTTGGGCTATTATCTAGATTATTAATATTAAGTTTACCAATACTAGGCTTTCCTTCTTCACCTATAATTTTTTCTGATGAAAACCAAAAAATTTTATTTAAGTGAGAAGAATTAATTGCAGAAGCTATAAGTTTATTTCCTCCTTCAATTAAAAGGCTATTATATTCTTTTTTACCAAGAAATTTTAATGCACTATTTATCGATAAACCTTTTTTTGTTTTTGGTATTCTTATTACTTTAACACCTTTATTTTTTAAAATTTTTATTTTTCTTCCAGATGAATTTTTTGAAGTAAAAATAATCGTTTCATTTTTTTTAGCTGTAGTAATAATTTTAGAATCGGTTGGAATTCTAAGATTTGTATCCATTACCAATCTTGACGGTGAAAATTTTGTAAGACCTGGTAATCTACAAGTTAAAGATGGGTTGTCTTTTAAAATTGTATTTATTCCGACCATTATGCCATCATTAAACAATCTTAATTTATGACCATAATTTCTCGATAACTTATTTGTTATCCACTTTGATTTACCATTTTTTAATGCAGTTTTTCCATCAGCTGAACTTGCTATCTTAATATTTATTCCAGGAACACCATAAGTCACTCTATTAAAGAACTCATTGTATAGATCTTCTGTTTCTTCTATTAAAACGCCTTGTAAAACAATTATTCCAGAATTTTTTAATTTCTTAATCCCTTTTCCATTAACTAGAGGGTTTTTATCTAAAGATGCAATAACAACCCTTTTAATTCCACTTTTAATTATTTCATCAACACAAGGAGGGTTTTTACCTGAGTGGGAGCATGGCTCTAGTGTTGTATATAATGTTGAACCAGCTTTAATCTTTATACCATTTAGTGCTTTTTTTTCCGCATGAGGTGATCCATTTGACCCTGTGTGTCCTGTAGAAATGATAGTTTTATTCTTTGAAACAACAACACATCCAACTGAAGGATTAACCCCTGTCATTCCCCTATTCCTTTTAGCTATATTAATAGCCAGATTCATAAAGAAATTATCATCCCTTATTATTTTCATATTATTTATTTCTTAAAATAGATTTCAGAGTAACTCAATCATCAATTTTACTTGGAGGATTATCAAGTTCGCCAACAAAATCCTCAAAATCGCCAACAGCTCTAAAGTTCTTATAAACTGAAGCAAACCTTACATATGCAACCATATCTAATTCTCTTAATGCAGCCATAATTAAGCTTCCAATTAAGTTAGAGGGAATATCTGATTCACCTGTGCTTTCTAATTGACGAATAATGCCTGTTACCATTCTTTCAATTTTTTCAGGATCTATATCCCTTTTTCTAATTGCAATTTGAACAGACCTCATCAATTTATCTCTATCAAAAGGAGTTCTCCTTCCTGATCTTTTGACAACAGTTAAATCCCTCATCTGTATTCTTTCAAAAGTCGTAAATCTTCCTCCACATGCTAGGCATTGTCTTCTTCTTCTAATTGATGACGCTTCCTCTGTGGGACGAGAATCCCTTACTTGAGTATCTTCATTTCCACAGAAAGGGCACCTCATAAATTTCCACCATAAATAGGAAACTTTCTACAAAGGTCGATTACTTTTTTTTGAACTTCTAAAATAGCTTTTGTATCAAAACCATCTGATTGAAATCCATTTAATACTTCACAAATATAAGATCCAACTTTATGAAATTCCGCCTGACCAAATCCTCTAGTTGTACCTGCAGGAGTTCCTAATCTTATACCTGATGTTATAGTTGGTTTTTCAGGATCAAAAGGAACACCGTTTTTATTACAAGTTATATTTGCTTTTCCTAATACATCTTCTGCTTCATTACCCTTTATTCCTTTTGGCCTAAGATCTAGAAGAACAAGATGGCTGTCTGTACCTCCAGAAACTATATCAAAACCATCTTCAAGAAGGGTTTGAGATAATATTTTTGCATTATCTATTACATTTTGTGAATAATTCACAAACTCTGGTCTCAATGCCTCACCAAAAGCTACAGCCTTCGCTAAAATTGTATGCATAAGTGGTCCACCCTGTATTCCAGGAAAAATTGCTGAGTTTATTTTTTTAGAAATATCCTCATTATTAGTGAGAATTAATCCACCTCTTGGACCCCTCAAAGTTTTATGGGTGGTTGTGGTAACAATATCTGCAATAGGTATTGGCGATGGATAAGTTTTGGAGGCTACAAGACCTGCAAAATGAGCCATATCAACTAACAAATAAGCATTTATATTATTTGCTATTTCTCTAAATTTTACAAAATCTATTATTCTCGGATAAGCAGACCCTCCAGCAATAATTAGTTTTGGTTTATGCTGATTTGCAAGCGACTCTACTTCATTAAAATCTATTAAGCTGTCTTCTTTTTTTACACCGTATTGAATAGCATTAAATAACTTACCTGATTGATTTGGTTTTGCTCCATGGGTTAAGTGACCGCCAGCATCTAAACTCATACCTAAAATTGTATCTCCAGGTTTAAGAAGGGCTTGAAAAACAGCTTGATTAGCTTGCGATCCTGAATGAGGCTGAACATTAGCAAATTTTGAATCAAATAATTCGCATGCTCTTGAAATAGCAAGATTCTCTGCTAAATCAACATATTCGCATCCTCCATAATATCTTCTGCCTGAATATCCTTCAGCATATTTATTTGTCATTATGGAGCCTTGAGCATCTAAAACAGATCTAGAGACAATATTTTCTGACGCTATTAATTCAATATGTTCTTGTTGCCTAACAAATTCCTGGGATAAAGATTCGTATAATTTTGGATCAGCTTCTTTTAAGCTCCTTGAAAAGAAATCTTCAAAATCTTCATATTGTGCTGTTTTTGTTGTTTCTGACATAATTTTGAATAATCTTTCTATATAGATACAATATTTTGTATATCGGTTTATCTAATAACACAAATATTTTTACTGCTGCCAAAGATTTTTTTTAATTAAAATTTCTTTTAATATTGAAATTTTGTCAGTCATTATTCCGTCTACCCCTAAGTCTATAAGTCTATTAATTTCATTTGTATCATTTATAGTCCATGCAATTACTTTAATGTTTAATGATTTTAAAAAATCTATATGTACTTTATCTAGCAATCTAATTTTATATCTTTTAATCGGAAGTGAGGATACCGAAGGTAAAACATTATGTTTTATATTAAATATTGAACATAATTTAGTTTTTACTATTTCTTTTGGCCCCATTGATGTAATGCACTTATTATTAAATTCTTCACGGACATAATCCAATCTCTGTTGATTAAATGATGCAAAACATACTCTATCAATAGCATTCATTTTTTTAACTAGCTTTATTAAAGGTCTGACGCTTTCATCTGATTTCATATCTATTGAAAAATAATTTTGAGAAAAAGAATCTAGTAGATCCTCTAAAAAAGGTATCTGAAATTTATCATTAACTCGAATTTTTTTTAATTCTTGCGAAGTAAAATCTCGAATTTTTCCTATATAATTTGTTACTCTATCTAATGTAGGATCATGAAATGCCATTAACTTTTCATCAGCATTAGGGTGAACATCTGTTTCAAGATATTTATAACCAATTTCTACGGCAGCGGAAAAAGCTTCATAAGTATTTTCAGGAGCAAATTCAGTGCCACCGCGATGAGCAAAAGCCATAAAATGACTCTTATTAAAAGATATATGCATTCTAAGCCTTATATAAAAAATCAATTAGAAAGTTATACTATTAATTATATTTTAATTTAATTAAAATTATATCTATGGAAATTACAGAATTTGATAGGAAGCTAATTAGAAGGTTTATAGCATCAATAATTGATATAATTATTGTTATAAACCTATCTTTGCTGGTTTTTTTGTTTATTAAGATAATTAATTTCTTTATCTTAAATTTATTTTACACATCATATTATTTTATCATTCCTGTCGTTTTTTCATCATATTTTATTTTAACCTTAGGAAGTGAAAAACAGGCAACATATGGAATGATGATCATGAATTTCAATTTATGTCTTAAAAAAGGAGATAAATTCACAAAAAAACATGCTTTTATCCACTCTTTTCTTTTTTTTGCAATTCTTCCCATTGGAGTAATTACTTTAACTTACTTTATTTACCCTTTATTAAATGACAAAAGAGTCTGTATGCATGACTTAATTTATAAGGTTCGCTTTAAAGATTTAGGAGAAATTTCTTAATGACACAAGAATTTTACATGTGGATAGTTTTTGCATTAACATTAATTACTATGGTACTGTATTCATTAGATAAAATAAGAATGGAGATAATTTCTTTATTTTCAATTGTTGTTCTTTTATTGGTCTTCCAAAACAGTCCTATTTTAGGGATTTCCTCAGGAGGACCAATTAATATAAATTTATTGTTACAAGGTTTTGCTAATCCAGCACTAATAGCTTTAATGAGTTTATTGGTTATTGGACATGGTTTACTGGTTACGGGAGCTCTTGAAGATATAGCTGTTTGGCTATCGGGTGATAGAGATAAGAATACACTTTATAAATTTTATGGAATTATGTTCTTGGTCTTTATTTTAAGCGCAACATTAAACAATACACCTATTATTATAATGTTTATTCCAATAATAATAGCAATTAGCAAACAAATGGATGTATCTTCGCGTTCAATCTTAATTCCGCTTTCCTATGTCTCAATATTGGGCGGTATGACAACATTAATAGGATCATCCACAAATTTACTAGTTTCAGGAACTACATCTACTTTAATTGGACGTGAGCTTGGTTTTTTTGAATTCACAAATCAAGGAATAATCTTAGCTTCGGTAGGTTTTATTTATGCAATTTTTATTTTACCTAAAATACTTGAAAAAAAGAATAAAGGCATTGTTGAGAATAACAAAGAAAATTTCGAGAGTGGTAGAATTTATTTGGTAGAAATTTCAGTTAATGAAGAAAATCCTCTTATTGGTAAAAAATTTACCTCTGGAATTCTATCTGAAATTAAAGATACAGCAGTGAATGTAATATTAAGAGATGGTAAAAAAATCCTACCTCCATTTGATGATTTTGAAATAAAAGTTGGTGATAAGTTAGTTCTTGAAATTACAAAAAATCAACTTACTGAAAAAATAAGATCTAATGACAGTATATTTAATTCTATAGATGATAACAATTTTTCATCGGAAAGAGGAGTTTTGATAGAAGCCTCAGTTACCCCTAGATCATTTTTTATTGGTAGAAACCTTACTCAAACTAACTTTGAAGCAGAAACGAATTGTAAAATTATTGGAATTAAAAATGATAAAAAATTCTTACGAAATTTACCTAGATATCAAAAAATGGAAGCGGGACATATATTGTTAATAAAAGGTGAAGAAGAAGACATTAAAAACTTAAGAGGAAAAAAAGAAATATTTCCAATTGAATGGTCGGCTATTTATCTACCTGCAAAACAATTTATTCTTCGATCTAGAATCATTTTTGCAATTACAATATTATCTGCTGCAACAGGTCTGCTAAACATTACAGTAGCCGCACTACTTGGTGTAATTTTAATGTTATTAACAAATGTTATAACTATAAGGGATGCTGTATCTGCTCTAGATACAAAAATATTTTTATTAGTTGCTTCATCAATAATGTTATCTACGGCACTTCAGGAAACAGGAGGGGCCCTTTATATTGCTGACTTATTAAAAAGTCTTTTAATAAACTTTGATATGATAACAGTATTATCGTTATTTTTTATTTTCATTGCAATAATTACAAATTTCTTAAGCAATAACGCAACTGCGGTATTGTTTGCTCCAGTAGCAATTAACCTTGCTAACGATTTTAATATTCAACCTGAACCATTTATTTATTGTTTAATATTTGCAGCCAATTGCTCTTTTGCCACGCCTATTGGATACAAAACTAATCTCTTGGTTATGGGTCCTGGAAATTACCAATTTAAAGATTATCTTACAGCAGGAATCCCCCTAGTTTTATTAATGTGGTTAAGCTATACAACTATGATTAGCTTTTTTGGTTATTAAATTGAATAAATTAGAAAATACTCATAAAGAAGATTTTTATATCTCAGACTCTACTGAATGTGTTTATCAGCCTCATCAAAAGGAAAGAAAATTATTTACATTTATTAAAGGGCCTAAGGACCAAGATTTTTATAATCTTTTAATATCAAAGGGCTTTAGAAGAAGTCAAAACATCTTTTACAATCAAGTATGCGAAGGTTGTAATAAATGTATACCAATTAGAATAAAAGTCAGTGGTTTTAAAGAAACTAAAAACCAAAAAAGAATTTATAATAAAGGTAAAATTTTTCACAGAAATATTACGGAAAAAGTTACATATGAACAATTCTACTTATTTAAAGAATATTTAGATTATAAACATCCTGATAGTGAAATGAACGATATGATTTTTGCTGATTATTATTCGATGATTAAAAACTCTGGTATAGACACAAAGATTATTGAATATAGATTAGATAATGCTCTAATTTCCTCATGTATAACTGATTTTTTAGATGATGCATTATCAATGGTATATTCATTTTATAGCCCTTATTCAACAAAATATTCTTTGGGTAAATTCATGATCCTTGATCATATTGAATTTAGTAAAAATTATAAGAAAGAATTAATATATTTGGGTTATTGGATAAGCGGTTGCAAGGAAATGGAATATAAAAAAGATTTTATTTCTTCAGAGATTCTCATTAATGGTGAATGGATAAACTATGAAAAAGAAAATAAAAAATAAAAGAAATATTAAAATTACTAGAAGAGATGCTGTAATTGGCGGGGCTTCATCAATATTGTTATCCAGTGCTTTAACTAAACCGGCAATTTCAAAAGGCATTAGAAGATTAACCATGACTCATACATGGCCTAAAAATTTTCCTGGCCTAGGTACATCGCCAGAAAGAATAGCTAAACATATAAATAAAGCAACTGATGGTGAGATTGAAATAAAGGTTTTTGCTGCAGGTGAATTAGTTCCAGCTTTTGAGGCTTTAGATGCTGCTTCAATAGGTGTGGCTGATATGTACAATGGAGCAGAATATTACTTTCAAGGTAAAAATATAGGATTTAATTTTTTTACATCTGTTCCCTTTGGTATGACAGCAAATGAATTAAATGCATGGATTGATCATGGCGGTGGAAGAGAGCTTTGGAATAAGTTAAGCTCTCAGTTTAATGTAATTTCATTTCAATCGGCTAATACCGGAGTGCAAATGGGCGGATGGTTTAATAAAGAAATAATTACTATAGATGATTTAAAGGGTCTCAAAATTAGGATGCCTGGATTGGGAGGTGAAGTTTTAAGAAGGGTAGGATCAGCTGCAGTAGCTATTCCCGGAGGGGAAATCTATCCAGCACTTCAATCAGGTGCTATTGATGCTACTGAATGGGTCGGACCATGGAATGATCTAGCGTTTGCCTTTTATCAAGTTGCTAAATTCTATTACTGGCCAGGTTTTCATGAGCCAGGAGCTGGTTTAGCAACAGGTGTAAATCTTGATACGTGGAATTCATTAACAAATTCACAAAAAGAAATATTTAAGAATGTGTTCTCTCATGAAAATACATACACATTAGCAGAATTCAATCATCATAACGCAATTGCTTTAAATACCTTAATTAATAAACATGGCGTTCAAATGAGAAGCTTTTCAAAAGAAATTATGAATGAGTTAAAGTTAAAGTCTAATGAAGTACTTGAAGATGTCACAACCAAAGATCCAATTTCAAATGAAATCTATTTATCTTTTATGGATAATCTAAAAAGATTAAGAAACTGGTCCAAGCATTCTGAATTGCCTTATATGGCCTCTAGAGAAGACTAATGTATATCCTAAAATCAATTAATGAATATATCGGTCGTTATATTTCTTGGCTAATAATTATAATGGTTATTGTACAAATAGTGATCGTACTCTCTAGATATGTGTTTGGATTAGGGTTTATCAAACTTCAAGAATTAATGATCTATATGCATGGGACATTATTTACAGTAGCTGCAGGCTACACCTTATTATATGATGAACATGTAAGAGTTGACTCATTTTATAGAGAGTCATCTGAAAAATTTAAGAATGTTGTTAATCTAATAGGAACATTAACTCTTCTTATGCCATTTATAATAATTACTTTTTTAATGAGCTACCCATATGTTGTTAGATCTTGGAAAATTTTAGAAGGATCACCTGAAACTAGCGGTTTAAATGCTACATATCTATATAAAACTACTTTGGTAATTTTTCCAATTCTGCTTTTTATTCAGGCAGTAGTTATTTTATTAAATTCAATTGATAATTTAAAAGAAAAAAAATGATAGAATATTTAGATTTGTTGATGTTTGCTGTAGCAATTTTAGTGCTTCTTTTAGGTTTTCCTGTAGCATTTTCTTTAGCGGGTGTTGCAATTATCTTTGCTTTAGTTGGAGATTACTTTGGAGTCTTTCCAATACAATTTTTAAAAGCCATTCCACAAAGAATTTTTGGAACAATGACAAATGAAGTCTTAATGGCAGTTCCTTTGTTTATTTTTATGGGAACAATTTTAGAAAAATCGAAGGTGGCTGAAGATTTGCTTGAAAATATGAGTAAATTATTAAGACGCATAAGAGGTGGGCTTGGTATTTCAGTTACTCTTGTTGGGGCATTATTAGCTGCTTCGACTGGAATTGTGGGTGCAACAGTTGTAACAATGGGGCTTTTATCATTACCTACTATGTTAAAAAATGGCTATACACCAAAATTAGCTACTGGTGTAATAACTGCAGCAGGAACATTAGGACAAATAATTCCACCATCAATTGTATTAATTCTTCTTGGTGATGTTATTTCAAATGCATATCAACAATCACAATTAAAAATGGGAATTTTTTCACCAGATACGGTTTCTGTGGGTGATTTATTTGCAGGATCACTTTTTCCAGGTTTGTTACTAGTTTCTCTCTACATTGTTTATCAATTTTTAAAAGCGATATTTGATCCAGATTCAACACCTGAAATGCTGATTGAAGAAAATGAAATAAGCTATAAAGAACTAATCAAAACCTTATTTCCTCCTCTAGCATTAATCATTGCTGTTCTAGGGTCAATATTAACTGGTTTTGCAACACCTACTGAAGCAGCATCAGTTGGAGCAATTGGTTCCATTTTATTAGCTGCAAATAGAATAGTTAAAGAAAACTTTTTAACATTATTATCCGCAATTTCATTTATTTCTCTTTTGATTTTAAACTTTTTATTTGATTTAAGGCTTAATAGACTTGATTTAAACCTTTATGAAACTTTTAATATATTTATAGCAGTAGCAATCTTTGTCATCTTCTTAATCTCTACAATTTTAAGTATATATAAATTATATTTAAGTGGTGTTTTGGTTGATGCAGCAAGATCATCTACCAAAATTACTTCCATGGTCTTTATTATATTAATTGGAGCAACTTTCTTTAGTCTTGTTTTTAGGGGTTTGGGTGGAGACGAAACAATAGAACACTTTCTTACAAACCTTCCTGGAGGAACTTTTAGCGCAATACTTATAGTTATGATTTCAATGTTTTTACTTGGCTTCTTCTTAGATTTTATTGAAATAACTTTTGTTGTTGTGCCTATAGTGGCTCCAATAATTCTTCAAATGGGTATAGATCCTGTATGGTTAGGAGTCATGATGGCAATTAATCTTCAGACAAGTTTCTTAACGCCTCCGTTTGGATTTGCTCTGTTTTATTTAAGAGGGGTTGCTCCAGACTCAGTAAAAACATCAGATATATACAAAGGGGTAATCCCATTTATTCTTATACAAATGATGATGTTAATGTTGCTATCAGTATTCCCAGGAATAGCAACATGGTTACCGACTTATATATTTAATTAAAAATTTCTAGGGAATCCCTTAGGAACTTTTTTACCTGCTTGGCCTCTCTTTCCTAGCCAATTATCAATATCATCAAAATTTCTATTTCTTCCATTATTATCAACAATATTTAATCCTTCATTATAGTTAAAACTTATAATCGACTTAAGGTATCCTTCTTTATATTTCTGAAGCCTAACTCCTTTTCCTTTTGACATCTTAGGAAGCTCTTCTCTCTTAAATAATAACATTTTTTTATTTTCGCCAATAACCGCAATGTCGGCTCCTTTTAAATAATCTGAACTAACAGCCTTATCATCGTTTGATAAGTTTAAAATTTGTTTCCCAGCNTTTCTATTTGAAATTAAATTTTCAAAAGANACTATNAATCCATATCCAAATTTTGAAGCTATAACTAGTTCACCNGCTTGTGAAAAAGAATACAAAGAGATGATTTTATCATCATCTTGTAGATCAATTAAGAGNTTTAATGGGTCACCGTAACCTCTTCCGGAAGGAAGTTGATTTGCTTCTATTGTATAAAATTTTCCGTTTGAAGAAAAAATTAAAAGCTTATCATCACTCATTGTCTCATGAATAAGAAGCAGCTCATCGCCATCTTTAAATTTAATTTCAGCAATATCATGATTAAGGCCTTTTAGTGTCTTAATCCAACCTTCTTTTGATAAAACAACAGTAATAGGTTCTGTTGGTTCGGAAAAATTAAGATCAATATTTAAAATTTCTGCATCATAATTAATTTTTGTTCTTCTTTTTCCTAATTTTGTTTTTTTAGAAAAATCTTTTTTTATTTCTTTAATCTCTTTTGACACCTCTTTCCATTGAATATCTTCGGATTTTATTAATTTTCCTAAAATTGATTTCTCTATTTTTAATGAGTTAAATTCTTCCTTGATTTTTAGTTCTTCTAACTTTCTTAATGACCTTAGCCTCATATTTAAAATTGAATTGGCTTGGTTTTCATTTAAATCAAATTGCTTCATTAATTTATTTTTTGGCTCATCATCTTCCCTAATGATTTTAATTACTTCATCAAGATTTACATAAACAATTAAATAGCCACTTAATATTTCCATTCGGCTCTTAATTTGATTGAATCTAAATGTACTTCTTCTTACAAGCACATCCCTTCTATGATCTATCCAAGCAAGAATCAAATCACGAAGATTGTGTACCTTAGGAATATTGTTGTTTATTGCATTTAAATTAACTGAAAACCTAGTTTCTAAGTCTGATAAACTAAATAAAGCTTCCATTAATTGTTCGGGATCAACATCCCTATTTCTGGGAACTAAAATTAACCTTATATTCTCATCAGACTCATCGCGCACATCATCAAGTATTGGTATTTTTTTATCGATGATAAGTTGAGCTATTTTTTCAATTAACTTACCTTTATTTACTTGATATGGTATTTCATTAACAACAATTTTCCACACTCCTCTTTTTTCTTTTTCAATCTCCCACTTAGCTCTTATCCTTATATTTCCTTTTCCTGTTTTATAAATATTAAGAATTGAATCTTTAGACTCAAAAATTTCTCCTCCAGTAGGAAAATCAGGCCCAGGAATAAGATCGATTAATTTATCAAAATGCATATTTCTATGTTTAATAAGATGAAGTGATGCATTGCAAATCTCTTCAACATTGTGTGGAGGTATCGAGGTCGCCATACCGACTGCGATTCCTGACGATCCGTTAGCAAGAAGATTAGGGAAATTTGCTGGTAAAACAGTGGGCTCTTTATCAACTTCATCATATGTTAATCTAAAATCAACACAATCTTCATCAATTCCAGATAGTAATAATTCAGAAATTGAAGTTAATTTAGATTCTGTATAACGCATTGCAGCAGCATTATCACCATCTATATTACCAAAATTACCTTGTCCATTAATTAAAGGCCATCTTACAGAAAAATCTTGAGCTAATCTTACCAATGTATCGTAAATTGCTTGATCGCCATGAGGATGAAATCTTCCCATTACTTCCCCTACTATTCTTGCAGATTTTTTAAATGAAGAAGCAGGAGATAAATTTAGTTGTCTCATTGCATAAAGAAGTCTCCTATGTACTGGTTTTAGACCGTCTTTTACATCAGGAAGAGCTCTATCCATTATTGTTGTTAATGCATAAGCTAAGTACCTCTCCTCAAGGGCATCAACTATTTCTATATCTTTATATTGATCTATTAAATTCATTTGTATCAAAAAATTTATACATAGATTCCTAATTTTTTAGTGAATCAATTATTTTTTTTCTTGAAGAAGGCAAGTCTTTATTTAAATCTGAATAAATTTGTTTTTTTAAAAAATGACCCGTCAAATTTAAGCCATCAATAAGATCCTTTTTATTTGCGTCTATTTTTTCATCTAATAGGAAAGGAGGTATTTTAAGAAGTTTTTTTGACCATTTCTTACCGGCCTTAGAATTTACAGCTCGACCAGATTTTGGTGAAACCCACTCTAATGAGTCAGTTGTTCCTGTTAAAGCGCATTCTGACAAATCAATTCCAAATCCCATAAATTCTAGATAATTAAATTCAAATTCAACAAGTTTCTTTATCCAAATCTTATCTTTTTTAATAAAATTATTAATTAAGTTATCAAATTCTAAATAAATATTTTGGCAAGGTTCCCTTTCGGGATAAAGATCAAGATGAGAACAAACTAAATTAATACCTGATAAGAAAATTTGATCTTTCATAATTTCATGAGCTCTAGATTTATTTAATTCAGTTGTAAAAAACCCTAAATGCTCAGATAGTCTAGCTCTCCACATTAAATTAAGCTTATTCCCGGTGATATTTACTCCAAAACCACCCTGATTTTTTTTTATTCTAACCAATCCAGTATAAATACCATTATTTTCAGTAATAACTTTCATTATTATCGAGCTATCATTATATTTTCTGGTGCTTAATACTATAGCGGTATCATTTAATTGCATATCATCTTTTCTTCACTTCAAGGCCTAATCTATTAAAATATTTTGGATCTTTGTCCCAATTTTTATCTACTTTTACATCTAAACTTAAAAATATCTTTTTATTGAATATTTTTTCTAAATCAATTCTTGAAGCAGTGCCTATTTCTTTAATTTTTGAACCCTCTTTTCCAAGGATAATTCCCTTATGATTATTTTTTTTTACATAGATAGTTTGCCCTATTTTTAAAACCTTCTTCTTATCTGACCAGCTATCAGTTTTTACTATTGAGCCATAAGGAACCTCCTCATGCACATGATTAAATATCTTTTCTCTAGTTATTTCTTCACAAAGAATAGCGCTTTGGAGATTTGTATATTGATCCTCTGGATATAGCCACCCTTCACAATCGGCCTCATGATTTGTCTCTAACAGTAGGTCGTCTATGCCTTCTTTATTTTTTGCAGAAATATAGAATGTTTTTTTAAATGAAAAATATGAATTAATAATATTAGTAATTTCAAGTAATTGTTTTTTTTCAATGAGATCAATTTTATTAATTATTAAAAAAGCTTCCTTTTTAAAGTTTTTAAAATATTTCAAAACCTTTTTATCAAAATCACTTAACTTTCTTGACCCATCTATTAAAAAGTAAATAAGATCGGCATCATTTAAATTAGCGAATGCATTTTCGACCATCGCCTTTTCAAAAATAGTTTTAGCTTCAAATAAACCAGGAGTATCAATAAAAATAATTTGAGTTTTATTATTGTTAAGTATTCCTCTTAATCCCATCCTAGTGGTTTGAACTTTTCGACTTACAATCGAAACCTTTTCACCTAAAATTTTGTTCAATAATGTTGATTTTCCTGAATTACTAGGCCCAATAATGCTAACAACAATATTTGATTTACTTATTTTATCCAATTTCAAACTCATCAATAAATTTTTTAGCGGCATTAATTTCTGCTTCTTTTATAGATTTTCCGAGAGCATTTACTTTTCCAATCTTATCTACAGAAACCTCAACTAAAAAGCTAGGTTTATGATCTTCTCCATCTTTAGAAATAACTGAATAAGAGGCCTCAGAAAAACTATTGGCATGCAAATACTCTTGTAATATATTTTTTGAACTCACAGTTGCATTTAGTATTTCATCATTATTTAAATATTCATCCCATAAAGATAAGATTACTTTTTTAGACACATCATATCCTCCGTCTAGATAAACAGCTCCTAAAAGAGCCTCCATAGAGTCGGCTAAAATTGAATGAGTTGTTTTGTTTTTTTCAGAATTTCCGAGTTGAAGATAATTAATAATATCTAATTTTTCTGCAATTTTTGTGCATTGTTTATTTTGGACTAAGTAACGAAATTTATTAGTCAAAACACCTTCTCTTTCACTTAAAAAATTTTGAAACAGGAATTCCGCAATAACAAGACCTAAAACTCTGTCTCCTATAAACTCTAGTCTTTCTTGATTTGAATTAGAATTATTTTTAAAGCTTGAATGAGTTAATGCTTCTTCTAATAAATCTTTATTATTAAAATCATATTTAATTTTTTTTTCTAACTTATTGATATATTTTAATTTACTTTTCATCTAATGAATTGGTCTGAATATTCTTTTCCACCTCACACTTGCATCACAATTTTTTTTGCCAAGCTTTCTCCAATGCCATGAAAAAAACTTTATTTCTGCTCTTCCAACAAGATTGTCATGCGGTATAAAGCCAACTTTTTTAAGAAATCTACTATCTTGAGAATTATCTCTATTATCGCCCATTACAAAATAATGATTTGGCGGAACCCTATAAATTTGAGTATTATCTTGAGGTAGATTTTGATAAGTATCAAGAATCTCATAAGATTTCCCATTCGGGAGAGTTTCATTTAGTAAAATCGATTCTTGGTTATAACAACCTAAAGATCTATTATTGGGGTTTACAAAGCGGTTATTGATATTTTTTCCAATAACCTCGTAAGATAACAATTTACCATTTAGAGATACTCTGCCATTAACGATCTGAATATTATCACCAGGAATCCCTATAACACGCTTAACATAATCTGTAGAATTATCTGAAGGTAATTTAAAAATAATTACATCACCTCTTTCTGGTGAAGAGGAAAAAAACCTATAAGGAATTAATGGGATACTGAATGGTAATGAATGTTTTGAATATCCATAAGTCCATTTTGATGCAAAAATATAGTCTCCTATCTTAAGTGTATTAATCATCGAGCCAGTTGGAATATTATAGCTAGTAAAGAAAAATGATCGAAAAAGTAAGGCAAGTAAAAGTATCCATAAAAATGATGAAATAAAATTTTCTTTTTTCTTTGCTTTAGCCATTAAAATACAATCTATGGTTATTCGGTTGTTGCTTCAATGATTACTATTGCTTGGGCCCATGGAAAATCATCTGTGATTGTTAAATTTATATTGGCCTTATGATTTTTTGGTAAAATATTCTCAAGTCTTAATTTAGCGCCTCCAGTGAGCACAATTGAAGGCTTGCCATATTTATCATTTTCTACGCCTATATCTTTAAAAAATACTCCACTACTTAATCCTGTGCCAAGAGCTTTAGTAACAGCTTCTTTAGCTGCGAATCTTTTCGCATATGAAGATGATTTTTTTAATCTACCTTCTGATTTTTTGATTTCTGTATCAGTAAATACTCTCTTAATAAATCTATCGCCAAATTTTGAAAGAGTGCTCTCAATTCTTTTGATACTAATAAGATCATTTCCTATACCGATTATCAATTACACCTCCAACTAAAAATTACGATTACAAATGTCTTTCATTTTTCTAATAGAATTCTCTAATCCTGAAAAAATTGAGTCAGCAATAAGAAAGAATCCAATATTTACCTCTTGAAGACACGATATCTCTGTAACTTTTTTTGTAGTATCAAAATCTAAACCATGACCAAGATGGATCTCAAGGCCTGATTCATAAGCAAAAATAGATAAATCATGTATTTTTTTAAACTCTATTTCAGCTTGAGGTTGATCTTCATAAAATAGTCTACAGTATTTACCCATATGAAACTCTACACATTCAACACCACAATCAATGGAAGATTTAACCTGATCCTCAGTTGGGTCAATAAAAAAAGATGTTCTTATACCCTGCTCTCTAAGAATAGAATTTAAATTTGCATAATAATTTGAATTACTCAAAACATCTAAGCCACCCTCGGTTGTTACTTCTTCTCTTCTTTCTGGAACTATACAACAAGAAAAAGGGTTAACTTCTAAAGCAATATTTTTCATCTCTTCATTTGCAGCTATTTCAAGATTTAATTTACCCGGAAATTTTTTTATAATATTGCTAATATCTTCATCTTTAATATGCCTTCTATCTTCACGTAAATGAGCTGTTATTGAATCAGCACCTGAGTTTAGAGCTATCTCAGCAGCTTTTATAGGATCAGGAAACCACTCTCCTCTAGCATTCCTAAGTGTTGCTATATGATCAATATTAACGCCTAACTTAATATCAAGAGTTTCAGTCATTAGAAATTTCTTCCCTTAGTCTTTTTTTATTCCGATAAAAGATAATAGATTTCTTAACAAAAAAATATGATAAAAAAGCAGATATTAGCCCAACCAACAAACCACCAATTAAAAAAGAGGGTATTAGAGGCTTTATATTTGATAAGATTTCTAATGAATAAAAAGAAGACTCACCTAGCTCTATTAAATTAAAATCTTCGATAGGAATAAAGATATTACCCACATAAAGAGATGCAAACCAAATAAATGGATAAGTCAAAGGTGTTCCAATAAATGTTCCTAAAACGGAAGAAAAATAATTAGCCTTTAGAATCCATGATAAAAGGATTGCAAGAATAATATGAACTCCAATTAAAGGAGTAAAAGAAGCAAATACACCAATAGAAAAACCTAATGAAATAGAATGTGGGGTATCAGAAATTCTAATTAATTTTGAAAAATTAATTTTTTTTAATTTTTTTTTAATTTCCATTGATTATAAACTTCTACTACCTGGTTTTTCAGCTTTAATTGACTTTAAATCATCTGGAATATTGTTTCTGTCAAATGTAGGAATTTTAAGAGATAACAAGGTTACTAAATCTATACCAATATCAACCTCACCTCCTGAACGATCAATTATTGCTGCTTCCCCTATCACATTTCCACCCATATTATTAACAACCTTAATTGCTTCCATAGAGGATAAACCTGTAGTAACAACATCTTCAATCATTAGAAAATTTGAATTTTTTTCAAAAGAAAACCCTCTTCTTAGCTCAAACTCACCATTAACTCTCTCTAGAAACATAAAGGGTAAATTTAAAAACATGGCAATCTCATGACCAATAATCAGGCCACCCATTGCTGGGGCAACTACATAATCAAATTTTTTATTAAAATTTGTAATTATTTTCTCACCAAGGGCCTTTGTAATTTTCTTTACTAATGTTGGGTTTGATAGAGCTAAAGCGCACTGAAGGTATTTAGTAGAATGTAAGCCTGAAGATAATATGAAATGACCCTCTAATAAGGCACCACAATTTTTAAAATCTTCAATTAATTCTTTTTCATCCATTAGTGTATTAACCTTTCAACTGAATTAACCTCTGGAAGACCCTTGAGAGATTTAATTATATTATCAATGTGATTTTTATCATTAACATCAATATCAATCCTTAAGTTGTAAAAGTCAGTATCTTTTTCTGTTAAATTTAAATTTGTTATATTCCCACCATAATCAGCAATTGCAGCACTAATAACACCCAAGGAACCAACCTCATTAATAATACTTAACATAATTCTAGCAGTAAATGTTACATCAATTTCTTTTTTCCACTGCAGTCTTAGCCATCTTTCCGGACTATTTTCATACTTATGAAGCTCTTCATCTTTAGCATGGTAGATTGTAATCCCCTTACCTGGGATGGTTATTCCGATTATATTATCTCCAGGAACAAGAAGGGAATTTTTTTGAAAGCTCACATCCATATCAGGAAGTAATCCGGAAATTTGTAAAGAAATATTTTTACTGTAATATCTTTTTCTCTTTGTTTTTCTTTTAGTATTTGGATAAACATGATCATAAACTTCGGAGCCAGATGACTTTCCTGAACCCAATAATTGATAGAGTTCCATTAAGGATTTAACATTTAATGGTCCAAATGATCTTTCCAAAATATCTCTTGTTGGTTTTTTTCTGTGAGAAGAAAAAACACTTTTTATAATTTCTTTTCCCAAGAGTCTCTGGTTCTTAATTGTATTTTCTTTAATTGCGCGTCTTATTGAAGATTTTGATCTTCCTGTAGTTACAAGATCTTCGTAAGAATCCAATGGAACTTCAGATTTAGATTTAATTATTTCAACCTCATCACCATTCTTTAATTTTGTTCTTCTCGGTCTTTTTTCTCCATTAATCTTAACTCCCGAACAAAATAGACCTAAATCTGTGTGTAAGGCAAAAGCAAAATCCAATGCGGTTGAATCTTGAGGTAGGGCAATTAAACGGCCCTTAGGAGTAAAGCAATAAATTTGATCGTGAGATAACTCCAACCTTGTGTTTTCAAGAAATTCATCTGTGGCGCCGTCCTTTTGGAGGATATCAATTAAATCAGCCATCCAAGCAATGGAACTTAAATACTCACCGTTTGATGAGTCTTTTTCTTTATAAGCCCAATGAGCTGCTACCCCTCTTTCATTAATCTCATGCATTTTATTTGTTCTTATTTGGATTTCGACACGATGATTATTTGGTCCCACTAGTGTTGTATGAATTGATTGATATCCATTCTTTTTTGGAGTTGAAATATAATCCTTAAAAAGACCTGGTACCGCTTGCCAATTTTGATGAAGCACACCTAAAACAGAATAACATTCTTCAATTTTATCAACATGTATACGAAAACCAAATAGATCAGACAATTGTTCTAAGGATTTATTTTGATTCTCAATTTTTAACCAAACAGAATAAATTGATTTTTCTCTTCCAGACACAAATGCCTTTATCTTATTTGATTTTAGAACTTTTGATAATTCACCAGAAATATCTTTTACTATTTTATTATTTTTCTTTTTCGAATCTTTTATTCTTTCTAAAAGAATTGCTCTAATTTCTGGCTCTGTTTCTGAAAAAGCAAGATCCTCTAGCTCCTCTCTAATTTCATGCATTCCTATTCTTGAGGCAAGAGGGGCATATATATCAAGGGTTTCTTTAGCAATTCTTTGTCTTCTATCTTTATTTTTTAAATGCTTAAGAGTTCTCATGTTATGCAGTCTATCAGCTAACTTAATAAGAAGAACCCTTATATCTGAGGAGCTAGCTAAAATTAATTTCCGAAAATCCTCAGCAGCTTTTGATTGATCAGGTCTACTTTCTAATTTATTTAACTTTGTAACGCCATCAACAAGTTTGGCTATTTCCTTACCAAAATTTTCTTTTACATCTTTTATGGTTGCTTTGGTGTCTTCAATAGTATCATGAAGAAGAGCACATACAAGAGATGATGTATCAAGATTTAGTTCTGCTAGGATATTTGCTACTTCAATTGGATGAGAAAAATATGGATCTCCGCTTTCTCTAAGTTGAGATCCATGCATTAACATTCCAAAATGGTATGCTTTTTTTATTATCCTAGTATCAACTTTGGGATTGAATGATACAATACGATCAACTAAATCAGTTTCACGCATTTATCCAGCCTAAATTAAAATGAGCGCCTTGTATTTTTTTTATCATTAAGATTATCTTCAATAGCCTTTAACAATTCTTCTTCTGTCATTTGTTTTTGTTCAGGTTCTTCAGATTCTTGACTTACTTCTTCATCACTTAATGAGTTTTGATCAGATGTATTTGCTTCTTGTTGAATCAAAGGAATATAATCTTCGTCGGCCTCATCAACATCAATTTGAGTTTGAAGGCTTTCAATAAGCTCCTCTTCAAGAGTGTCAGAATTTAATTTATTTTCAGCTATCTCTCTTAAAGCAACAACTGGATTCTTATCATTTTCTCTGTCAACTTGTAGTTCAGCTCCTTCAGCAATTTCTCTTGATCTAAAAGCTGAATAAAGAACAAGATCGAATCTACTTTCAACCTTATCTACACAATCTTCTACGGTAACTCTTGCCATTATTTTTCCTTAAAAAAGTCTTTTAATCATTAAAGAACACAAAATTCAAGTTTTAAGTTCTATTATTTTATACAACTTATCCTAATTTAATAATATAAAACAATCATGAAAAAATTAATAGAACCTAATAAAAATTGTTCTAAGTGCAGAAGGTTATACAATTTTAGAAAAAAAAATCAGTCTAAGAATCCTGATTGGTTCAATGCTCCGGTTCCTACATTTGGTGAATTATCATCAAGCTTATTAATTGTTGGTCTTGCGCCAGGCTTACAGGGTGCAAATAAAACCGGAAGACCTTTTACGGGAGATTATGCTGGAGATTTACTTTATAAAACTATCAATAAATTTAATTTTTCTAAAGGTAAATATGCTGGGACAATTGATGATAGTCTTAAATTAAAAAATTGCACAATCACGAACGCAGTAAGATGTGTTCCACCCCAAAACAAACCAATCTCAGAAGAAATTAATAATTGTAATAATTTTTTAAAAAAGACTATCGAAATCCATAAAAACCTTAAAGTTATTATTGCCCTTGGTTTAATAGCTCATAAAAGTATAATTTCTGCATTTAATTTAAAGCAGAAACTATATAAATTTAAGCATGGTAATAAACATAAAATCGATAACTTTATATTAATAGATAGTTATCATTGCTCAAGATACAACACCAATACAAGAAGATTAAACGAGGAGATGTTTGAGAAAATTTTTTTTGAGGCCAAAAAAGAATTAAAAATTTAATTATTTTTTAAAAGTCTTGCTTTTTGCCTTTCCCAATCTCTTGTTTTTTTAACCTCTCTTTTGTCATGAATTTTTCTACCTTTTCCTATACCTATTCCAATCTTAGCTAAACCTTTTTTATTAAAATACATTTTTGTAGGAATGAGAGTCATACCTTTTTTCTGAGTAGCCGCAAAAAGCTTATTAATTTCTTTTTTATTTAATAATAGCTTTCTTACGCGCTTAGGATTGTAGTTAGTTGAAATTGAATTTTGATAACGAGGAATATTACAGTTTATTAGGAAAATTTCTCCATTCTCAGCGCTAGCATAGGACTCCCTTATATTTACTTTATTTAGTCTAATGCTTTTAATTTCAGAACCCGTTAAAACTATTCCGGCTTCAAATGTATCCTCAATCTCATACTGAAATGTTGCTTTCCTGTTATCAGCTATTACAGAGTATTCATTTTGAGATTTCTTTCTACCACCTGACTTAGATGACATTATTTTATCTCTAAATTAGATATGATTTCATCAAGCATTGATTTTGTTTCTTGTGTGATTTTAACAAGAGGCAATCTAATCTCATAATCAATAAGTCCCATTTTAGATAAAATATACTTAACTGGAGATGGACTTGTTTCGATAAAGAGTGCCTTATGAAGAGGCATAAGTATATTGTTAAGTTTTTTTGCTTCTTCTAAATCATTATTAGAAAAGGCTTTGTGCATATCTGAACAAACCTTAGGAAGAATATTCGCTGTGACTGAAATACATCCCTGCCCTCCATTAATCATGTACTCATAAATAGTTTCATCTTCACCTGAAAGTTGAATAAAGCCATTCTCACACAATTCATTATGTTGTTTAATTCGAGAAATATCACTTGTAGCATCTTTGACGCCCACGATTGATTGAAGATGAGATAATCTTCCCATCAAATCAATATTAATATCAATGACTGAACGTGATGGAATATTGTAAATAATTATTGGAATACTAGAAGAAGCTGAGTCTAGCGCCTCATAATGAGCATATAATCCCTCAGGAGTAGGTTTATTGTAATAAGGAGTAACTACCAATGCAGCATCGGCACCGGCACTCTCTGCGTGTTTCAATAAGTTAATAGCTTCCGCAGTAGAATTTGATCCCGTTCCAGCAATAATTGGTACTCTCTTATTGCTTTGGTCAATTACAATTTCCACTACACGTTCATGTTCATCATGATTCAGAGTTGGGCTTTCACCTGTAGTTCCTACAGGAACTATTCCATCTGTGCCTTCAGATATATGCCAATCGACAAGATTTCTTAAAGCAAATTCATCAATTTCATTTCCTTTAAAGGGAGTGACTAACGCTACAATTGATCCTTTAAACATCCTTAATACTTATCCCATTACTTAAAATTCATTTATATTCGCCAATGATAACATCATATTTATCTATAATGGAATAAATATAATTATTCATAACTTTACTCTTTATTTCATCATTATAATTTACAATTACTGATTGTTTTGCATCTTCAAAGGATATTATTTCCTCAGGAAATACATCAAATACATAAATTAAGTGATCACCATATATTGATTTAAAAGGTCCCTGCCAAGTATTCTTTTCTAAATTTATAATATTTTCTGAAAATCCTGAGCCAAAATCTGAATCAATTGCTGCTTTACCTTTCTCTATAAAGCTATCGCCATGAATAAAAGGTTCACCAATTTCATTGTTTGATGTGTTTTCTATATCTAGTAAAACTAATTTTATATTTTCGTAATTATCTTTCGGATCAGAAAAGAAAATGTGTTTAAATGAATATCTTTTATTTAATTTATAAGAATTTATATTTTCATTATAATATTTAATTATATTTTCTTCTTTAACTTTACTCAGATTTTCGCTTTCTTTATAGAATTCTAATTTTTGAATTAATCTTCTTTTTATGATTTTATCATTTTGATTTAGCCCAAGCTTTAAAGCTTCCTGATATAATATTTCTTCATTAACAAGATTCTTAATTATCATATCTATTTCCTTGTTTGTTGGAGATCTTCCAGTTTGATCTTTCCAGATATTAATTAGATTTTTTATTTCAGATCCCGAAACATATATGCTTGTTTTTTGAGAAATATTAATTCCATAGAAAAGAGCTAAAAATCCAATAAAAACACCTAAAAGTATAAATATTTTTTTTTTCAATTTATTCTATGGGATATACCAAATAGGAGATGACCAAGCTCTTTCTTGAATAGTTGGTTTCAAGTCTTTCCTTGGATTTGTTCCAGCTCTAAGCGCATCCCATGTAGACCAGCGGCATGTTGGATTCTCTAAAACTCTAACATAATAAAAAGCTTTTAAATCAGGGTCAAAATCAGGGTCAGACCAAAAAGTTTTTAATTCCTCATCGCCAACATCAGCTGAAATAGAGCAATCAGAAATATTCACTCTTGCACCATTGTCAGGGCACCTTTGAGTTACTTGATCGACTTCTTGACCATCAGAGCAAGCAACATCATATACTTTTTCAAATGGTTCAGCACTTCGATCGTCTATCCATCCTTTTACTATTTGTATTCTCTGTAAGTGAGCGCCATTTACTCCTTTTTTCGTCCAAATAATAAAATTAGGAATACTATTGTTTGAATTAATAATATTGCCTCCCATTGGCACACTTCTTTCATAAAGTTCACTTATTAAACTAGATGAATTTAGATCAATATCGCCAAGATTAAAACCGCCAAAGAATCTTAAAAGTATTCTATTTCCAGATGTGGCATATGTCTCTTTTCTTTTAAAAGAAGAAAAGATAGCCTCTCGTGTATTTTCCTCTGCCCAAACAGCCGCAATACCAGATGCTCCCCATTCATCAAAACCTGCTCGCATATATTTTTGACCATCATAATCTACATAATTATATACATCACTCTGCTCATCTGGAAGATTATTTATAAAATCCAATTGTTCCTGAGGTATGGGTATTGAACCCCTTCCCTCAGGTGTCCCATCTAAAATACCAACTTTCGAGAAGTAGTTGCTCTCATCAAATGATGAGGCGCCAGTATGTGTATCACTTGATCCAATAAAACCAAAGTTATATGGATTGCCTCCAAAAAATTGTTCTAACATTAAACCTTTTTTTAATGCATCTCGAACATAGCTTCCATCTGGTCTACTATATGTTGGAGGAACGCTTCCTACTCTGGTGCTCATTATTTCAAAATCAGCCCACTCATCATTAGGAGATAACAACGGATGTGTTTCAGATGTGCCTTTTACCTGAGTTATTTCAACAATTGGTTCATTTCGTATTCTTTGATTTAAATATTGTGTATCCATTGGCGCACCATTAGCTTGATGTATTTCAAACATTCTTCCGTTTGATCCATTGCTATTATGAGGTATTGCAATTGAATCAATACCATTTTCACGCCATTTATCCATTGTATTCCATAAATCCTCTGGATTAAGAGAGTCAATTCTTGAATATGGTCTTATAGGTGCTTTTGATGAACCAAAAATAACATTTCTATGAAGATTGCCCATTCCATCTGTTGAAGCAGTGAATTCATAAGCTATAAAAGTTGTAAATTTTCCAGGTTCGTAATGTCTTTCAGCAGCATTTGCAACATCAGACCATGCAGATTTGTGGGTATTATAATCAAAAACATCCACAGCAAATGAATTATTATTTGTAAGATATGCTTTAATTATAGAAAAAATACTGCCTAATTCAGCGAATGCCCCACTCCTAATTAATTCTCTAAAATAATAAAGCCTCTCTGGTGAGCTTTCGACAGTTAAATTTTCTTCTCTATTAACATTATGTAGAGTTTTAACATAAGGATGTTGGCCTGGCTTAGAATTAGGATCTGCCCAAGCAGGCATCATTCCCATAAAGAACCCATGATCGGTCACGGCATAGAAATCAAGAGGCTGTCTCAATTTCATATCAAAACCAAGTGGATGCTGGATTGTTCCTCCTTTTGCATATTTATAAGCATCATCTGGTGTGTTTGTAGTGCCAAATATAAAGGCATCAAATGAATGTTTTGTATGGACATGTAGATCTCCAAAATAAACATTTTTATTTTCATTAAAATCTTTTGATTTAATGTATTCCTTCTTTTCTTTTATAGTGAAATCTTTTGATTCCTGAGATGAGTCTGAGCAACTAGCTAGAAATACTGCAATTAAAACTAATAAATATCTCATAATCCCACCCTAAATATCTTAATTATTATAATGTATATTCTGTCATAGTTTTGTCAATATATGGCGGAGAGAGAGGGATTCGAACCCTCGATACGGTTGCCCGCATACTCCCTTAGCAGGGGAGCGCCTTCGACCACTCGGCCACCTCTCCGTATAATTAGATAAAATGCCTATTTTACATATCAATGTAAAGATATTAAAACATATATTTGGAGAGCAAATCATGGAAAAAAAATTATCTGAAGAACAAAAGGAAATTTTATATTCTTGTGGAACAGAAGTACCTGGAACAAGTGAGCTACTTAATGAAAAAAGACAAGGTGTTTATGTAACAGCAGATAAGGAATTGCCAGTTTTTAAATCAGAGCATAAATTTGAGTCAGGAACTGGTTGGCCAAGTTTTTATGAAGCCAATAATGAAAACATTATTCTTAAAGAAGACAAATCACACGGGATGATTAGGACTGAAGTTATTTCTAAAGAAGGTGAACATTTAGGTCATGTATTTAATGATGGTCCGCAACCGACTGGATTGAGATATTGCATTAATGGACTTGCTTTAAAGTTTATTCCTGACAGCGAATAAATATTAATCATAATTTGCTTTTATAATATATGCTGAAGCAATTGGACAAAAAGCTATAGATAAACCACTTATTCCTGCTAATAACGCAAGCTGTCTCAAAAATAACTCTTCAAAACCGTTAAAAATTAATACATCTAAAGCTCCAATGCCAAAAACAAGAATAGGCAGGAATAAAGGCAGAATAATAATTGGCATTATTAAACCATGAATCTTAAGAGACAAAATTAGACTTGAACCCATGCACCCTATAAAGCTTAATGCAGGGGTTCCAATGATTAAAGTTATCATCATTGGTAAAATAACTTCAGAGTCAAGATTAACAAAAATTCCAATTATAGGAGTGATAATTATCATAGGCAGACAATTTGCTAACCAGTGTGAAATAGATTTAATTAATGCAAATCCATAGAATGTAATATTTTCTATCAGATACATATCTAGCGTACCGTCGTAATAATCATCATGAAAAATATCTTCAAATGATAAAAACAATACTAATATTATAGACACCCAAATCAAACCTGGTGCAACATTAGTTAAAATATTATTTTGACCTTGCAGCCCTATTGAGACCAGAAAAATAATTGATGAATAAAACATTAAACTAAAAATATAATTAGCTTTATATGAGAAAACTTTTCTTAATTCCCTTAAAAATATTAGTCGATAAATTCTCATTATTGAGCTCCCAAATTAATTGAGAAATCTATATTTTTAATTAAATTTTGATGAGAAACTATAATTGCAATTCCATCATTTTGACGATGCTTTTCAATTTTATTTAACAAGAAAATAGAGGACTCTTCGTCAAGAAATGAAAATGGTTCATCTAAAAGCCAAATGCTTTTATTTGAGCAAAATAACCTTGTAAGTGCTAATTTTTGTTTTTGACCTTGTGATAAATATCGGCATTGAGAATGCATTTTTGATTTCAAATTTAATTTTTTTAAAATTATATCATCATGTTTATTCTGATAAAAATTAGACCAAAACTCTAAATCCTCCTCAACTGTCAAATTTTGTTTAATACCGGCATTATGCCCAAGGAGAAATATTTCTTTTTTGTTAATTAATATTTCACCTGATTCAAATGAACTTAGTCCCGATATTGTTCTTAAAAGCGTTGTTTTACCTGAGCCATTTTCTCCAGAAATTTTTAAAATTTCTCCATTTTTTAAAGAAAAATTTATATCTGAAATAATTTTTCTTCCTGATAAAGAGCAAGATAGATTTTTAACAAGTAATGTCATTTAATTAGACCTAAAACTTATTTTAAATACTTTAAAAATTGTAAATATTCCTAAAATCAAGATAAGAAATGGCCCAACCCAAAGCAATAAATTGCTCAAATTAAACCTCGGTTTCATTAAAATATAATCACCATATTTGCTTCTCAAAAAATCAAAAATCTCATCATCACTCTTTCCTTCATAAACCATTTTTCTTACAAGTTGTTTAAGATCTTTAGCTAAAGGCGCATCAGAGTCGTCAATAGTTTGCGACTGACAAACCATACACCTTATTTGTAGACTAATATCTGTTACCCTATCTTCATTTATTGAAGCCTTATTATCAGCAAATAGATTCCCTGATAAAACCGTAAGTATAATAAAATAGGATATTTGTTTTGCAGGTTTAATCTTGATTCTTTTAAGTAACGACAACAAACCACCTATTCCCATAAATAAGCCACCAATCCAAATTAGCATTATCATAGGTTTATACCATATTCTTATGACCCATGATTTATCGTTTATCTGTTCCCCCATAACAAGATAAAATTGAGATAATTTACTGCTAATAATTGCAGCCTCAGTAGTTTGAGACTGCTCTATTGGATAAAATCTTTTTTCTGGATAAAGAAAAAATTCACTATCATTTTTAGATAATTCGAATTTTCCTTTGGTAGTAATATAATTCTCAACAATCTCTTCATTAAAATTTTCAAATTTTAAAGTATAACCTGAGAAATTTATTTGGTCGTTTATGTCAATTTTACCTTCATATTCATTTTGGTAGGAACTAGAAATACTGACTCCTAAAATTAAAATCGCAAATCCAGAATGCGCAAAAAATGAGGCCCAGTTATTTAGGCCTTGAAACCTAATATGTATGAGATTGTTTAAACTGCTTAAAAATAACCACATTCCTGAAATAAGACCTATAAGAAAAATTAAAGATAAATTTTCATGAATAAAAAGAGTTATACTGATTGTCAATAAAGTCAGAACTAAAGGAATAGATATATTTCTTAATAATTGCTTAATGCTATTTTGATGCCAGGCCAGAATTGGCCCTAAAGCAGAAAAAAAAGCAAGAAGTATTGCAAAAGGAATTACAGTAATGTTGAAAAAGGGTGGGCCAACAGAAATTCTATTATTATTAATTGTTTCAACAATTAGAGGATAAATTGTTCCAAGAAAAACTGTAAAAGCAATAACCGATAATAATAAATTATTAATTATTAAAAATGTCTCTTTACTAAAGAAATTTAACTCAACATTTGGCTGCTTTTTAATATATTTTCTTGCAAAGATAGAAAGGCTTAAGAGCGTTACAAGAAATAATAGCAAAATGATAAATATTCCTCTTGTTGGATCTGAGGCAAAAGCATGCACAGAGGTAATTAACCCCGACCTAACAATAAATGTTCCAATTATTGATAAAATAAAGCCCAATAAAGAGAGCAAAACACTCCAATTAATCAAGATTTCTTTCTTTTCTAAAGCTAATAAATTATGAATTAAAGCTGTAGCAATGATCCATGGAATTAATGATACATTTTCAACAGGGTCCCAAAACCAATATCCGCCCCAACCTAATTCATAATAAGCCCACCAAGATCCTAGAGAAATACCTATAGTAAGGAAAACCCAAGAAGTTAAAGCCCAAACCCTTATATTTCTCGCCCATTCCTTATTAATAGAATCCCTTATTAAGCCCGCTAAAGCAAATGACCAGACAATGGATAGCCCAACATAACCTAAATACAAAAAAGGAGGATGAAATGCTAGCCCAGGATCTTGAAGAAGTGGATTTAAACCGTATCCCTCTTCAACTATTATTTTACTGCTCTCTAGAGGATTTGATAAAAAATACAAATAAAAAACAAAACCAAAAGATAAAAAACCTTGAAATAGTAATACTAAGCTTTTAGTTTCCTTTCTAAGTGATTGTTTATTAATAGATATTAGGAAACCATATAAAGCCATTACCCAACACCAAAGTAACATTGATCCTTCATGACTACCCCAAGAAGCTGAAATTTTATAAATCATAGGCTTTAATGAATGACTATTTTCAAGAACATTTTGGATTGTAAAATCGGATATAATAAAACCATATATTAATAACAAAAATGCTAATGAAATAGATAAAAAATGAACAATGGTCATATAAGAAATAACCAAAGAACACCTAATATAGCCTTTGTTAAAAATAACAGTAAATAATTGAATAAATGAAGCTGATAAACCTAAAGCTATAAAAAAATTACCTAATTGACTAAGCACTATTTATCTCCATAGTCTTTTTTTAAGGTATCCTGAACTTCAGGAGGCATATAATTTTCATCATGCTTAGCTAAAATTGAATTAGCAATAAACATGCCTTTATTATTTATTGAGCCCTCTGCAATAACACCTTGTTGATCTTTAAATAGATCAGGAATAATGCCTTTATAAAAAACAACCATTTCTTTATTAAAATCGGTAATTATAAAATTTATAGATCCATCATTAAATTGCTCTATAGATGATTCTTTAACCATACCCCCTAATCTAAGTTTAGACATTTCATCAATTTCTTTAAGGCTTATTTTTTGTTGTATTTCTGAAGGAGAATAGAAAAAAACAATATTATCTCTTAAAGCCCACAAAATTAAATAAATAGATGTAGCTATAGTTATAAAAAATAAAGATATTAGATAAATTCTTTTTTTTCTTTTAATCATTTTTTTCTTTAATTTTTTCAATAAGTTTTGAATTTTTTTGTGACAACAGGATTGATGAAAAAAATAAAATTAAAATAGCTAGAAATGCAAAAAGATATGCAAGAAAAACATATGCTGTATGACTTGTAAACATGGCCTTATCTTAACTATTTAGAACTTAATGTATATGTAACATAACGTCTTAGGTTTAACTCACTAAAAAACCTTATAGAAAAAATATATAAAAACAAAAACACAAATGAAGTAAACATTATTAAAAGAGGTATTAGCATATCTATGTGTATTGAAGGTGTATCAAGTTTTGAAATAGTTGCTGGTTGATGGAGTGTTGTCCAAATATCGACTGAAAATTTAATGATAGGAATGTTAATAAAACCAATAAGAGCAAAAATAGAAGAAATCTTATCTCCTTTTACAGGATCATTAAAAGATTTTGATACAATGATAAAACTTAAATAAATAAATAATAAAATAAACATTGATGTTAATCTTGCATCCCAAACCCACCATGTGCCCCACATTGGTTTTCCCCATAACGAACCGGTAACAAGACAAATGAGAGTAAAAACAGCCCCTATAGGAGCAACAGATTTAGTGTATATAAATGCTACAAGATGACCATAAATTAGGCCAATTAGACTAGCTACAGCCATGGATGAATAAATGAATAAAGCCATCCATGCAGAGGGAACATGGATATACATGATTCTGACAGTCTCGCCTTGAAGATAATCAGGTGGTGAATTGAATATAGCAAACCATAATCCAATAATTAATGAACTTATAAAAGCTCCACAAAACCATGGTGAAAGAGTTTTAATATATCTCTCTAAAATGCCTGGATTGACTAATTGTAATTTCAATTCATTTCCTTTGTTGATCATTAAAGTAGTATTTTATATAAACAATTTCTATAAATTGTAATTATTTTCTTTTGTATAAAAAAATATAGTAGTATCAAAAAAAATGAAGAATGGTTATCAAAAATATTTAGAAGCTAAGAGCAAAAATCTTGATGATTGGGAAAATATTGCAAATCAATCATTAAAAGAAAAAACAATTGATAGCCTTAAAAAAAATTTTGATGGAAATCTAGAAAAAAAGATCCTTTATACAGAAAATGATATCACTTTAGAAAGCAATCACTCTTATGCAAGGGGTTTAAAAGAAGAAGTAAATGAACATCTTCCCTGGCATATTTGTTCAATGGTTGATCCATCAAATGATAATAAATTATATAACTCAAGAATTCTAAATGAATTAGAGCGCGGAGCGTCATCTATTGAGATTAATTATATTAACGAAAAAGAAAGCGAAGAAATCCTTAAAAGTATTGATCTTTCTATAGCTCCTATTTTTTATAGAGATGTATCAAACCCATTAGAAGGATCCTCAAAGTTTTTAAATTTAATAAGTAATTGGAAAAAAAAGAATAAAAAAACTCCATTAGGAGGATTAGATATTGATGCCATAGCTATAAGCTTTTCTAAATTTGAAAAGGATAGCGAATTTAATCATGCTGAGTTAATTGATAGTTTCAATAAAATTATCAAAGAAAACAAAAATAAGAATATTAATTTAATAAACTTTGATGGAACAATCTGGAATAGCTTAGGTGCGTCATTAAATGAAGAAATAGCATTAATGTGTCTAAGTTTTATTGAGATGTTAAGAAACAATATTGTTGATGATGAATCACTGATTAACTTCACTATTTCTTTAGATACTGATTTTTTCTTAAATATAGCCAAGATTAGATCCCTAAGAATTATCATAAATAATCTCTATGATCATTTTGGTATTAATCCAATTATGAAAATTAATGGTCGGACAGCTGATGAAATTATTTTTAAAGAAAGTCCCTGGGTTAATCAATTAAGAATTACAAATGCTGCCCTATCTGCGGCAATAGCGAATATAGATAGGTTAACATGTCATCACATAACAAATCCCTTAGGGCAAGCGCCTGAGTTTGTCAGAAGATTAACAAGAAATACACATATAATTCTTCAAGAAGAATCTAATATTGGAAAAATTCAAGATGCCGCTGGTGGCTCTTACTATATTGAAAGCATTACAAAATCGATTGCAGATAAATCATTTGATTTTATTAAACATATTGAAAGAAATGGTGGCATACAAAGCTTACTTGAAAATAGAGAATTTATTAACAAACTCTCAGAAAACAAAAACAATAAAGATAAAATGCTTGAAGAGAAAAAAATAAAAAGAATTGGTGTGAATTTATACCCCGATAAAGAGATAAGAGAAATAAATATAAAGCCTTACGAAAAAATTACGAATTATGACAAATAAATTTAAAGAAATAGAAAATATTGATCTTGATTACGAAAATGTTAGTAGTCTTAATAATTTTGAAGCAAAAGAGAATATATTTACTACTCCAGAAGGCATTAATTTGAAATCTTTCTATATCAAGGATGATATAAAGGACTTTGATCATCAAAAAACCTATCCAGGAATGGATCCATTTGTTCGTGGTCCATACCCAACTATGTACGCAAATAAACCTTGGACCATTAGGCAATATGCTGGTTTTTCAACAGCGGAAGAATCTAATGCTTTTTACAGGAGAAATCTTGAAGCAGGTCAAATGGGTTTATCTATTGCTTTTGATTTAGCTACTCATAGAGGATATGACTCTGATAACCCTATTGTATCAGATGATGTTGGAATGGCAGGTGTTGCAATAGACTCGATACTAGATATGAGAATTTTATTTAAAGATATTCCTTTAGATAAGATGTCCGTATCAATGACCATGAATGGTGCGGTAATTCCTATAATGGCTCTATACATTGTTGCTGCCGAGGAGCAAGGGGTTGAACCAGATCAACTCAAAGGCACTATACAAAATGATGTTTTGAAAGAATTTATGGTTAGAAATACATATATATATCCACCAAAACCATCAATGAGAATAATTTCGGATATTTTTGAATATACTTCGAAAAATATGCCGAAATTTAATTCAATTTCAATCTCTGGTTATCATATGCAAGAAGCTGGAGCTTCAGCAGACCTTGAATTAGCCTATACTCTAGCAGATGGTTTAGAATATATAAAAGCGGGTATCAATGCAGGATTAGATATTGATGCATTCGCTCCAAGATTATCATTCTTCTGGGCGATAGGAATGGATTATTTTATGGAAATTGCAAAGCTTAGAGCTGCAAGATTATTATGGGCAAATATTGTAAGAGATTTTAATCCATCCGACTCACGATCACTTGCACTAAGAACACATTGTCAGACTTCGGGTTATTCTTTAACATCTCAAGATCCTTTCAATAATATTACTAGAACTTGTATAGAGGCATTATCAGCTGTTCATGGTCATACTCAGTCACTTCACACAAACAGCTTTGATGAGGCAATAGCATTACCGACAGATTTTTCAGCTCAAATAGCTAGAAATACTCAACTATTTATTCAACACGAAACAGGAACATCAGATGTTATTGATCCATGGGGAGGATCGTTTTTTGTAGAAAAACTTACTCATGAACTTGCTAAAAAAGCTTTGAATCATATGGAAGAAATTGAAAGTTACGGGGGCATGACAGAAGCCCTTGAAAAAGG
The DNA here is from genome assembly GCA_002726005.1 of Rhodobiaceae bacterium. GTDB lineage: Bacteria > Pseudomonadota > Alphaproteobacteria > MED-G09 > MED-G09 > AG-430-B22. The sequence continues at coordinate 46,903 of PBRS01000006.1, forward strand.
AATACCAAAAATGCGTATTGAGGAATCTGCTACTAAAGCTCAATCAAAAATCGACTCAAGTGAAAATACGGTTGTAGGAGTTAATAAATTTACTTTATCCGCTAATGAAGAAGAAAAAATTGAATATTTAAAAGTTGATAATTCAATGGTTAAGAAAAATCAGATCGATAGATTAACTGAGATCAAAAAATCAAGAAACAACTCTAAAGTTAAAAAAATGCTTAATGAATTAACTGATGGTGCATCTAAAAATAAGAATGTACTTGAACTTGCAATAAATGCAGCAAGAGAAGGTGCAACTGTTGGAGAAATCTCATCGGCAATGGAAAAAGTATGGAAAAGACATAAAGCTAAGATCAATTTGGTTAAAGATATTTATGGTAAGAATTTTGAATCAGAAACAATAAATATAGTTAGAAAAAAAGTTAAAGATTTTGAAGTTCGTGAAAACAGAAAACCATCAGTATATATTGCTAAACTTGGCCAAGATGGTCATGACAGGGGTCAGAAAGTTGTAGGAAGCGCTCTCACTGATATGGGTTTTGATGTAAATGTAGGGCCTTTATTTCAAACGCCATCTGAAGCTGCTGAGGAAGCAATTAAGTTAAGTGTTGATATTATTGCTGCTTCATCTTTAGCGGCTGGTCATCTTACTTTAGTTCCAAAATTAAGAGATGAACTTGATAACAAAGGGCATAGTGAAATTCATATAATTGTTGGAGGAGTTATTCCAAAAGAAGATTTTTCTACTTTAGTTGATATAGGGGCCTCTGCTATCTTTGCAACAGGAACAAATATTGTTAACTCAGCAATGGAAATGTTACAAATTATTGAATCTTCTAATTCTTAGTAAATCTAATAAGCCCTTCTTGAGCAACAGAAGCTATTAAATTACCATCTAAGTCAAATATTGATCCTCTATTAAAGCCTCTTGCTCCTGATGCTGAAGGGCTGTCTTGATGATATAACAACCATTCATCTGCTTTGAAAGATCTATGAAACCACATAGCATGGTCAAGACTTGCTGAATGAAGGTTAGGATTCATAAAATTCACACCATGAGGATTTGTGCATGTATCTAGAAGCGTCATATCTGACATATAAGCAAGAACACATTGATGAAGGGAAACATCATTAGGTAATGATGATCTAGCCTTGAACCATATGAAGTTTTGTGGCTCTTTAGGTTCAGGATTCATTAAATCCACAGGGTTAATAGGTCTAACCTCAACAGGCCATTCCTTATTAAAGCTCTCTTTATATTCATCAGGAAGCTTATCAATAATTTTTTTTCTTAATTGATGTTCTGATGGTAAATCTTCAAAGCTTTTAACATCAGGCATTGGGTCTTGGTGATTCAATCCCTTTTCTTCAGTTTGAAATGAGGCAGACATATTAAATATTTTTTTACCATGCTGGACTGCTACTACCCTTCTTGAAGTAAAGGATCTTCCATCCCGCGCTCTATCTACTTCATATAAGATTGGTACTTTCGGGTCTCCAGCCCTTAAAAAATAGGCATGTAATGAGTGACATGTTCTATCTTCAACAGTTCTACTAGCAGCAACCAAAGCCTGACCGATAACCTGACCACCGAAAACTCTTTGCCATCTATCACTTGGACTTTCACCTCTGAAAAGGTTTTCTTCAATTCTTTCTATATCTAAAAGATTAATTAAATCTTCAAGTTTATCATTCATATTTTATCTAGCCTTTTGGTTGAAAAGTAATGATCTAGCTTTTTTTGCTTCTTTTGTTTTTTCAGAAAGACCTGATCTAGATGCTTTTGCTAACATTCTCATAACTTTACCAACATCCAAACCTTTTTGAACAGCTGGTCTTGCCCCAACCTTTTCAAACCATTTAAATAAATGAGGAAACTCCTTTAACTTTTGTCCTTGCATTTTCGATGAAATTTTTGATGGTAAAACCCAGCCCCAACAAGCCATGTCAGCTATTGAATATCTACCTGCTAAATAATCATTTTTTCTTAATTGTTTATTCATCACGCCATATAGTCTATTTACTTCATTAGTATATCTTTTTTTTGAATAGGTTAGTTTTTCTTTTGTAAATTGTGGAGCATACATTCTAAAATGATGCGCCTGTCCAGCCATAGGCCCTAAACCACCCATTTGCCAAAAAAGCCATTGATCAACATTTGATCTTTCTCTTTCATTTTTTGGATAAAATTTTCCTGATTTTCTACCTAAGTATTGAAGAATAGCTCCTGATTCAAAAATAGATATTGGTTTACCTCCTGGGCCATTAGGGTCTATTAAAGCCGGAATTCTATTGTTTGGGGATATTTTTAAAAATGAAGGTTTAAACTGATCTCCTTTTCCTATATTTACCGGTATTATTTTATAAGGCATCTTGCACTCCTCAAGCATAATAGAAATCTTCCATCCATTTGGAGTATCAGCAAAATATAGTTCAATAGGTTTTTTTGTCATAACCTTATCCTCTCTTATTAATTAAGTTTATCATTTAGTAAATCATTGACAAGTTTTGGATTAGCTTTTCCATTAGTTTCTTTCATAACTTGACCAACAAACCATCCCATTAATTTTGGCTTTAACTTAACCGCCTCAACTTGATCAGGATTTTCAACAATTATATTATCAATTATCTTTTCTAATTCTCCTGAATCAGAGACCTGCTTCAAACCTTCTCTTTCAATAATCTCTTCAGGATTTTCATTATTTTCAAGCATTATCTCAAAAACATCTTTAGCAATCCGTGTTGAGATAATATTTTCTTCAATCAGTTTAATTAATTTTGAAAGATTATCGATACTTATCGGGCTATTGGTAATGCTAAAGCCTAATTTATTCATAGCAGCAAAATATTCGCCTGTAATCCAATTAGCTGCGATTTTAGGATCTCTTCCTTTTGCAACTGCCTCAAAAAAATCTGCAATTTCAATTTCAGAAACAAGAATATTTGAATCATAGGTAGATAAAGAATATTCTTTTTGAAATCTTTCTTTTTTATCATCTGGTAGCTCAGGGAGCTCGGATTTAATGTCTTCAATAATATTTTCTGAAAAAGACAATGGCAGAAGATCTGGATCAGGAAAGTATCTGTAGTCATGAGCTTCTTCTTTGCTTCTCATCGATCTTGTTTCACCTTTTTTGGGGTCAAATAATCTTGTCTCTTGATCAATTTCTTTAGAATCCTCAATAAGCTCAATCTGTCTTCTTGCTTCATAATCAATAGCCTGACCTATAAATTTTATTGAATTCACATTTTTAATTTCACATCTTGTTCCCAATTCATCGCCTGGTTTTCTAACGGAAACATTAATATCAGCTCTTAAAGACCCTTCTTCCATATTTCCATCACAAGTTCCTAAATATCTCATAATACTTCTTATCTTTTTTATATATGACTGAGCCTCATCTGCTGAACTTATATCAGGCATTGATACAATTTCCATAAGAGCAACACCGGACCTATTTAGATCAACAAATGAAAACTCGGGATGCTGATCGTGAAGAGATTTTCCAGCATCTTGCTCAAGATGTAATCTTTCAATTCTAATTGTCTTACTTTTCTTATCGTCTATATCTATTGTAACAGAACCCTCGCCAACTATAGGTTGTTTATATTGTGAAATTTGATAACCCTGGGGTAAATCAGGATAAAAATAATTTTTTCTATCAAAGATTGAGTAGTTATTTATCTTTGCATTTAAACCTAAGCCGGTTCTAATTGCTTGTTCAACACATACCCAATTAATAACTGGAAGCATCCCTGGCATACCTGCATCAACAAAACTAACTTGCGTATTATGTTCTCCGCCAAATTTAGTAGATGCTGATGAGAAAAGTTTTGAGTTAGAAACTATTTGAGCATGAACCTCAATTCCAATAACTATTTCCCAATCTCCAGTTTCTCCTTTAACTAAATTATTCATTTATCCACCATCTATTTGGATTTAAATCAAATTTTGCCGACTTTTCAATGCATGAAGCAATAGAAAGTATTGATTCCTCATTAAATGAATTTCCTATCAATTGCATTCCAATAGGGAGGTTCTTCTTATCTAAACCTACAGGTACAGACATAGCTGGAAGGCCTGCTAGATTTACAGGCACTGTAAAAACATCATTCAAATACATTTCGAGAGGATCTTTTTTCTTATCACCCAATTCAAAAGCTGTTGAGGGAGTAGAAGGTCCATAAATTGCATCTACTTTTGAGAAAGCTTCCTTAAAGTCTTGAGATATCATTGCCCTTACCTTTTGGGCCTTTAAATAATAAGCATCATAATAACCAGAAGAAAGCACATATGTTCCTATCATAATTCTTCTTTTCACCTCATCACCAAAACCTTGTGAACGAGTTTCTTCATACATATCAATAATATTTTCTGCATCTACTCTATGTGTAAATTTAACGCCATCATATCTTGCAAGATTTGAGGAAGCCTCAGCAGGCGCAATAATATAATAACATGGCAGAGCATATTTAATGTGGGGAAGTGAAATCTCAATAATTTCAGCCCCTGATTCTACAAGCCATTCTTTTCCCTTTTCTATATATTCAATAATGTCTTCCGAAATTCCATCTGCTTCATATTCCTTAGGAATGCCAATTTTCATACCCTTTATACTTTCATCTGTTGCTTTTTCAAAATCTGGTATCTTCTTTTGTGAGCTTGTTGAGTCTTTTGGGTCGTAACTACAAATCGAATTTAGAAGTAATGCGCAATCTCTGACGGTCTTTGTAATTGGACCTGCTTGATCTAATGATGATGCAAAGGCTATAATTCCCCATCTTGAGCATCTTCCATAAGTTGGCTTTAACCCAACAGTACCAGTAAATGATGCAGGCTGTCTTATTGAGCCCCCTGTATCTGTTCCTAGTGAAGCTAAACCAATACCGGCGGCAACAGAGGTGGCTGAACCACCAGATGAACCGCCTGGGACAGTAAAGTTATCCATTGAATTTTTCCAAGGATTTTTAACTTCCCCAAAAAAACTAGTTTCATTTGATGAACCCATAGCAAATTCATCATTATTTAATTTACCTAAGAGTATTGCACCATCATCCCATAAATTTTGAGTAACAGTTGATTCATATGGAGGAATAAAATTTTCAAGCATTTTACTTGAGGCTGTTGTTTTGACGCCTTTTGTACAAAACATATCTTTTATACCGATAGGTATGCCTTCGAGAGGCTTGTCCTCACCTTTTGAATAATTCTGATCACAAACAATCGCTTTTTTTCTAGCAATGTCTGATGTTTCTGTAATAAATGCATTTAGCTCCCTTCCGTTCTCCATTGAAGAAATATGAAAATCAATTAATTCAGAAACACTAAAATCTTTATTCTTTAGTGAAGAAATAGTTTCTTTAATGGATAAAGTTGAAAATTCTTTCATTAGTCAACTACCTTTGGAACAAGAAAGAATCCATCTTCAGATAATGGTGCATTTGAAATTATATCTTCACGATAACCGCCATCATTTATTTCATCACTTCTATATTTAATTTCTTCCTCATCAAAAGAAGAAAAAACAGGATTAATTCCTTCAGTGTCAAGTTCAGATAATTGTTCAATCCAATTCAAAATATTATCTAAATCAGAAGAAAGATTTTTTACTTCTGATTCTGTTAATGAAATTCTTGATAACTTAGCAATTCTTTCAACTAATTTACTATCTATAGCCATTATCCTAGACTCCTTATAATCACTAAATACCAAAGTCCTTGATGCATAGCAAATAACAATTTAATTTGGTTATATGTATACTGATGACCCACAAAAATTCTACAATAATTTAAATAAAGAATTACCACTGCTTGGTATTGATCCGGGAACAAAAAATATAGGCCTGGCTATTTCAGATATTAATAAAACGATTGCAACACCTTTAAATGTCCTAACAAACAAAAAATATAAAGATTTAGTTAATTATATAAAAGAAATTCAACATAATCATGGGCTTAGCGGTATAGTTATTGGCTATCCAATTAATATGGATGGTACAATTGGTCCAAAAGCTCAGTCAAGTAACTCTTTAGCCGATAATCTGGATAAAGATACTGATTTACCTATTCTTTTGTGGGATGAAAGACTTTCAACCACTGTTATAGAGAAGATATTAATTTCAGCCGATATTTCTAGGAATAAACGAAAAAAAAATATCGACAAACTTGCAGCAAGTTATATTTTACAAGGTTTTCTTGACCTTATATCAAAACTTAAAAAGTCATAAATGTTATATAAGATAAATTTTTATCTATATTAATCAATATATTAATTAAATTTCTTAATGTTAAAAATAATATTGAATTATGTTTAAAGAAAAAATTAATTCAAAATTATTTTTTCTAAAAGAGCCATTCTGCACCATAAACCGTTTCTCATCTGTTCAAAATATTTTGCTCTCTTATCCGCATCAAATTCTTTAGGTATTTCATTAACCCTTGGAAGTGGATGCATAACTATAGCTTTATTATTTAATTTACTTAAAGTTTCTTCGGTTAGAGCATAATTATGATCACTGCCTCTTTCTTTTTGGACTCTTGTTACATACAAAATATCAGTTTTACTTATAACATCATCAATTTTATCAGTTTCAAAACTGTTAATTGGTAAAATATCAGATGGATACCTTAAATTATCAGGGCTTATAAAATTAAAATTATTGTTTTTATATCTACTCAGAAGCTTAACAAGACTCTTAACCGTTCTCCCGTTTTTTAAGTCACCAATAAAAGTAACATTAAGATTATCAAGGTTATTATTATTATTTGAATATATTGTCAGGCCATCAAGAAGAGTTTGCGTTGGATGCTCGCCATCACCATCACCGCCATTAATTATTGGTACCGGGCTTACTTTTGCCGCTCTTTCTGCAGAACCAACTTCAGGGTGCCGTAAGACAATGCAATCACTCATTGTGCTCATTGTTATAATAGTATCTTCTAGGGTTTCACCTTTAGTAACACTAGAAAACTTGACATTATTGATAGGAATAACAGATCCACCTTTTTTTGTCATAGCGCTGTAAAATGAAGATGAGGTNCTGGTGGAAGGCTCATAAAATAAATTTGTTAAAATTTTACCNGCTAAAGAAGTNGAATTTGTATCTTTATTTTTTAATGCATTTGTCCAAATCTCAANAATGAAATCCTCTGACATATCGTCTACTGATAGAAGATGTTGCACATATTTTCCTTTCAGACTATTTATATACATCAAAATGGAATTTTTTAACTCAATATTTTTTTATTTTTTATTTATTTTATTTTCCTACTTAATAGGATCTGTGCCTTTTGGATATTTGTTTTCAAAGTATGTTTCTAAAATTGATATAAGAGAAATAGGTTCAGGAAACATTGGAACAACTAATGTACTTAGAACAGCAAATAAATTGACAGCTCTATTAACTCTTTTTTTTGATACTCTTAAAGGTTTTGCTCCAGTATGGATATCATTACAATTTTCTTCTGAATTATTCATATATGTCGCAATTTTTGCTCTTTTAGGCCACATGTACCCTATTTGGTTAAAATTTAATGGTGGTAAAGGTGTGGCAACATTTTTAGGTCTCATATTTGCTATTTCAATTTATTCTGGTTTTTTATTTATTTTAAGTTGGATAATAATTGCAATAATTTTTAGAAAATCGTCAGTAAGTTCATTATCAGCAACTTTATTTTCTTCGATTTACATTATTTTTTATAATCCAAATTTAACTTTCTTATTAATAATGACGCTAGGGCTCATAATCACAAAACATCGAGAAAATATAATAAGAATTTACAAAAATACTGAACCAAATATTAAAATTTAAAACCCTTATTTTTTAAAAAAAAAAATTACTTATTTGACTTATTAATCAAAAAATGAAAATTCTTACTTTTTTAAGTGGAGGATTTCGTGCATTTAGTAGTTGTTGAATCACCTGCAAAGGCAAAGACAATTGAAGGCTATTTGGGGTCTGATTATAAAGTAATAGCCTCATTAGGTCATATTAGAGACCTCCCATCAAGTGAAGGATCAGTAAAGCCCGATGAAGATTTCAAGATGATTTGGGAATTGGGTGACAAAGGAAAAAAACAAGCGAAAACACTGAATGAAGCAGTTAAAAACTCTGAAAGTCTTATATTAGCTACAGACCCTGACAGAGAGGGAGAAGCTATAGCCTGGCATGTTTTAGAGGTTCTTCAAGAAAAAGGGAATTTAGCCGATAAAAAGATTTCAAGAGTGACCTTTAACGCAATTACAAAAAAAGAAATTAATGAGGCAATAAATAATCCAAGAGAAATTGATACAGAAATGGTCCAGGCTTACTTAGCAAGAAGAGCGTTGGACTATCTTGTTGGGTTTACTTTATCTCCTGTTTTATGGAGGAAACTTCCAGGTGCTCGTTCAGCGGGGCGTGTTCAATCTGTGGCATTAAGATTAATATGTGAAAGGGAAATAGAAATTGAGTCTTTTATTCCTCAAGAGTATTGGTCTGTTAATAGTCATTTCTCATACGAAGATAACGATCCTTTTGAAGCAAAACTAACTCATTTTGATAGCAAAAAATTAGATCAATTTGATATTAATAATGAAGGTAGATCTGAAGAAATTAAATTAGCTATTCAAGAAACAAATTTTAAAATAACCGATATACAAGAAAAAAATGTATCAAGAAAACCATCGCCACCCTTTATTACATCCACATTACAAATGGAAGCCTCAAGAAAACTTAATATGACAGCAAAAGTAACAATGATGACAGCACAAAAACTTTATGAAGCTGGCTTAATAACATATATGCGAACTGACGGCGTTCAAATTGGCAAAGAAAGCATAGAAGAAATCAGATCTAGTATTGGCGCAATTTATGGAGAAGATTTTCTTCCGAACGAACTAAGAGATTACCAAGGAAATATTGCAAATGCACAAGAAGCACATGAAGCTATAAGACCGACCGACCCGAAAAAAACACCAGATATTGTAAAAAATGAACTTAATGATGATCAGCATGGGCTATATTCACTTATATGGAAAAGAACATTAGCAAGCCAAATGGAAAATTGGCGCGGAATGAGAACAACTGTTTTAATAAATAATGAAGATGGAGATATTAGCTTTAGAGCCTCAGGAACTGTAACTGTATTTGAAGGTTTTAGAGCGCTGTATGAGGAAGGTAGAGCTGAAGATAAAGAGGAATTACAAAATTTACCTAAATTAGTTAAAGATAGCTCTCTTGCAAACATTAAAATAAATACTAATCAGCACTTTACAAAACCTCCACCGAGATTTTCAGAACCATCTCTTGTTAAATCTCTTGAGGAAAAAGGCATTGGAAGGCCATCAACATATGCATCAATCATATCTGTTTTACAAGACAGAAACTATGTAAGATTAGATAAAAGATATTTCTATCCAGAAGATAAAGGTAGATTAGTCACATCTTTTTTAGAAAACTTCTTTAGACAATATGTTGGTTATGATTTCACAGCCCAATTAGAAGAAAACCTAGATAAAGTTTCAAATGGTGAAATGAATTGGAAAGATTTTTTAAATAATTTCTGGGGAGAATTTAATTCATGTTCAGAAAAAGCTTTAGAATTAAGAACAAGGGATATTTTAGATCAACTTAATGAAAGTTTAGGAAATCATATCTTTAAAGATGATAAGGGAGAAATTGATAGAAAGTGCCCTAAATGTGATGAAGGAATATTAAGCCTTAAAACAAGTAGAAATGGCGCATTCATAGGCTGTTCTGCATATCCTGATTGTAAATATACAAGAACATTTGGGTCGAATAGTAATGTTGAACCAAGAATTATAGGTGTTCACCCTGAAATAAATAAAGAAATTAATCTACTAGTAGGAAGATATGGCCCTTATCTAGAAATACAAGAAGATGATCCGGATAAAAAACCTAAAAGATCAACAATCCCCAAAACCATAGATCCTGATGAGGTAAATTTAGAATTAGCAATAAATCTTTTATCGCTTCCTAAAATTATAGGAATACATCCAGAAGATGGTAATGAGATAAAAGCTGGATTAGGTAGATTTGGTCCTTATGTCGTTCATGAAGGTATATTTGCGAGTTTAACAAATGTTGAGGAGCTATTTTCAATTGGATTAAACAGAGCTATTGATTTAATTGAAGAGAAAAAAGCAAATCCTGGGAGAGGTAGAGCAAGTAAAACAATTAAAGAACTTGGAAAACACCCTAAAGATGAAAAAGATATAGTTTTAATGGAAGGACGATACGGCCCTTTTGTAAAACACGGGAAAGTAAATGCATCTATACCAAAAGATATGAATTTAGATGATGTAAATCTAGAGTTAGCTGTAGAATTAATAAAAAACCGAAAAAAGAAAAAAAAGAAATAATGGTCAAACCTGTCAGACCAAAACCAGCTGCTAGTCTTGTTATAACAAAACAAAAGAAAAATGATTTATATGTTTTAATGGGCCAAAGACCAAAAAATTCAAGATTTGCACCTAATGTTTGGGTTTTTCCTGGTGGTAGAGTTGAAAAATCAGATATGCTTAATAAAAGCATAAAGCTAAGTAAAAAAAATTTAGATGATCTTTCAAAATTAAAATCAACAAATACCCTATCTATTGGTCTTATATCTGCAGCAATAAGAGAAACTGAAGAGGAGACAAGCTTAAAATTAATTGATAAAAATTTAAAAAATTTATGGGTTTTAGCAAGAGCAATAACTCCTGCAAATCAAAAAATTAGATTCGATACTAAATTTTTTGTTATAGATGAAAAAAATTTTTCAAATAAGATCAAAGGTAATGGTGAGTTAAACAATCTAGGCTTTATAAATATAAAAGAGGCTATTAAATTGCCTTTATTTGATATTACTGAATTTTTATTAGAAGAATTGACAAGATTTTATGCAAATAAAATTAATTCAAAGTTTTTCCCTTTTTTCTGGAGATATAAAAAATCTACTAGAATGATATCAAGGCCTAATAATACTTGACTAATATCAAATTATACCTATTTTTGCTGAAAAGGTAAAATTATGGCTAAACAAAATTCAGTTAAAATTAAATTAGAAAGCACTGCTGGTACTGGCTACTATTATGTGACTAAGAAAAATTCAAAAACAATGACAGATAAAATGGTTATAAAAAAATATGATCCTGTCGCCAGAAAGCATGTTGAATTTAAAGAAGGAAAAATAAAATAAGCCTCGAAGTTGAAACCTTAAATCAAATTAACTCATTAAAATTAAAAAAAGATATACCTATTTTAATTGCAGATGCAGATGAGGTTATATTTCTTTTTCTTATAGGTTTAGAAAAATATTTAGAAAAAAAAGGTTTATTCCTAGATCTTAACGAGCCTAAAATAACTGGCAATATAAAATACAGCGATACAATGAAGCCTGTTGAAAATATGGATATGAGTAAAATTATGCCAGACTTCTTCTCCAAAGAAACAGAGAATCTTGAATTAGTAAAACACACAAAAAAAGTATTGCAGAGATTATCCAAATTTCTACAAATAATTGTTTTAACAAATCTTCCTCACAAGGATAAAGGTAAACGAGAAATTGCAATGATTAAAAACAATTTAAATTTTCCTGTTATAACAAATAGCGGAGTTAAAGGAGGAGCTGTAAAAAAAATACTCAAAAAAATTAATGCGGCTTCATTTTTTATTGATGATATGCCTTTAAATATTGATTCTGTATCAAAAGAATGCCCTGAAACACATTGCATTCATTTTCTTCAAGATAAAAGGATTAATAAATTGATGCCAACACCTAAAAGTGCGAATATTAAATTATGTAATTGGCTAGATGTTGAAAGCTATATTATGAAAAATCTTGAAAAAGATATTGATAAAAATAACTAAAAATACCAATCTTCAATTCTGCAGAGATTGCCTGCATCAAACAAAAAAAATAAGTAATTTATGCAATAAATGTTTATCGCCAAGAGTAATTCACCATAAAGAATTAAAAAATTTATCAATTGCTCATTTAGATTGCGATGCTTTTTATGCTTCTGTAGAAAAAAGAGATAACTCTGATCTAAAAAACAAACCTCTGATTATAGGCGGGGGAAATAGAGGTGTAGTTTCGACCGCTTGTTATATTGCGAGAACAAAAGGTATTCACTCTGCAATGCCTATCTTTAAAGCAAGAAAATTATGTCCAGAAGCAATAATTTTAAAACCAAATATGAGCAAATATAAAAAGGTAAGCTATGAAATAAGGGATTTAATGAAAGAACTTACCCCGCTTGTTGAGCCAATATCACTAGATGAAGCATTTCTAGATTTATCAGGAACATTTAAGTTACATCAGAAAATACCAGCGATATTGTTAGCTGAATTAGTTAATAAAATAAAAAAGGATATAGGAATTAATGTTTCAGTGGGATTGTCATACAATAAATATTTAGCAAAAGTATGTTCAGATTTAGATAAACCAAAAGGGTTTTCGGTGATTGGGAAAGAAGAGTCGAAAGATTTTTTATCCAATAAACCTGTAAATTTATTATGGGGTATAGGTAAAAAATTTACAAATAAATTAAACTCTGATGGAATAATAAATATTGGTCAGATACAAAAAATAGAAATAAAGGAATTAGTCAAAAGATATGGAATTATAGGCCTTCACATTTATCAATTATCAAATGGAAAAGATTCAAGATCAATAAGATCAAATCGGCCCATTAAAAGCATAAGTCATGAGACAACATTCACAAAGAATATTAAAAATATAAAAAAGTTAGAAAACATTCTAAATGATTTATCAATAAAAGTTGCCTTTAGAGCAAAAAAGAATGGATTGGGCGGAAAAACAATAAATTTAAAATTAAAAACAAAAAACTTTAAATCAATTTCTAGATCTAAAACTATTAATAACCCTACTCAAGTAGAGAGAAAAATATATAAAATTGCAAAAGACTTATTAAGTAATATTAAAGATAATGAAGAATACAGGTTAATAGGTGTAGGAATTTCAGAGCTTGTAGATGAAAACCTCTGTGATTTAGATAATTTAATTGATACAAATGAAAATAATGAAAAGAAACTAGATCAAGCTATAAATTCTTTAAGGGATAAATTTGGAAGCAACATAATTAATCACGGAAAAAACTATGAATAAAATTGATCAAAATTTATTAAGTAATAATATTATTTTACCTGAACCTGCATCACCAGTTGCGACATATGTTCCTTATAATATTTCTGGAAATTTATTGTATATTTCAGGGCAAGGACCTTTTGATGGAAACAAATTGATAACAGGGAAAGTTGGCTCTGAATTGACTTTAGAAGAAGGCCAAGAGGCCGCTAGATTATGCGCAATAATGATTCTTTCTCAAGCAAAAAAAGCTTGTGGAAACCTTGAAATGATAAAAAAATGTGTAAAGCTAGGTGGTTTTGTAAATACTGATAATAAATTTTCAGATCACGCATTAGTTATGGATGGCGCATCTAAACTAATGATATCAATTTTTGAGGAAAAAGGTTGGCATGCTAGATTTGCTGTCGGGGCACCCTCTTTACCATTAAACATGGCTGTTGAAGTTGATGCTATATTTGAATTACAAAATAAATGAATGATCAAAGTCAAATTAGTATAAGCATTGAAAAATCAATAAAAAATATTGGTAAAAAGAATTGGAATAAATGTGCTAATCATGATTCTTTAAATTACAATCCATTTGTAAGTTTTGAATTCTTAAATGCACTAGAAGAAAGTAAATCTGTAAATGGTAATAGCGGATGGTATACATCTTATTTTGTTGCAAAAGATAAAGATAAAAAGACTATTGGTTGCATTCCCTCTTATCTAAAAAATAATTCTTCAGGAGAGTATGTTTTTGATTATTCATGGGCTGAAGCGTATCAAAGAATAGGAAGGTCATATTATCCCAAACTTCAGATAGCAATCCCCTTTACTCCAGTTTCTTCACCAAAATTATTAACCGCAAATAAAGATGATATGAACACTAAAGTAGCAATGCTTCATGGTGTAGAAGATTTTTGTTTAGAAAATTCAATTTCTTCAGCCCATTTAACTTTTTTAAATGAAAAAGAATTAAGTATTACAAAAAAAATAAACTGGTTAACTAGAAACGATCAACAGTTTCATTGGTATAATAATAATTATAATAATTTTGATGATTTTTTAAACGCACTATCATCTAGAAAAAGAAAAAATATAAAAAAAGAACGCAAGGAAGCAAATAAAATAGGATTAGAGATAGAAACACTTAATGGTAAAGAAATTTTAGAACATCATTGGGATGAATTTTACAAATTCTATATTGATACAAGCATGAGAAAATGGGGACAACCTTATCTTAATAGGGATTTTTTTAGCGTTATAGGCCAAACATTATCATCAAAGATTCTTTTAATAATGGTTAAAAATGAAAACAGATATATTGCTGGAGCTTTAAATTTTTTAGGTGGTGACACAATTTATGGAAGAAACTGGGGGTGTATAGAAGATCATAAAAACCTACATTTTGAAGTATGCTATTATAGAGCAATAGAGTATGCAATAAGTAAAAAATTTAGGAAAGTTGAGGCTGGAGCTCAAGGGTCTCATAAAATATCTCGAGGATACCAACCAGAAAAAACTTTTTCTGCTCATTGGATTAAAGATATTGATTTTTCTGAAGCAATATCAAATTATTTAGAAGACGAAAGATTGTATATTCATGATAATATTGAAAAGTTAAATGAATATATTCCTTTTAAAAAAAATAAGGAGAACCAATGAGCTATGACAAAAATAATATTTTTGCAAAAATACTAAGAAATGAAGCTGACTGCGTTAAAGTTTATGAAGACTCAAAGGTACTAGCTTTTATGGATGTTATGCCTCAAGCACCCGGCCATACATTAGTAATACCAAAATTTGAGACAACAAATTTACTTGATCTTCCAGATGAATTTTTGGAACCGATTTTAAAAACCACTAAAAATATTGCGAATGCAATAAAAGAAGTTTATTCACCAACAGGTGTAATGATAATGCAGCTTAATGGGAAAGAAGCTGGTCAAACAGTTTTTCACCTTCATTTCCATATAATCCAAAGAAGTGAGGGATTAGATTATAAGTTCCATTCTAGAGATGTAGAAAATTTCGATAAACTTGAAAACGAAGCTAGAAAAATACGTAAAGCTATTTCTATGTAACCTTCTGTTTATTTTTTTTAGGTGATTTTTTTAATGGAAGATATTCAAAGGTTAATTCGTTTTCTTTTAAATCTACTTTAATATTTCCACCTTTTGATAATTTCCCATAGAGTATTTGTTCAGCAATAGGTTTTTTAATTTTTTCTTGAATCAACCTACTAAGAGGTCTAGCTCCCATATTTTCATCGTAACCTTCTTTTCCTATCCACATAGCAGCTTTTTCAGAAATCTGAATAAATACATTTTTATTATCTAGTTGAGTTTCCAATTCCAAAATAAATTTCTCTACTACTCTTGCTATTACTTTATCAGGAAGAGAATTGAATGAAATAATTGCATCTAACCTGTTTCTAAATTCAGGGTTAAATAATTTATCTATTGCCTCAACATCATCGCCTTCTCTTTTGTCTCTATTAAAACCTAGTGCAGGTTTAGCTAAATCAGAAGCACCTGCATTTGTAGTAAGTATTATGATAGTATTTCTAAAATCTACTTTTCTCCCATTCTGATCAGTTAATGTCCCGTAATCCATGATTTGAAGAAGAATATTAAAAATATCTGGATGAGCTTTTTCTATTTCATCTAATAAAACAACAGAATATGGATTTTTATCGACACCATCAGTCAATAAACCTCCCTGATCGAATCCAATATACCCTGGAGGAGCTCCTATTAATCTTGAAACAGTATGTCTTTCCATAAATTCAGTCATATCAAATCTTAATAATTCTACTCCTAAAATAGATGATAACTGTCTTGCGAGCTCTGTTTTTCCTACTCCAGTCGGGCCAGTAAATAAATATGAGCCAATAGGCTTTTGATTGTCTCGAAGGCCAGCTCTAGAAAGCCTAATAGATGTTGCAATTTCTTCTATAGCTTTATCTTGACCAAAAACCATTCTTTTAAGAGATTTATCTAAATCTTTTAACTTTTTAGTATCATCACGAGTAATGTTTCGTGAGGGAATCTTAGCCATTATTGCTATTGTTTCTTCGATCTCTTTTTCACCAATAATTTTCTTTTTAGATGCTTTTAATTTCATCGCTGCACCAGTTTCATCAATTACATCTATAGCTTTATCAGGTAATTTCTTATCACTCATATATCTTGACGATAACTCAACAGCACAATCTATTGCTTCATCAGAATATTTTAAACCATGAAAATCTTCAAAACGTGATTTAAGACCTTTTAGAATCTTAATAGTATCTTCATTATTTGGTTCATCAACATCAATTTTTTGAAATCTTCTTGATAAAGCTCTATCCTTATCAAAAAATTGTCGAAATTCTTTATATGTTGTTGAGCCAACACATCTCATTCTTTCATTTTGTAAATATGGTTTTAATAAATTTGACGCATCCATTGCCCCACCTGATGTAGCTCCAGCCCCTATAACAGTGTGAATCTCATCAATAAATAAAATAGAGTTGTCAATTTTTTCAATCTCTTTAAGAACAGCCTTAATTCTTTCTTCAAAATCTCCTCTGTATCTAGTGCCAGCAAGTAATGCACCCATATCTAGAGAGTAAATTTGAGATGATTTTATAACAGATGGCACTTCCTCAAAAACTATTCTGTAGGCTAAACCCTCAACTATTGCTGTTTTTCCAACTCCAGGGTCACCAACTAATAATGGATTATTTTTTCTTCTTCTACATAATATCTGAATAAGCCTTAATACTTCTTCATCTCTCCCAATAAGAGGATCAATCATATTTTTTTTAGCTTTTTCATTTAGGTTTTCACAAAATGCCTCTAGAGCACTCTTTTTGTTTGATGGTAATTCTTCTTGTTCATCATTAATTTCTTCTGAAAAACTCATATCTGCATAATCATCATCTTTTCGAATGCCATGAGAAATAAATTGAACAGCATCGTATCTTGTCATCTCCTGTTTTTCCAATAAATATACTGAATAACTCTCTTGTTGAGAAAAAATAGCCACAATTACATTTGCACCATTGACCTCACTTTTTCCAGATTGCTGTACATGAATAGCTGCTCGTGTAATTACAGTTCTATATCCTGCTGTTGGCTCAGGTAATTGTTCGTTATTGGATAAAATAAGATATTTCTGCTCATCTATAAATTTAACTAAATCGTTTTTTAAGAGCGATAAATTAATATTACAAGCCTTAAGGAGGTTTGAGGCATCTGTATCTTCGATTAAAGCTAAAAGAAGGTGCTCAACAGTAACATGTTCATGATTTTTTTTAGCAGCGTAATCTATTGATCTCTGTAATGACTCTTCTAAGCTTTGAGCAAAACCTGCCATAATTTTAATCCTTTTCCATTGTGCATTGTAAAGGATGGTCGTTCTTTTTTGCAGTTTCAAGAACTTGAATTACTTTTGTTTCGGCAATCTCATATGGAAAAACTCCACAAACACCTACTCCATTTTGGTGAACATGAAGCATAATGTTTGTAGCCTCATCATTATTCTTATGAAAAAACTTTTTAAGAAGAAATACAACGAATTCCATTGGAGTATAATCATCATTTAAAAGCAAAACCTTATATAACGATGGTTTTTGAAGCTTTTTCTTAGTCTCAACCTTAGTATCTTCATCAAAATCTATATATTTATCGCCTTCAGACATCTAATAATTTAACTCCTATTTATTATCTAACAAAACATCTCTAGCTTTGTTTATTTTTGCGCTTAAGTAATCAGAACCACCTTTATCTGGATGGTTTTTCTCAATTAATTTTTTATGCGCACTTATAATATCATCTCTAGAAGCGTTGAAATCAAGACCTAAAATCTCAAATGCTTCATTTTTATCAATTGAAATTTTAAAATTATTTTTTTTAAAAAAAGAATTATAGAAATCATAAAATGTTTTTAATCTTGTTAACCACAAGGAAAGCACAAAAAGAGGTCCAGAAAAATAATATAAACCTCTGAATAGAAAAATTAAAGACACAATAAGCAAAATGGTGCCAAGAATTATCTTTGTTAGACTTTCTAATTTAGTAGAATTTATATTTGATAAATATTTTACAATTAAAACAATTATTACAAGACTTATAGCTCCATAAAATAAAAAAGTCATTAAACTAGACCTAATTTGCTTAATTCAGATATTAATTCTTCGCTAGAATTATCATAACTTAACGGGTCATATACAATATCATCTTTAGGGATGTCATTATTTTTTAAATATCTCCAACCTTGGAAAGGTCTCGATTTCTTTGGTGTAGTTAACATAATTTCTTCTGACAAAATAATTTTACACCTATTAATTTTATCTTCTCCAATATATCTACTCATATTCAAGATATTTTGACGAGCTCTTATATAGCCCTTGAAAATCCAATAAATTGATCCACCGTCAATTAATTCTTCATATCTTTTGGGATGCATTCTAGTGATATGAACTGTTTCATCATATTTTTCTCTTATGAAAATTTGTCTTCTAAACAACTCATCAACATCCTTTGCTCCAACACATAATTTTTTTAAATGTATAGTCATTTATCTATGTATATCTCTACAACATCAGTTGGAGAAAAAAGAGAAAAAAAACCTGGACTTATTGACCCACCGATTAGGTACCAATTTTCATCAATAAAAACTGAAGACATACTATGTCTAGGAGTTGGCATTTCTTCTTTTTTAATCCAATTACCTTTTTCGAAAGAATAATGGTCTTTGTAAGTTCTATTAGGATTAAGAGTTTTTCCTCCTGAAACATGCAAATTATTTTTAATTTGCTGAACTGATGAAGAGGCAACTCTTAAAGGATAATTAATGTTTTTTTTCCATTTATTTAATTTAGGATCAAAAATTTCAAACCTATTTGATATTTCAGAATTTGAAGCATCTATACCTCCAATTATAGCTATATTCTCATTATAAACTCCAAATCCTGATGCATATAATGGATCATCGAAAACGGCATAGCTAACACTCCATTCACCATAATTTAAATTGTAAGACATAACTTTTTCAGGACTTTCTCCAATTCCGCCTATAAAAAATACTTTGTTATTTATTTTTACCATAGCATGATCAGCTCTTGCGTATGGCATATCACTTATTTGAGCCCAATTAGATAAACTATGATCATATATCCAGCAATTTTTTGTTGGTTTATCTTTGTTATACCCGCCGCATAACAATATTTTATTTTGAAAACTAACAATTCTAAAACCATGAAAATCTTTTGGAAATAAGCTAATAGGTCTCCATATTTTTCCATCAATATCAAAAATTTCTGATAAAGGGTTATTTCCAACAATTCCCTTTCCTCCAATAACTATAATTTCATTATTAAGTATTGCTGCAGAAGTTCCGCTCTTTGCTACTGGAAGGGGTGTAGCTTCAACCCATATAGGAAAAACTTTGGATGGCAAAAAAAATATATGACAAAACAATAATAAGAATAAATAAAATTTAATATTAATATTCAATTTCATACCTAAACAAGAAACCAAGCAGCAAGACCAAGAAAACTAAAAAATCCTACAACATCTGTAATTGTAGTTAAAAAAACAGTCGATGCCACTGCTGGGTCAATTCCAACTCGATTTAAACCTAAAGGAATTAAAATACCTGCTAATCCAGCAATTACCATATTTAAAATCATTGCAGTTGCTAGAACAATACCTAAAGAATGATTACCAAACCATAACCAGCCAAAAAAGCCTGTAATTATGGCAAAAAGTGCTCCATTGTAAAAGCTTACAAGTATTTCTTTATTTATTATTCTTTTATAATTTAACGGGACCAAATCTCTTGTTGATAACGAACGAACTGCGATGGTTAATGTTTGTGTGCCGGCATTGCCCCCCATTGAGGCAACTATAGGCATCAAGATTGCTAGGGCAACCATTTCTTCAATAGTTGCATCAAAAAAACCTATAACTACAGATGCAAGAACAGCAGTTAATAGATTAATAAATAACCATGAAAAGCGTCCCCTTGAAACTCTAATCGCACTATCAGTTATATTTTCATCACCTACCCCACCAAGTAATTTTATATCTTCTCCAGCTTCATCCTTTATGACATCAACTATATCATCAGCTGTAATTACTCCAATTAATCTTCCATTTTTATCAACTACAGGAGCTGAAACCAGATCAAATCTTTCAAACTCTAAGGCAACTATTTCCTTATCTAAATCAGAATTAATTGTAACAAAATGATTTGATTTAATATCTTTTAAATCGCTTTCACGTTTTGATCTTATTATATTTGATAAAGACAATGTCCCAAGAGGTTTAAAAGAAGGATCAACAAGATAAATTTCATAGAACTCATTAGGTAATTCATAATTTTCTCTTAGAAAATCGATAGCTTGCCCTACATTCCAATACGGCGGCATAGAGACAAAGTCCAAGCTCATCAATCTTCCGGCGCTGTCATGAGGATAATTTAATGAGTTTTTTATCTCCTCTCTTTCATTTAAAGGAACTTTTTGAAGAATTAGATTTTTTTCGTTATCTTCTAAGTCCTCAATTACATGAACTGCATCATCTGTTTCTAGTTTTGGTATTAGGTTTGCTACAAAGTTAAGCCCTAAGTAATGAATTATTTCTTCTCTTACTAAGTCTTCAAGATCAGAGAGAATCTCAGGTTTAAATTCATCTTTAATTAAATATATAAATGCTTCTCTTTCTGAAGATTTAAGTAAATTAATAATATCTGCGATATCAGATGCAGGTAATTTATTAATAATATCTAAAACAGATTTTTTGTCACCAGAATCAACGGATCTTATGATTTTAGAAACTAGCGATGGGTCAAATTGCTCTCCGAAAGATACAACCTTATCTTCTGTTTTATTGCTCATCATTAAATTCCTTATGGTGCGGCCGAGAAGACTCGAACTTCCACGGGTTTTACTCCACAGCGACCTCAACGCTGCGCGTCTACCAGTTCCGCCACGGCCGCAAATTAGTTATTAATATATCAATACTTAATAATGATTTGTAAATTAATAAACAAATTTATAAATTAATAAAGTTATGAATGATAATGAAATAGAATACTTTCAAGAAAAAAAGGTTATTGATTATCCTTATTCTATAAAATTTATGGAAAAAAAGGTTGAAGAAATTCATAAAAATATTAGCAAAGAGTTTTTATGGTTTTTAGAGCATGATAATATATATACAGCTGGAACAAGCGCAAAACCTGAAGACCTGATCCTAAAAAATAAATTCAAAGTATATGAGTCAAGCAGAGGTGGGCAATATACATATCATGGACCTGGGCAAAAGATAGTTTACTTAATGCTAAACCTTAGGAAAAAAGGGTATGATATAAGGAAGTTTATTTCCTTAATTGAAGAATGGATAATTATTTCATTAAAAGACATAGGTGTAAAAGGGATAAATGATAAAAATCATGTTGGTATTTGGGTGGAAGATAAGGATACTTTGAAAAAAATATCATCTATTGGGTTAAGAGTAAGAAAAGGCATTACATTTCATGGTGTTAGTATAAATATGAATCCAAATTTAGAAAATTTCAGAGGAATAAACCCCTGTGGAAATAACCCATATAATGTAACAAGCCTTGAAGAAATGGGACTAAAAAAAGAAATTAAATATTTTGATGATATCCTTATAAGAAATTTCAATAAACTATTTAATGTGAAATTAAAACTTAGGAAAACTCTAGAATAATTTCATCAGAAGCTAAACTATCGCCGCCTTTACAGTGAATTTTTTTAATTGTTCCTGATACTTCAGATCTAATGACATTTTCCATTTTCATTGCTTCGATCGTACATAGTTTATCACCTATATCTATTTCTTGTCCCTCATTAACATCAATTGAAACTATTAACCCAGGCATAGGGCATTTAATGATTTTTTCATTTGATCGAACATCCTTTGCTATCATATGCTTTGATAATTCATATGCTCTTTTAGATAAAATTTTGATTCCTGAGGAAAAACCATAACTACTGATATTGTAACCATTTATAATTTTTTCAACTTTAAAATGATATTCTTCGCCATTAATGGAAATAGACGCTAATGGTTTTCCTGGCTCATAAGAAGAATCGATTGTAATTACTTCATCATTATATTCTATTATAAGATTATCTTGTCTGTCATATGTCTTAAATTCAAAAACAGAATCTTCAATAACAGCAACTAAAGACTTTTCAAAAAATGAATTATTTCTATTTTGATTTCTCGATCTGAATTGGTCTATGGTATGTAAATAAGTTCCAGCAATGGCAAATAATAAAGAAAATTTATCATTATTTACAAAAGACCTATAACCTTCAGGATACTCGGCATCAATAAATCCAGTGTTGATATCGCCACTAATAAAGTTCTCATTCCTGATAATTGCTGTTAAAAAATTTATATTATTTCTTATTCCATTAATATAATGATGATTTAATGCGATCTCCATCTTTGAAAGAGCCTCATTTCTATCTTTTCCGTAAGAGCAAAGCTTCGAAATCATTGGATCATAATAAATTGATATTTCACCTCCCTCATAAACTCCAGTATCGTTCCTTATATTATCTATATTAATGGGTGTAATGTATGAATTTAATCTACCTGTTGAAGGCATAAAATTTCTTTCTGGATCTTCTGCATAAATTCTAGACTCCATTGCCCATCCATCAAATTTAATATCATCTTGTTTTAATTTTAACTCTTCTCCAGAGGCTATTTTTATCATTTCTTCTACTAAATCAATTCCAGTAACCAATTCTGTAACTGGATGCTCAACCTGTAACCTTGTATTCATTTCTAAAAAATAAAAATTTTTATCTTGATCTACTATAAACTCTACCGTTCCTGCGCTTGCATAATTAATTGTTGATGCTAGTATTTTTGCTTGTTCTCCCATTTCATTTCTAAGTTTTTCATCAACAAATGGACTTGGTGATTCCTCTATAATTTTTTGATTTCTTCTTTGAATTGAGCATTCTCTTTCACCTAAGTGAATAACATTTCCATGATTATCAGCTAATATCTGAATCTCTATATGCCTTGGTTTTTCAATAAATTTTTCTATAAATATTCTATCATCACCAAAACTTGATTTTGCTTCATTAATCGATGAATTGAATGCATCTTCAACATCATCCTCAGCTCTAGCAATTCTCATGCCTTTTCCACCGCCACCTGCCGAAGCTTTTATCATAACCGGGAAACCAATTTTTTTTGAAATCTCAAGAGCTTCTTCAGAATCTTTGATAATTTCTTGATGGCCTGGAATTATATTTACATTTGATTTTTCAGCAAAAATCTTTGACTCAATTTTATCGCCCATTACTCTTATTGGTTCTGATGGCGGACCTATAAATGTAATTCCTTCCCTTTCAAGTTGATTAACAAAAGAAGCATTTTCTGAAAGAAAGCCATATCCAGGATGAACTGCATCTGCACCAGTTTTTTTACAAGCATTTATTATTTTTTCGATAACCAAGTAAGATTCAGATGATGGAGCTGAACCAATATTAACAGACTCTTTAGCTTTCATTACATGTAAAGCTCTACTATCAGCATCACTATAAACTGCTACAGTATCTATACCTAGTTTATTGCATGTATCTATTACTCTACATGCAATTTCACCTCTATTAGCAATTAAAATCTTTCTAAACATAATCTTCTCATAAAGGTAAGTTATCGTGTTTTTTCCAAGGATTTGATAGTTTTTTATTTCTTAAAAGTTTTAAGGCTTTTGCAATTCTTGGTCTAACATTTCTAGGCATAATTACATCATCGATATAACCTCTCTCCGCAGCAACAAAAGGATTAAGAAATCTTTCCTCATATTCACTTGTATGTTTGTTAATTTTATCTTCATCACCAATATCTTTTCTATAAAGTATTTCAACAGCTCCTTTTGCTCCCATAACAGCAATTTCAGCACTAGGAAGAGCATAATTGATATCGCCTCTCAAATGTTTTGGAGCCATAACGCAATAAGCCCCTCCATATGCTTTTCTCGTTATGATTGTTACTTTTGGAACCGTTGCTTCGGCATAGGCATATAAAAGTTTGGCGCCATTCTTTATTAAGCCACCATATTCTTGATCAGTCCCTGGAAGAAATCCAGGAACATCTACAAATGTTACAATCGGAATGGAAAAAGAATCACAAAATCGAACAAATCTTGCAGCTTTTCTGCTTGCGTCAGAGTCTAAAACACCTGCTAAATTCATAGGCTGGTTACCTACAAAACCTACTGTATAGCCATCAATTCTTCCAAATCCAACAACAATATTTTTAGCAAAATTAGGTTGAATCTCAAAAAAATCACCTTCATCAATTGCTTTGATTATGAACTCCTTTATATCGTAAGGAGTATTTGAATTTTCAGGTATAAGATGGTCTAAACTGATTTCTGATCTAGAAGCTTTATCAGAGGTTTCCTTTATTGGTGCAGGCTGAATATTGCTTGAAGGAAGAAAATCAACAAATCTTCTAATATCTGACAGCATATCAATATCGTTATTATAAGCACCATCAGCAACTGAAGATTTTGTTGTGTGAACATCTGCACCACCTAATTCATCAGCTGTAACTTCTTCATTAGTTACTGTTTTAACGACATCTGGACCAGTTACAAACATATAAGATGTATCCCTGACCATA
Organism: Rhodobiaceae bacterium; assembly: GCA_002726005.1. Lineage (GTDB taxonomy): Bacteria > Pseudomonadota > Alphaproteobacteria > MED-G09 > MED-G09 > AG-430-B22. Next base: position 71,658 of record PBRS01000006.1, read on the forward strand.
AAAATAAAATCGGTCAATGCTGGAGAATAAACATCGCCCCCTGCACAAGGCCCCATAATTAATGAAATTTGTGGAATTACACCAGAAGAAAGAACATTTCTTTGGAAAACCTCAGAATACCCACCTAAGGAATCTATGCCTTCTTGAATTCTTGCTCCTCCTGCATCAAGAACACCAATTAATGGCGCATTATTTTTTAAAGCCATATCTTGTATTTTGTTAATTTTTTTTGAATGAGCTAGGGACAAAGAACCGCCAAATACTGTAAAATCCTTAACATATAAAAATATTAATCTTCCATTAATTTGCCCAGACCCAATAACTACCCCATCGCCAGGTATTTTATTCTTTTCCATGCCAAAGTCAGTACTGCTATGCTCAACAAACATATCATACTCTTCGAATGATCCTTCATCTAGGAGAAGGTCAATCCTCTCTCTTGCAGTCAGTTTTCCTTTTGAATGCTGTGCATTTATTCTGTCTTGACCACCACCAAGCTTTGCTTGCTCTCTTCTTCTTTCAAGCTCTTTTATGATATCTTCCATAAGGTTCTCTCAATAAAATTTAAATATTCACTTCATAAGGAAGATCATATCTTTCCCACTTTTCTATCATATGTTTGGGGAGCTCAGCCTCAAAAAACATCTTACTCCCGTTTGGATGATAGAACTCAACACTTCGACTATGAAGGTGTAATTTTTCACCATCTTCTACATTACCGTACCTTTTATCACCTAAAATTGGAATGCCCAATTCTCTCGAATGTATGCGAATTTGGTGATTTCTACCAGTTATAGGTTTAAAAATTATAAAATTTAAATTATTATTTATTATCATATAGTTATTGTATTCTGTTAAAGCTTCATCATAAGTTTTAGAGTTTTTCTTTTTAATTTTTTTATTGATTACTCCTTTGCCTTTTTTTAATTTACCTACATTCAATGCCCAATAATTTTTTATTATTTTTTTTTCACGAAATAAATAAGACATATGATCAGCAATTTGTCTGTTCAGGGCAATTATTAATATTCCTGAAGTGTCTTTATCAAGCCTATGAACCAATCTAGTTTTTACCGATTTAAATGACGATTTCAATAGAGTATCAATACTTTTCTTAATTTTCGTACCTCCTTGAACAGCAATACCAGATGGTTTATTCAATATTAAAATTTCATCATCTTGATAAATGATCATTTCATCAATTTCTTTTTTTGAATTAATATCAAAGTGATATTTTTTTTCTTTTTTTAGATTTCTATATTCACTACTAATAGAAATTTGGTCATTAATTTGAATTCGATGGTTTGATTTTATTTTTTTTTCATTAACTTTGATCTTTTTTTTTCTCAACGCAATTTCAATATCACTCTGACGAAAAGATGAGTAAATTATTTTAATCCACTTATCTAAACGAACATTAGAATATTCATCTGAAATACTATAAACATCAAAATTCATGATAAACTAGCTATTTTAGTAAAATAAAACCCTAAATAAACAGATAATAAAGAAGCTGCAACAGAGCCAAATATATAAATTAAAGAAACAAGATGTTGATCTTTTTGAAATAAATCTAAAGCCTCAATTGAAAAAGTAGAAAAAGTTGTGAAACCTCCTAAAAAACCAATCATTAAAAAAGATTTTAAAAATTCATTATTTGAATCTTTTAATAAAAAAAAGAATATACCAATTATAAAAGATCCAGTTGCATTTATTATAAGTGTAGATAATGGAAAACTTGAGTTAGAAATAAAATTTACTGTCCCTATATAGTATCTTAGCAATGAGCCAATTGCCCCACCGATTGCAATACTTAATACAATCAAATTATTCTCCTTTAATTTTTTTATTATAAATAATAATTATATTAATATTATATAAAATTAAAATTTAATATGACTAATCATTTAATAAATACAACTGTAACCTGGCTTAAATATAATGGAAAAATTATTAGTAATGATTTATTGCAGGATAATAAATTACAAATAATTCGAAAAACAAAAATCCCAGTTAATGAGTATAAAAAAATATACAAAGAAGTTGGTTATAAATACAACTGGATTGGAAGGTTAAAAATAAGAGAAACTGAATTAAAGGAAATAATTCATAGTAGTCTTGTTGAAATCTATTTGATGAAAAAAAATAATAAAATAATTGGATTCCTTGAAATGGATTACAGATCATCAAAAGAAATTAAAATAGTACACCTGGGTTTAATAGAGAGTTATATTGGAAAAGGGTATGGAAAAAAGCTATTAAAATTTTCCATAAAAAGAGCTAATGAATTAAAGATTCAACCTTTAATCTTACAAACTAATTCTTTAGATCATCCAAATGCATTGCTTTTTTATCAAAAAAATGGTTTTCAAGTATATTCAAGAAGAAATGCAAAAGTGATTAAGGATAATATTTATGAAAAATAAAATTAATATATTTGTTATTTTATCATTCTTCTTTTTGTTACCTATAAACATTTTTGCCTCAGAAAAAACTCTTCATAGAGGAAATGGAGCAGAACCAGATACGCTTGACCCCCATCTAGCAACCGGTCATTGGGAGGGAAGCATTATAAATGATATTTTTATTGGTTTATTTACAAAAGGCCTAGATGGATCATCAATTAAAGGGTCAGTTAAAAATTATACAAAAAGTGAGGACGGTCTTACTTATACTTTTACTTTAAGACAAGATCATTATTGGTCTGATGGTGTAAACGTAACTGCAGAAGATTATGTAAATGGCTTTAGAAGAGTTTTAGATCCTTTAACAGCCTCTCAATATGGATCCTTGTTATATTTAATTAAAAATGGTTTTGAGGTAAACTCAGGATCGCTATCTCCAGAAAACTTAGGTGTAAAAAAAATTAATAATTATACACTTGAAATAAAACTTAATTATCCTGCGCCTTATTTTGAAGAACTACTAACGCATTATACCACTTATCCTGTTCCTAGCCATATCATTAAAAAATACGGCAAAGAGTGGATTAAACCTAAAAATATAGTAACCAATGGGCCATATAAACTTTCTGTTTGGAGAGCTCACGATCATATTTTATTAAAAAGAAATAACTTTTTTTATGATAATGATAATGTTTGGTATGATGAAGTAAAATATTACCCCACTGAAGACAATGAAGCTGCTTTAAGAAGATTTAGAGCAGGAGAATTAGATATAAATAGTGGGTTTCCAGAAAATAAAACAAATTGGCTTAAAAAAAATATGCCTAACAATATTAGACTAGATAATATCTTGGTTGTTACATATTTGATTTTTAATACTCAAAAAAATCCATTTGATAATCCAAAGGTTAGAAGGGCTGTTTCTTTATCGATTGATAGAGATGTAATAGTAAACAAAATAAGAGGTTTTAACGAGACTATAGCTTGGTCGTTAGTACCAAAAGGAATTAAAAATTATAAATATGAAGAACTAGTTGAAGAAAGAAAATTAACTCAGCAAGATAGGTATTTGGTTGCTAGAAATCTACTTAAAGAAAGCGGTTACACTAAAGACAAGCCTCTTACATTCACTCTTAAATATAGACAAGGAGGAGACCAGAAAAAGCATATGGTTGCCATTCAGTCTATGCTTAGAAATTCTGGTATAAAAGTTGAACTCGAAGGATCTGAACCAAAAGTATTATATAGTTATCTTAGGACAGGTGATTTTCAAGTAGGTGATGCAGGATGGATAGCAGATTTTAATGATGCATCAAATTTTCTATTCTTATTCCAACAATCATCTGGTCCTTTAAATTATGGAAATTACAATAATCCAGTTTTTGATAATATGGTTGATAAAGCTTTATCTGAATTAGATATCACAAAGAGAGCAAAAATATTAAAAGAGGCTGAAGTTATTCTTTTAAATGATATGCCATTTGCACCAATTCTATTTGGTATAAGTAGGTGGCTAGTAAAAGACAATATTGATGGGTGGCATACAAATTATGCTGCATACCACCCATCAAGATTCTTAAAACCTAAAAAATAAATTTAAGGCTTAACCAACAAGATGATTAAGCCTTTAATTAATTAAAATTGAGAAGCAATCCTTACATACCAGAATTGTGATCCCCAAGTTCTATAAGAAGGGTCGAAGTCATTAGCAAATGAATCTGGGAAGTAAGGCGGATCTTCATCTAAGATATTATCTACTCCAACAGTTAGTGTTGAATTGATACTCTCAAATATATAGGAGGCTTGCGCATCCCAATACCAAGTATCACCTAAAGTTCTAATTTCATCACCAGCTAAATATGAGCCACCTACTGTTGTTCTTGGAACTTGTCCCGCTACGCCATCAACTTCACCATGATATTGTCCTGATAATGAAACTGTTAATGCGTCTCTATTCCATACAAGGCCTAAATTTGCTTTAATTTCTTTGAATTGATTTCTTCCGTTACCAGTTACATATCCAGCATAATGTTCTACAGATCCATCAGCCTTAGTAACATCATATGTATCAAGAACAGCTATTTCACTTGATACTCTCCAATTACCGAGGTTATCTGACCAATCATAGGTAGCCGCTATTTCAAAACCAGAGGTTTCAACCATACCAATATTATTGGTCGTATTTCTAAGATCCTTAACGAAACCAGTAGAAAGTCTCTCAATTAGAGCGCAATATGCTTGATTGTTTTCACTATAACAACCATTCATAATAAGTTGGGAACCAATTGATGAAATAGTATTTGTAATTTCTATTTCATAATAATCAGCATACAACTTAAGGCCTTCAACAGGCGCTAATATTACACCTAAATTAATACCTTCAGACTCCTCTGGCTGAACATTTGGGTTACCACCAACAGTAACTCTTATTTGAGTATTTGGTTGAGTAAATCCTGTAGGCACTCCATCTGTTAAGCATTGTCCTGATTGAGTACCATCAGCATTTCCAGTGAAATTTGGAGCATTTACATCGCATGGATCTTGAATATCAGGATAAGAATCATTATTACCGCTATATAAATTTCCAATTGAAGGAGCTCTAAAGCCTTCAGCAAAAGTTGCTCTAAAAGTAACGATATCATTTGGCGAATAAGTTAAACCATACTTAGCATTTGTTGTTTCGCCAAAAGATGAGTAATCAGAATATCTTACTGAAGCACTTAAATCTAAGCCATCGGCAACAGGAATTGCTAATTCTAAGTAAGTTTCATCTACCTCAAATTCCCCACTTACTGGGCTTGAGGCATTACCGGATGATAGTCCTGCAGCAATAAATGCATCAGGCTCATAACCACCCTCTTCTTTTCGATGCTCATAACCAAAAGCAACGCCAACTGGACCAGCAGGAAGTTGAGCAAGTTCTCCTGATACATCAAAACCAAAATTTTTCATTTCATTTTCACCCGTATCATGAGCTAAGAATGTAATATATTCAACCATTTCTGGTGTAATAGAGCCTGTTCCTGTCCACAAACCATCTCCAATGTATTTGCTGTCTGAACCTTGTCCTCCAAAGATATTTAAAGGAACACAACTTCCAGTACATGCATCACCACTTAGAGCTTTTTTAATATTTCCAGTATTTAAAAGACCTTTAGTGGTTGTAACATTCTTGTTTTGAGCCCAGATAAAATATGCAGATACATCCCAATCAGCAATTTTTGTTTCAAGACCCATAGAGATTCTGTATGTTTCAGTATCTTGAATAAAGTCTCTATTTCCAGCTTCAAGCAATCTTCTACCTAACCAACCTACTGCATATCCACCAGGATAATTTGCATCATTACAAGCCTTACCTTCAACTGAAAGACCAGTTAAATCACAAAACTCTAGTCCAAAAGGATTATAAGGATTATTTCTTGAAATGCCTTCACTTCCGCCAAAATCACCAAATCCATAAAATAATGGCATTGGCGCCAATAACTGATCTGAAACTCTATTTTGATAAACGCCAAATAAGGTTACTGAAGTATCTTCTGCTATTTCAAATGTTCCTTTAGCGAAAAAGTTTTTTCTCTCACTTGGAGTTTCTACATAATTATATGGATTATAATTAAAACGATCATCAGGACTTGTCCAGCATCTAAAGTCACTCGGGGAAGATCCTGATGTACCTTCATTTGGTTGAAAATTACTACAACCTGGTACAACGCCTCCATATGCTAATCTACCTTGTGGGGTTCCTGAAGACCCACCAAAACTCGGTCTTGCAGCTGTTTCTTGTCTTTCCCAATTACCTAATTCATGAACATCAACATATGAAGCGCCCATAATGAATGAACCACCGTCAAAAGTAGATCCCATGCTAATTGAAAAATTATCAGCTACTCCGCCGCCATCAAAATATTCACCTCTTTGGAAAGAAACATCTAATCCATCATATGAATCTTTAGTAACTATGTTTATAACTGCGCCAATAGCATCTGAACCATAAATCGATGCTGCGCCATCTTTAAGGACTTCAACTCTCTCTACTGCAGCCGTTGGAATGGTATTAATATCAACGGAACCATTTGCGCCTTCACCACTATTAACCCATCTTCTTCCATCAACAAGAACAAGAGTTCTTTGCGAGCCAAGATTTCTAAAATCTATTCTAACGGAACCATCTCCGCCATTATTATAATTTCTATTTAAACCTGATCCTTGCCCAGGTAGCTCTAATAGAACCTCACCAATAGAGATTTTACCCGATAAAAGAATATCTTCTTGGTCAACTATAGAAACAGGAGAAAAGCTATCTGTTGCCGTAGTCTTAATTCTAGAACCTGTAACAATAATTTCCTCTACTGCCTCAACTTCATTTTGAGCATATAATTCAAAGGAAAGTGAAATTAGAAAAGCAAAAACAAAAGTATAAATTACTTTATTAAGTTTTTGAAAATATAACATATGACCCCCATCATTTTTTTATTAAAATCAATTAGATAATAACATTTATATATATTTTATGTCAATTTTATGAGAATNAAAAATAAATAAGATTAAATTAAGNTATTATTAACAAAATATTAGAATAAATAAGGTTAATTATGGTTAAAATAGATAAAAATACGGGTGAATCTTTTGTAAAAATTCTTGAAATTATGTCTGCTTTAAGAGATCCAAAAACTGGATGCGAGTGGGATAAAGATCAAGATTCTAACAGTATAAAAAGTTACTGTGTTGAAGAAGCTTACGAGGTTGTTGAAGCAATAGAAAATGATGATAATGATGCTTTATGTGAAGAATTAGGAGATTTATTATTTCAAGTTATTTTTCATGCTGAAATTAATAATGAAAAAGGTAATTTCAGCATAATAGATATAATTGATAATTTATCTGAAAAATTGATAAGAAGACATCCGCATGTATTTGAAAAAGATTCTAATACAAAATCAAAAAAACAAATTGAAAAAAATTGGTTCACTATCAAGCAACAAGAAAGAATAGCTAAAGGTAATACTGGTATGCTTGATGATATACCAAAAAATTTTCCTGCAATGCTTAGATCATTAAAGTTACAAAAAAGAGTCTCACAAAATGGTTTTGATTGGAAAAACCCCGCTGATACCTTTAAAAAAATAGCGGAAGAAAAACAAGAGCTTGAAATTGCATTAATTCAACAAGAAAATAAAGAAATAGAAGAAGAAATTGGCGATTTAATTTTCTCAGTTATAAATTTATCACGTAAATTAAAAATTGACCCTGAAAATGCATTGAGAAAAACAAATAATAAATTCTCTGCAAGAATAAATTATATTGAAAAAGAACTTCAAAAAGAAAATAAAAAATTCAATCAAAGCAATTTAATTGAATTAGAGAAATTATGGAATCAAGCAAAATTAGATTTAAACAGGTAAAATAGTAGAAACTGCGTGTTTATAGATTAATTGGGTATTATTTGAACCTTTTAATGTTATAGTATTAATGTCAGAAGAAGTAATAGTACCTTCAAGCTTAATGCCGCTAATTAGAAAAATTGTAACCAACTTACAATGGATTATTAAATCTTTGATAAAGTTTTCTTCATCTAATTCTGTTGCATTTTCTTTAGTCGTATCTAACATAATTCATATATACATTGGGCCTATATTTTTATAAAATTAATAATATAAATTAGAATTATTTATATATTAAATATTAATAATAGCTGGCGCTTACTCTAAATAACTGCTCAACTTCGTGAATTTTCTCAGGAATTGAAAAAATAGTTACATAATCACCTTCTTTTATTTTTGTATCACCTCTTGGCATAATTATTTTTTTATCTCTTAAGATACCTCCAATCCTTAAGCCATTTGCCAAATGAAGCTCCTCTATTGAAGGACCAACTAACTCTGATGATGATGAAACTTCCCCTTCAATTACTTCTGCAGACCCATCTGATAAAGTATATATATTTCTGATATGCCCTCTTCTAACATGTCTTAAAATAGATGATACAGTTATAGCTTTAGGATCTAAAAAATCACCGATATCTACTGATCGTATAAGACCTTGAAAATCTTTATTATTTAGAAGCGCTATAACCCTTCCACAACCATCACTTTTTGCAAATGCAGCAGAAATAAAATTAGTTTCATCGCTGTTTGTTAAACTTATTAAAATATCTGCATTCGATATTTCAGCTTCATTTAAAATATCTTTATCCATTCCTGATCCAAGTATAACAAAACTCTTATCAAATTTATCTGATAGGTCATCTGCAATGTTTTCATCTTTTTCAATTATACGTAGAGATATATTATCTATTTTACTTTCTATTAACTTTCCGACTTCTTTACCAATTGAACCACCGCCAACTAAAACTATCCTTCTTGCTTGTTCACTTTGATGGCCAAAGATTGATAAAGTCCTGGCAGCAAAATCACTTGGACAAATTAGATACGCTAGATCATTTTCTAATAATTTATCATTAAATTTTGGAGTAATTATATCGTCATTTCTTCTTAGGCCAACTATGACTGTATTTAAATCAGGAAATAATTCAGTTAATGAACCTATATCAGTATTCTTTATTGGACAATCCTCATTTATCTTTACGCCCAAAAATCTTAAATTATTATCTCCAAAAGGAACATTTTCAAAAGCACCTGGTAACTCAAATCTTCTAAAAACCGATTTAGCAACTTCTTTTTCCGGAGATATTATTATATTTACTGGCAAATTAGAGCTTGTAAATAAATCTTGATATGAAGGATTCAAGTAAGATTTGTCCCTTAACCTTGCTATTCTTTTAGGAACCTCAAATAGAGAATGAGCAACTTGACAAGCCATCATATTTATTTCATCAGAAGGAGTTACAGAAATCAACATTTCAGCTTCTGCAGCTCCAGCTTCGCCTAAAATATCTGGATGGGCTCCATGACCAACAATTCCTCTAATATCAAGTTTATTGCCAAGTTTTTCAATTAATCTTTTTGAAGAGTCAATAATAGTTACCTCATTACCAATTTGAGATAATTTTTCAGCAATAGCCCTTCCGCTTAACCCAGCACCACAAATAATGATTTTCATTTATTTTCCAATTATGTGTTTATTACTTACTAATTAAACTTTGCAATTTTTTCTTAGGACCAATATTCAAATCATTTAACTTTCTATGCAATGCTGATCTATCCATCCCAATAAATTTAGCTGTTTTACTTATGTTTCCATTAAAATTATTAATTTGAGCTGTTAAATATTTTTTTTCAAAATCGGCTCTTGCAGATCGTAAATCCATTTCTAAATCTATAACAAGGAATTTATCCAAAATACCTCTCCTAAGAATATGTTGCTTCAATACAACAAAAATTTATAGTTGTCACTATTTACGTTTGTAAATCAATTTTAGGAAAAATGACTTGTGGCTCCTTAATCTCCAATCCTGATTTAACAGAAAAACTAGGGTTTAAGTTAATAAAAGATCTTTCTTTTGAATCAATGTTCAGAAAATCTAAGAGCTTATTAGAGCCATCAACAATAACGGGTTGTAATAATATTGAGGTAATACGAAGGATCTCACAAGTAACCCATAAAACAGTATGCATTCTATCGGGGCTATCTTTATCAAGCTCCCATGGTTTTTGATCGCTAAAATATTTATTTGCCAAGGAAATAATGTCAAAAATAGAATTTAAATAAGTATGGATCTGATAATCATCCATACATTTAAGGGAATTTTGGTATAGGTCATAAGCATTATTCAATAAGAATAAATCAGCCTTATTAAGATCACCTTTATTAGGTATTTTTCCATCGCATTTTGAAAATACCATCTTAAGGCATCTTTGAGATAGATTTCCTAAATCATTTGATAAAAATGCATTTGAGTGATTAGTGATAAGCTCATGGCTATAATTACCATCATTACCAAATGGTGTTGCTGAAAGTAAGTAAAACCTTAATTGATCGACCCCATAATGCTCTAATAAGTCAATAGGATCAACAGTATTTCCAACGCTTTTTGATATTTTTTCACCCTTATTAAGAAGAAAGCCATGAGAAAAAATCATTTTAGGGACATCAAGTCCAGCTGAAAAAAGAAATGCAGGCCAATAAACTGCATGGAATCTAGTAATATCTTTACCTATAAGATGAATATCAGCCGGCCAAAATCTATCAAAAGATTTACTTCCATCGCACCAATCAAGCGCAGAAATATAATTAGTTAATGCATCAAGCCACACATAAATAGAGTGCTCAGTATTATCTTCAACTGGAATGCCCCAAGAAATATTTTTTCTTGAAATAGAGATATCCTTAAGACCGGATTGAACAAAATTTTTTATTTCATTCATTCTTGAATTTGGAAGAATAAAACTCTTGTTTCTTTCATAGAGATCTAATAATTGTCTTTCATATTTAGATAATTTAAAGAAATAACTCTCTTCATCTATCCACTCAACAGGATTGCCATTAGGCGACAAATATGAATCATTTTTAGACTTTATTAATTCTTCTTCATTATAAAATGCCTCATCTCTAATTGAATACCAACCAGAATATTGATCAAGATAAATATCACCTTTATCATAAAGATTCTTCCACATTGAATGGACATTTTTTAAATGCCTATCATCAGTTGTTCTTATAAAATCATTATTTGAACAATTTAAAGATTTAGCTAATTCAATAAATTCTTTTGATACCTTATCAACATAGTCTTTAGGTTTAATGCCTAATTCTTTTGCCTTTTGTTGAACTTTTAAACCATGTTCATCGGTTCCAGTTAAAAAGAAGACATCATAACCATCCAATCTCTTAAACCTCGCAATTACATCGGCAGCTATTACCTCATAAGCATGACCTATATGGGGAGAGCCATTAGTATAAGATATCGCAGTGCTAATATAGAATGGATTAGTCATCAGTTTTTCTCAAATATATAATGATTTCTTAATTAATAAAATTAAGTCTAAAATAATATGATTATTTAAATTATTATATTTTTTACCCTCATAATAAATTTTTTGAATCTTTTCTCTAATATGAAAAAATTTATCTATTTTTTCATTTTCGTATTTATGTCCTTTCAGAGAAAGCTCTCTAATTAATTTATCGATCTTTACAATTGATAACTCAAAAAACATATCTAATTTATTTGAACTCCTAAGAAAATTCTCTAATTCATATAAATCTTCATCAGAATATTCATTAAATAGTTTTCTTATCTTTAAATTTATTTCTTGAGAATCTTCATTTATTAATTCTAAAGCTCTTCCAATGCTTCCATTAGATAAATCTATTATCTCACTCAGATCGTATAATTCATCGATAGAAATTTTTGTTTTAAGGAAACCTTCGATTTCATCGTTCGAGAATTTTTTAAATTGAAGGTTTAGACATCTTGATTTTATTGTTGGTAATATTGCATCTCTGTTATGAGAAATAATAAAAAAAAGACTATTAAGCGGTGGTTCCTCAAGTATTTTTAAAAGTGCGTTTGTAGAATTTATGTTCATTTCGTCAAGAGAGTCTATAATACAAATTTTATAACCTCCTAAGATTGGAGTATGGTTAAAAAAATTGATACAATCTCTTACTTGATCGATCTCTATTAATGATTTTTCATTTTCGATATCTTTTTTAAGAACCATAAAATCCGGATGGCTTTCACTCTCAATTAACTTAGAGGCTTTTACAGAATTACCTATATTCATATCTTTCTCTATAGAATCTGACAAAATGTATTTTGCGCACCTATAGGCAAAAGTTGCTTTGCCTAGACCTTTTACTCCACTTAGAAGATAAGCATGGTGAAGTTTATTAGTATTTATTGAATTAAGCATAAATTCTGCAATATTATTATTTCCAATAAAATCAGATGTTACTTTTGAGGTGTTATCCAATTTAGTTATTCCTTTATTTATCAACTATAAGGTTATTAATTACAGTTATAATTAGATTATTAATTTCCTGCTCATTAAGTGATGCATCAACAACAACACAACGTTCTTTATTTTTCTTTGCTATTTCTAAAAATCCACTCCTAATTTTATTATGAAAATCAATATTATAACTTTCAAATCTATTCTCTTTATTGGATCTATCAAGGGATCTTTTAAGCCCTACTTTAGGATCAATATCTAAGATAAAAGTAACATCAGGTTCAATGTCGCCAATTATTATTTTTTTTAATTCCTCCATCTTATCAATACCTAAATTATGAGCTACTCCTTGATAAGCATATGTTGAGTCATAAAATCTATCACAAATTACATTTTTTCCTGAATTAAGAGCAGGTTCAATGACTTGAGTTAAATGCTCATATCTCGAAGCCCACATTAATAGAGCTTCAGACATCGGATTCCACCTCTCTACCTCTCCCGTAGTAAGCAAATCTCTAAGAATCTCAGCAGAAGGAGTTCCTCCAGGTTCTCTCGTTTTAATTGTTTCAAAATTTAAATTGTCTAAGTAGTCTTTTAATAAGTTAACTTGAGTTGATTTACCTGAGCCATCTCCTCCCTCAAAAGTTATAAATAAATTATTCATCTTTATATAAAAAATAATCAAAAGATTTTATAAAACCAGAAAAAAAATTAACTTTATTAATATTTTCTCCAGCAAGTAGATTTAATTCAATATTCTTTCTTCCTGGAATAATAACCTCCATGGTGCCGACAACATCACCTTTTATTATAGGGGCATATAAAGGTTCAGAATACCTATATTCAACTCTAATGCTTCTTCTTCCAGGTATATCAAGCAATAAATTTAAGTCATAATCTACAATTAATGGTAAATTATTTATCTTTCCCTTCCAAACTGTTGCATAGTCAATTATTTGGTTATCTTTAAATATAGAATAATCTTTAAACCCTCGATATCCGTAATTAATTAATCTAGTTATTTCAGCAGTTCTTTTATCAACATTATCTAAACCTGCAACTATACCAATTAACCTTCTATCATTTTTTTTTGAAGATACGATGATACCAAAACCTGATTCACTGGTATAACCAGTTTTTAATCCATCGATCCCAAGATCAGATTTTAATAAATTATTTCTGTTGTATTGAGTGATGTTATTCCATGTAAAAGACCTATCAGCAAAAAAACTATAATATTCAGGAAAATCGCTAATAATAAATTTAGCAAGCCTTACTAAATCTTCCAGTGTAGTGAAATGATCAATATCATGAAGTCCGGATGAATTTTTAAAATTAGAATTATTCAAATCCATTTCTAAGGCATAATAATTCATCTGCTGAACAAAATTTTGTTCAGAACCAGAAAGAGCCTCTGCGACTATAATACAAGCATCATTACCTGAAGATACAACAATTCCCTTTATTAAATTCTCAACAGATATCTCTGTTCCTAGCTCTGCATAAATTGTAGAACCTTCTTTTTGATATGCATTTCTGGATACAGAAAATTTATCCTCTAAAGAGACTATACCTTTATCCAATGAATCAAATAAAATATATAATGTCATTAATTTTGACATTGATGCTGGGTAAATCTTTTCATCTTCATTTTTTGAGAATAAAACTTGATTTGTATCAAAATCGATCAAAAGAACATTTTTTGCTGAAGAGTCAAATGACAACAAGGTCTGACAGTTAAAAGCTAATAATAAAAATATTAAAGATAGATTTAGTTTAATTTTCATTTTTTATAATTTTAGTATCCTTAATGCCAATAAAATTAATGACCTCTTGAATCCTACTAACATATTCTTTTCGATAATAAGGTCCAATAGACAATTTATAAAAGTAATTATTATTTATTTCTTTTTTTTCGATGTTTAATTTAGTAAAACTTTTTAAAGTTTGTTTAATTTTATTCACATTTTCAATATTGGTGAAGCTTCCAATAGCCAATGAAAATGTTTCTTTTTTATTTAAGTATTTGTCTATATTTGATTGATTAATATATTTCTTCTTCGAAATTACATTCCCATATTTATCATAAATATTAGCCATAGCGAAATATTCCACTCTCACTCTTTGTGTGCCTTTTTCTTTAAAACCTAATAACTCAGCTGCCTTCATCGATAAATCAATAATCCTATCTTTTGCAAATGGCCCACGATCGTTAACCCTCATTATCAATGATTTATTATTATCCAGGTTTGTAACTTTAACTTGAGATGGTAAAGGCAGGGTTTTATGGGCAGCACTAACTTTATACATATTAAATGTCTCTCCATTAGCTGTTGGTTTCCCGTGGAATTTTTCTCCGTACCAAGATGCCACCCCTATTTCATCATATTTTTTTTCTTCAGTCGGATAATAGATTTTATTATCGATTAAATAAGGGTCGCCAATTTTATAAATCCCTCCATAAAACGAATTGTTGCTGCTTTTATATTTTTGATTAGAATTATTTGATGTACAACTTACTAATATAAATATTAAAACAAATGTTATGAATCTGAAAAAAAACATATATCTAGAATTATTATCAGGATTCGTTATTTAAAATATTGAGATATTTGAAAGTTATGCACTTTAAACAAATAAAAATTCCTACAAATACTATAAATATTAATACTGTGATTGAAGGCTCTGGTACGCCTTTGTTTTTTATTCATGGTTGGCCTGAAAGTTTTTATAGTTGGAGACATCAAATAAAATTTTTTTCTGAACTAGGATACAAAGTTATTGTGCCTGATGTACGTGGGTATGGTAGCTCTGATAAACCAGAAAATATATCTGATTACTCTATGAAGAAAATAACAGCTGATTTAATTGGAATACTAGATTATCTGGACGAAAATAAAGCACATATTGTTGGGCATGATTGGGGGGCGCCAATCTCATGGTATACAAGTTTATTATATCCTGAGAGAATTTTATCAGTTTCTGGACTTTCAGTTCCACATTCATTCCTAGGTAATGAAATTAAACCAACAAAAATGCTTAAAGAGCTTTATAAAAAGAATTTCTTTTACATATTGTATTTTCAAGAAGAAGGTGTTGCTGAAAAGGAGTTTGAGAAAAATATGAAAAATTCTCTAAGGCTAATTTTTTCAAATTCAGATTATCGGGGAATATTAGAGAATATTGAAACAATGATTAATCAAAGAAAACTCAAAGGAGAAGGCTTTTTAGATGGTATGAAAAATTTTGAAACTTTACCAAAATGGTTAAAGGAAGAAGATTTAAGATTTTATACAGATCAATTTTTAAATAACGGTATGAGAGGACCCTTAAATAGATATAGATGCATAGATTTAGATTGGCAGGAATTAAATCACCTTGCAAATAAGAAAATTTCTAAACCCTCTTGCTTTATTACAGGTGATCTAGATCCAGTAAACTTTATGGTCTTAAACGGCTTAAAGTCTTCGGGAGAGAATAAATCTGATGAAGAATTATTTAAAGATCATATTAATAAAAATTATTCTAATTTAAGAGAATTACAAATAATTAAAGAATGCGGTCATTGGACCCAACAGGAAAAACCTAATGAGGTAAACAAGATTTTGATGGACTTTTTAGATAAAATATAATCATTAATTAAATACCTGCGGAGGGGTGGCCGAGTGGTTGAAGGCACTGGTCTTGAAAACCAGCAGGCGGGCAACCGTCTCGGGGGTTCGAATCCCTCCCCCTCCGCCAAAATAGAATGAAAAAAGAAATAGAAGAAATAGTAAAAGAGCTTTGTTCGCCTAGTGGCGAATTTCCGACAAAAATTATCGAACTAAACGGATATGAGTTTTTAGCATTTAATTGGGGTCCGAAAACCCTTTTTGAATATTTTAACCTTTATAAAGATCATAAAGATAAAGAAATGATTGTTTATGAAGATGAAAGATGGACATACAAGGAAGCTTATAAATTTTCATCTGCTTTTGCTAATTCTTTGATTAATGACTTCGGTGTAAATAAAGGTGATAGAATTGCCATAGCATCAAGAAATTACCCAGAATGGATTTTTAGTTTCATAGCAATTACTAGTATAGGAGCTATTGCTGTTCCAATGAATAGTTGGTGGACACCTAAAGAACTTGAGTATGGTATTGAAGATAGCGACTCTAAAATACTGATAGTTGATGAGGAAAGATTAAATAGAATTAGTAATATTTCTCAAAAAAATAATCTTAATATTATTGTTATTAGGCCGAATAAAAAAAATCATAAAAATGATTGGCTATCATATTCGAGAAAATATCTCACCAAAAAAATGCCAATATTTGATATCAACCCAGTCGATGACGCAACAATCTTATATACTTCTGGATCAACAGGGCGTCCAAAGGGAGTATGCTCGTCACATAGATCTATTATTTCTACTTTACTTCAATGGATGGTAGTTTCTGCGGCAAGAAATATTAAGGATAGCATAACGCCTAATGAAGAGATTCAACCTTCATGTCTTTTAACTGTGCCCTTATTTCATGTAACTGGAAGTCATGCACAGTTTATGCTTTCATTTCTATCCGGAAGGAAGATGGTACTAATGTATAAATGGGACTCAGAAAAAGCATTATCTTTAATAGAAAAAGAAAAAATAACTACACTTAACGGTGTTCCAACTATGACATTGGAAGTTATGCGCGATGAAAACAGAAAGAAATATGATTTATCATCGTTAAAGGAGCTTTCTGGAGGAGGCGCGGCTAGGCCCTCTTCTCATGTACAAGAATTAAAAAATGAATTTCCAAATGCTTCACCTGGTTTAGGTTATGGATTGACAGAAACCAATGCAGCCGGCGCTGTAATATCCGGCGATGATTATATTAATAGGCCTGGCTCTACTGGAAAACCTACACCTCCATTAACTAAAATTAAGATTGTTGATAGTGATAATAAAGAATGTAATGAAAATGAAGTCGGCGAAGTATGGATAAAATCAATTACTAATTTTAGTAAATATTGGAAAAATGAAGAAGCAACAAATGAAGCATTTTTTAATGATTGGTTTAGATCAGGAGATTTAGGTTATCTAGACGAGGATAATTTTTTATATATTGTTGATAGAGCTAAAGATATAGTTATTAGGGGTGGAGAAAATATTTCGTGCCTTGAAGTAGAAGATGCAATTAATAAACACCCTAATATAATTGAAGCAAGTGTCTATGGTGTTCCTGATGAAAGATTAGGAGAAAAACTCTGCTGTTCAATTTCTTTAAAAGATTTAAATAATTTTAATGAAAGCTCATTTAATAAATATCTTAAAGATTATATCGCTAATTTTAAGATACCTGAATATTATGATTTACACGAAAATAAACTTCCAAGAACAGCTTCAGGTAAAATCTATAAATTAAGATTGAGA
>PBRS01000007.1 GCA_002726005.1 Rhodobiaceae bacterium
CCATAAATTATATACCCCATACCTGGAGCACCCTCTCCTTGAGCCCAACTATTCATTCTATCAGCAACTGATCTGCTCCCACATTTAGGACCTGGTACAGCTCTCACAACAGCTTTTTTTGAAGAAATCAACTTTGCAAAAAGAGAAAAACCACTGCCGTCAAAGATATCAGTTACATCAGAAATTTTTATAGGATTTCTTAAATCAGGTTTATCTGTTCCGTAGTAAAGCATAGCATCAGCATAAGTAAGCCTTTGAAAGGGCTTCTCAAGTTTTAAATTTGTGAACTCTTCAAAAACACCCCCTATAACAGGCTCGACTGCATTGAAAACATCTTCTTGCTCTACAAAACTCATTTCTAAATCAAGCTGATAAAATTCCCCAGGACTTCTATCAGCTCTACTATCTTCATCTCGAAAACATGGTGCAATTTGAAAGTACTTATCAAAACCTGAAACCATTATTAATTGTTTAAATTGTTGCGGTGCTTGTGGCAGCGCATAAAACTTTCCTGGATGAAGTCTTGCTGGAACAAGAAAATCTCTTGCTCCTTCAGGGCTAGATGCAGTCATTATTGGTGTTTGAATCTCGAGAAAATCATTTTCAATCATCTTGCTTCTAATAAAATTAATAATTTCAGATCTTAGTATTATATTTTTATGAAGAGTTTCTCTTCTTAAATCTAAAAACCTATATTTTAGTCTTATTTCTTCTGGATAATCAGGTTCGCCAAAAACTGGTAATGGAATATCATCTGAACTCCCAATTACTTCAAGTGTATCGACATAGACCTCAATTTTTCCAGTTGGTAATACTTTATTAATTGTGTCATCTGATCTTTGTACAACTTTTCCATTAATTGTTATCACAGACTCATTTCTCACTTTTTCTGCTTCTTGGAAAGCACTGCTATCTGGATCAAAAACTAACTGTGTTAATCCAAAATGATCTCTCAAATCAATAAACAAAAGACCGCCATGGTCTCTTTTTCTGTGAACCCAGCCTGATAATCTAACTTCTTGATTGATATCTTCAGCTCGTAAGCCATTACAATTATGTGTTCTATATTGATGCATTTATCTTTTTTATCTTTTACAAATATCTTTAATACATTTTTATGAAGGACAAGAAAAGCTTTATTCTGTATAAGTCATTAATGCATTATGTTAAAGACACAAATCACTTAGCTGAATTATGTTCTAAATTAAATAAATCAAAATTTCTTGCTGTTGACACTGAATTTATAAGAGAGAAAACATATTGGCCAAAATTGTGCCTTATCCAAGTCTTTAATGGTGAGGATAAGATTATTATTGACCCTTTAGCAAAGGAACTAGATCTAAAGCCTTTTTTTAAAATACTTATTAATAATGAAATAGTTAAGATTTTTCATTCTGGAAGACAGGATATTGAGATCTTCTATAATTTAACAAAAAAAATCCCTAAAAATATATATGATACACAAATTGCTGCTATGGTTTGTGGTTTTGGAGACTCGATAGGGTATGAAAATTTAGTTTCTCAGCTTTTAGGAAAGAAAATTGATAAAACATCTAGACTAACAAATTGGTCAAACCGACCATTAAGTAAAAAACAAATTAATTATGCAATATCAGATGTAACTCATCTATTTGAAGTATATCCTTTAATTAGGGATAAAATAATTAATAATAAAAGAGAGAGTTGGTTTAAAGAAGAAATTAAGATTTTAATTTCAAAAAAAACTTATGACTTAAATCCTAATGATTCGTGGAAAAGATTGAAATATAGAAATTTGAATAGGAATTCAATTGGTATTCTTGTTGAGCTAGCTAAATGGAGAGAAATCAAAGCACAAGAAAAAGATGTTCCAAGAGGTAACATAATAAGAGATGACGCAATTTATGAGTTATGTTCCTCTCAACCAAAGAATGAAGAAGATCTCAATAACCTAAGGTCTTTCAATAGAAGGGGGTCTTTAAAAAAAGAATTTACCGAAGAAATTCTTCAGATCATTGATAAAGGAAAATCGATGAAAAAGGAAAAACTGCCAAAATTCAAACCTTTAAAAAGACTTCCTACGGGAATATCAT
The DNA here is from genome assembly GCA_002726005.1 of Rhodobiaceae bacterium. GTDB lineage: Bacteria > Pseudomonadota > Alphaproteobacteria > MED-G09 > MED-G09 > AG-430-B22. The sequence goes on from PBRS01000007.1 coordinate 2,073, forward strand.
CTAAAGTTTCTATTCTAAAGATTCTACTTGATAATATATCGGAAGAATATGGTGTTGCTCAGAAACTAATAGCGAATAAAAACGATCTTCAGGAGTTAGTGCTTGATGATCAAGCTGATATTAAGACATTAAAAGGATGGAGATACAAAATATTTGGTAAAAAAGCTCTTGATTTTAAAAATGGTAAAATATCTATAAAAATGAAAAATGATAAAGTGGTTTTAGAAGCCGAGAAATAAAATTACTTTAATAAATCATTTATAAGAGGAATTGTTATTTTTTTACCCTTCTCTAAAGAAAACTTATCAATTTTTTCAATAAATAAATTTATACTTTTATATGACCTCACCAGCCTAGACATTAAAAAATCAATGACATTTGGGTTTATTTTCAATTGTTTATCATTAAATATTTTTATTAATATCAACTCCATCAGTTGATCATCTGGCTCTTTTATCTTGGCTTCAAGAGTAGAGTTTAATCTTGATTTTAAGTCTTTAAGGCTTAAATCAATTTCAGAAATTGATTTCCTTGAGGTCATTAATAATTTCTTATTATTTTCTTTTACTAAGTTAATTATATGAAAAAGATCTTTTTCAGCTTTATCATGTTTAACCTTATCGATATTTTCTAAGATTAAAATATCTGAAGCTTCAAATCTGTCTAATATATTTTGATAATCTCTATCAATATAAGAAGATTTATAATTGCTAGCACTTTTGATTAAGATTTTAGATAAATGTGTTTTCCCAGAATAAGGTGGGCCGCTTATTAATCCAAAGTTGATTTCGCCTTTTATCATTTTAGCAATTAAATCAAATGCAAAGTTGTTTGAGTCTGTAACTATGTAATCCTCTACGCCTAAAGAGGTTTTATTAGGCATTTCAAAATAAAGTTGTTTAGAGTTTTTCATTAAAAAGCCATTAATAATTTTTATTTACTGAATTAACATTAATTAACCAAACCTTAAGATATGACATCCAAGATAAAATTGTTGAGATAGCTATAAGATAGGTTGTAGTTCCATGAATTGATGTGGTTAGTTCGTTTAAAGCTTGATTATTTAAGATAACTATAAATGTAATAACAATATAAAATATTTGGAGAAAAGTGTTTATCTTACTTATGATTAACGGTTCAATTCTGAGATTAGTTCCAAGCATCCAAGAAATTATTACTGCACCAAAAATGGCTATATCTCTGGAAACAATAATAATAATTAACCAAATAGGAACATGCCCATTATATCCAAGCAAAACTATAGATGAAACAATTAAAAATTTATCAGCTATTGGGTCTAAATAACTTCCTAGTAAAGTTTGTTGATTAAAACTCTTTGCTATGAAGCCATCTAATGCATCAGAGACACCACTTATTAAGAAAAATATAAAGCCTAAAACATAATTTTCACTCAGAATTAACCAAACTATATATGGCGTTAGTAGGATTCTTGAAATAGTTATAATATTTGGAAGATTCATTGTATAACTCAAAATAAATATTAATGGTGAACTGTTTAATTATATTAATCAATAATAAATTTCTTTTACAATAGGTTGATCTTGAATAAAAAAAACTCTCCAATAACATATTCTTCTTCAGGAGTTGATATTGAAAAAGGAAATCAACTTGTGGAAGAAATTAAACCTATAATCAAAGAAACAAAAGTACCAGGTGCCGATATTGAAATAGGAGGCTTTGGTGGTTTATTCGATATAATGAAACTAGGATTTAATGATCCTCTGCTTGTGTCATCTACTGATGGAGTCGGAACAAAGCTTCTTCTTGCAATCGAAAGTAATAATGTTAGTGGCGTAGGAATTGATCTTGTGGCCATGTGTGTTAACGATTTAATAGTCCAAGGAGCTCAGCCTCTTTTTTTCTTAGATTACTTTGCTACAGGAATTCTATCAAAAACAACCGCTAAAGAAGTCATAAGGAGTATTGCAGATGGATGTATTCAATCTAAATGCGCATTAATTGGTGGAGAAACTGCAGAAATGCCAGGTTTTTATGATGAAAATCATTTTGATTTGGCTGGATTTGCTGTAGGAGCAGTAGAAAGAAAAAACTTACTTCCGAAAGAGATTAAAGTTAATGATGATATAATTGGATTAAAATCATCAGGTGTTCATTCAAATGGATTTTCACTGGTAAGAAGAATTCTAGATGTTTCAAAAACGCAATTAGATTCTAATACTTCATTTAATGAATTTACTTTTAGTGAAGAGCTCTTAAAACCAACAAAAATATATGTGAAAACTATCATTTCCTTACTTAATAAGACTGACGCAATTAATGCAATTGCCCATATAACCGGTGGAGGAATTACAGAAAATCTACCAAGAGTTTTTGGTTCGAGCAATGTTCAGGCAGAAATTTATAAAGATAGCTGGGAAAAACCAGAAATATTTCGCTGGCTTCAGGAGACTGGAAATATAGAAGAAGCTGAAATGTTAAAGACATTTAACTGTGGAATAGGAATGATCTTAGTTGTTAATCCAAAAGAAACTAATAATTTGCTAAATGAACTAAGAGAACTAGGAGAAGAACCGTCATTAATTGGAAAAATAACTCATAATGAAAACCCAAACACCCTTGTAAAATATAAATAATATGAGAGTAGCAATATTAATATCTGGGCGAGGATCAAATATGGAAAGACTCGTTGAATCTTGTAAAACAAATAATAGATCCGCAAGCATCGAATTAGTGTTTTCAAATAACGCTAAAGCTTCGGGTCTTTCTTTTGCAAAAAATAACGGTATAGAAACCTCTGTAATTGATCATAGAAATTATGAAAAAAGAGAAGACTTTGATCATGAATTAGATAAGAAGCTTAGACAGAATAATATAGATTTTATTTGCAATGCTGGCTTTATGAGAATTTTAAGTGAAGATTTTGTAAATAATTGGTTTAATAAGCAACTTAATATTCATCCTTCATTATTACCTAACTTTAAAGGGCTAGATGTTCATAAACGAGTAATAGAATCTAAAACAAATATATCTGGCTGTACAGTTCACCTTGTTAGAGCGGGCGTAGATGAAGGTCCAATAATTGGCCAAGTTTCAACAAAAGTAGAAAGTAATGATAATGAAGAAATACTAGCAAGCAAAGTTCTCAAGCTTGAACATATTTTATATCCAGTTTGTTTAAAATTATTTTCTGATAACTTGATTCAAATCAATGACGATAAGGTAATTTACAGTATGGAAGCGATAAATCAACTAGATGAAATCAATGGAAGATTGAATAAATAAAATATTTATATAATCTCAGACTCATCAAAGAAATAGTTTATTTCTTCAATTGCTGTCTCGTAAGAATCAGAACCGTGTACAGAATTTGCCTCGATTGATAAAGCGAACTGTTTTCTAATTGTCCCCTCTTCAGCATCATCAGGGTTTGTAGCGCCCATGATTTCTCTATTTTTTAGAATTGCATTTTCGCCTTCCAAAACTTGAACAATTATTGGTGCTGAGGTCATAAAAGTAACTAAATCTTGAAAAAAAGGTTTTTCGGAATGTACAGAATAAAAACCTTCAGCTTGTTCTTTAGTTAATAAAATTTTCTTTTGTGCAACAATATTTAAACCAGAATCTTCAAAGCAAGATATTATCTTTCCAGTAATATTTCTTTTAGTTGCATCAGGCTTTATAATTGAAAGAGTTCTTTCTATAGACATTTTTACCTCATAAAATTTTCTTCAATCCATTTACCATTATCATCGGATTTATAAAAGACTATATCTTCGAAATCTTTATTAATATCAAGATAATATTTTTTATATTTTTCTAATAAAGCTTTATCATTAACATCAACAATTATAATTAATCTTTCAAAATTATTTATATTATCTGGTAGAAAGCCGTCAATAGAAAATAGTAGATCAGCTTTATAAGGATTTTCATTTTTTGTTGATAGATAAATTGGAATATCTATTTCATCAGAAATTTTTTCATCTTCTGATAAATGAGGTAAAAAGGAATTTTGCTTATAAGTCCATAGTTTCTCATCTATCACTGAGCATTTTTCTTTATTTTGAAAAAGCAATAGCGATTTATAACCTTTTTCAAGGGATTTTTCTATTAAAGTAAAAAGTGTATTTTCAACCTGTAATGGAGCCGTACTATAGAATATAATTTGCGTCACTTATTTCTCATAGAACTTTTTAACAAAAGTATCTAATAAATGTACCCCAAATCCTGTTGCCCAGCTTGTATTTGTTGATGTTTTTGGCATACCTGTGGCCGTTCCAGCAATATCTAAATGTGCCCAAGGAACTTTATTGACAAATCTTTGAAGAAATTGTGCAGCTGTAATTGACCCAGCTCCGCCCATCCCGATATTTTTCATATCAGCAAATTTTGAGTTTATTAACTTATCGTAAGATTTGCTAAGAGGAAAACGCCATACTTGGTCACCACTATCTTCTCCAGCATCAATTAACTTTGAGGATAATTTATCATCATTTGAAAACAACCCTGCAATTAAGCTACCTAACGAAATAACCATTGCTCCTGTTAATGTAGCTAGGTCAATCATAAGTTCTGGTTTGAATCTTTTTTGTGCATACCATAAGGCATCAGCAAGAACTAATCTTCCTTCGGCATCAGTATTCTGAATTTCTATAGTTTGTCCGGACATAGATTTAATTATATCACCAGGCTTCTGAGCTTTACCATCAGGCATATTTTCTACCAAACCAACAATACCAATGGCATTTACTTTAGCTTTTCTCTTAGCAAGTGATAGCATGGTGCCAACAACTGCTGCAGATCCACCCATATCACCAATCATCTCTTCCATTTTATTACTTGGCTTAATAGAGATTCCGCCAGAATCAAAACAAACTCCTTTTCCTACAAAACAAATAGGTTTGTTTTTCTTTGCTTTAGCTCCATTCCAATGCATTATTACTAATTGACTTTCTCTTTGACTTCCTTGCCCAACACCTACAAGCGAGTGCATTTTAAGAATTTTCATTTTTGATTCACCGAGTACTTCAATTTTTAAACCGTGTTGTCGTAATTTTTGAATTCTTTGAGCATATGCTTTTGGGAATAAAACATTACTAGGTTCATTAACTAGATCTCTTGCGTAAAAAACACCGTCAGAGATAGAAGTATATCTTTTAAAGTCTTTATTAAGTTTTGTATGATTATTTGAAACAATCTCTATTAATGAAATTTTATGATTAATAATATTTTTTGTTTTATATTTATTAAAAGAATATGAACCAAGAATTGAACCATAGCCAAGTCTCATTATATTTTCATTATTATTAACTTCTTTATCAATGATTACAGAAGCTTTAGTTTTTAATTTAGTTAATTCAGTAATTTTTCCGCCGATTTTCTCATAATCTAACGCATTTATGTCTTTCGTTTTATTTCCTAAACCACAAATATAAACCGTTTTTAGTTTGCTATCTTTTATACCATTTATTTCAATAATCTCATTAAGTTTAAACCCAAAACCCTTATTTTCTATTGATTTTGTTATCTCTTTTATATGTTTATCAGAAAGCCCTGTTTTTTTTAGTTCGCTTTTTTTAGATAAAACAAGAAAAACAATTTCTGACATTTTATTTAGTTTCGATACAAATTTAACTTTCATTTATTTCTCCAAAATAACTAAAAACCTAACTATAACTTTTCTATGATAAGTAGTGTATAATCTAAGAGCAATGGCAAGTATAGATAAATATATAATTAAAAAACTTTTTATTTCTTTAGTGATCGTTTGTATCGCAATGTTATCGCTAGCATGGCTTACACAAGTTCTAAGAATGCTTGATGAGGCAATTATTCGAGGAGCAAGTATTCCAGTATTTTTAAGCCTAACTATCTCAGTAATGCCTAATATTCTCTCTCAAATCTTGCCTTTGGCACTTTTCATTTCTACAGTATTCGTATTAAACAGTATGGGTAAAGATAATGAATCAATTATTATCCTATCATCTGGAATCAGTAATTTTAGAGCCCTAAAACCATTTCTTTTATTTTCGGCAATTACAACAATTTTACTCTTAATACTATCATTATATCTAGCTCCTGCGGGTATGAGATATTCAAAATTAAAAATGCATGAACTTAAAAATGATATTTCAAGTACAATTTTAAGAGATGGATTGTTCTCCATGCCTGCAAAAGGTTTAACTGTATATGCTAAAAACAAAGAGAGAGATAACTCAATAATTGGTGTTTTAGTTCACGATAACAGGGATCCAGAAAATTCAATCACATACACAGCGAAAAAAGGGTTATTTTTTAATGAAAAAAATGAATCGAAACTAATTCTTATTGATGGAACAATCCAACATAAAAACTCTCTTAAGCCCTCAGGAGGAATAACAACAGTTAAGTTTGAGAGGAATGAATATTCATTTTCAGAATTCCTTCCTCAAAGTGAAATTTTTAATCTTGACTCAAGTCAGAGATTTTTAGGAGAATTACTTTTTCCTAAGGAAAATGATCTGTATGTCAAAAAGAGGATTAATAATTTTTTGGCAGTTGGGCATCATAAATTATCACAATTACTTCACCCAATTGTCTTAATTCTTTTCGCATTCTGTTTCTTAATTAACAAAATTCAATATAGAACTAATCCTACTTTAACAAATATATTAGCTGTTACAGCTGGCTTTTCCTTTCAAATAACTGATTTTTTCTTATTGGGGTTTGCTCAATCAAGCTTAATCGGTATTATTGCTTTATATATATTGCCTTTATTATGTCTTTTTTCTGTTTTAATTTTTTACAGAGAAAATTTTGGATTTTTAAGTAAGGCGTAAATTATGAATCTAACAAAAACGTTAGCTAAATATTTTTATAAAAAATATATAACTACATTGTTATATTCATTGCTTATTTCAACAGTATTTGTTTTCATTATTGATACTGCTGAACTTTCAAGAAGAATATCTAAGGCAGGTGATGGGGATATCATTTTAGCAATAAAACTTGCTTTTCTTAAATTGCCTGAAATGGTATTTGAGATTTTTCCATTTATAATATTGTTTGGTTCTTTAGCTGCTTTCTATAATATGGCAAAAAGTTCTGAATTGGTTATTATTCGTTCGAGTGGTATTTCTATTTGGAAAATTCTTACTCCTCCTATTTTAGTTGTTTCTATAATTGGATTATTTTTAATTCTAGCATTACAGCCATTTATTGCTTTTACATCTGCAAAGTTTAAAGAACTTGAAGCAAGAAATTTAAGAGGTCAACTCAGTTTAATTACTTTATCTGAAAATGGCTTATGGCTTAAAGAAGAAAATCTTGAAAATAATACATATTATATAATTCATTCTCTTGGCATGGATAAAAGTAATGGAAATATTGAAAATGTAATTTTTTTTAATTATCAAGAAAATGGTAATTTATTGCGAAGAATTGATGCTGATAATGCTAAATTATCAAGAGGTAAATGGTCTTTATCCAATGCATGGATAAAAGAAACTGAAGAGACTGTTTTTTATAAGAATTATTCAATAAATACAAATCTTACTATTGACCAAATACAAGAAAATTTTTCTCCACCCGAAACTATTTCTTTCTGGGCATTGCCGAATTTTATTACAATTGCCGAAGAAGCTGGTTTTGCATCCCAAAGACATAAAACAAAGTTCTTCAATTTAGTTGTTTTTCCATTTTTTTTGGTAGCTATGGTTTTAGCTGCTGCACCATTTTCAATTAATTACATTAGAACAAGTAGAACTAATATTTTGATTTTTGGAGGCATTGTTACTGGTTTAGCTGTTTATACACTATCAAGTGTATCACTTGCTTTTGGATCATCAGGAGCGATTAATCCTTTGTTATCAGCAATAATAACGCCCATTATTGCAATTACTGGATCAATAACTATTTTGCTTTATACCGAAGAAAGCTAAAAATGAATAAATTATTTTTTTTCACATATTTTATTTTTTTTATACTAGTTCCATTTAGTGATCTTGAGTCCAATCAAAGCAATCAAAATATTCTTGAAGCTGATAAAATTGAGTATATTAATGATAGCGGGAAAATCCTAGCAACAGGATCTGTTTTAATAATAAGAGAGGGGTATAGGCTTGAAGCAGATAAAGTTTCTTTAGATCCTTCAAAAAATATTATTGAAGCTGAAGGCAATATAAGAATAAATGAAGGAAATGGCGGTCTTATTACTGCTTCAAAAATAAAAATTTCTTCAAATCTAAATGATGGAATCATTGAATTACCAAGAATAGTTACCAAAGATGGTACAGTCTTAACTTCAAACTATGCAATTAGGAATAGTGGTAAAGCCACTATTCTTAGAAAGGGTTTATTTAGTCCATGTAAAAAATGCGATTCAAATAATAAAAGGGTTTCCTGGCAAGTTCGTGCAGATAGAATCATTCATGATGAGATTAATGGTAATATTATTTATGAAGGCGCAAGATTTGAGCTCTTTGGGATACCTATATTTTATGTTCCAATTGCCGGACACCCTAGTCCAGATATAAAAAGAAGAACAGGGTTTCTAGCTCCCTCTCTAGTAAGTTCTGGAGATTTAGGGTTAGTTCTTAAAACACCTTATTTTATAAATCTTAGACAAGATTATGATTTAACGATAACACCTTGGATTGTGACAAAAGGTGCATTTATTTTTGAAAATGAATGGAGACAAAAATTTAAAAATGGAAGTATAAATTTTTATGGAATTTTAGCCTCTTTAAGTGATAATTTTAAAGCAAGAACAGTAAATATAAATAGCGATTGGCAATCAGTTATTAATTCACCCTTTAACACTAATTCAGAACTAGAGAGCTTAGGAAAAAAATTAGTTTTTGAATATGATGACAATAACCATTCTATTTCAAATGTTGAGGTTGCTTCATTAGATGATCCACGCCCTTCATCTATATCAAATGCGATTGGCTATGACTACAGAGGTTCTTTTTCTGCAAGAGGAAATTTTAATTTGAATGATTGGAATATTGATTTTGATGGGACTTTTGTCTCAGATGATACATTTTTAAGAAGATTTGATTTAAATAATAAAACCGATATCATGTCTTCAATTTCAATATCTAAAAATTGGGATAATTTTTCTTTAAATATAGAATCTAAACATTTTACTCTTCTTTTACCTGAAAAGGAAGGTTCCGAGCCCATCATACTTCCAATTATTAATTTAATCTGGCAACCTAATTTCGAATTTTTAGGTGGAAAATTCAACTTAAAATTCAACTCAGCTAATATAATTCGTAAAACTGATGGAAACACACAAAGAATTTCTCTTCAAAGTTCATGGAAAAGAAATACTATTACAAAATCTGGTCATTTAATTGATATGGGTGTTTTTTTAAGGGGTGATTTATACAGATCAACAAAAAAATATATCCCAAATAATTCATCAAGGCTTCTTTCCTCAAATCGTTTTGGTGATGATTTAAATGTAGCTAGAATATTACCCAGTTATTTTTTAGAATGGAAATTCCCAGTTGTTTCTCCAAATGGGCACACAATAATAGAACCAATAGTTAATTTTACAATCGCTCCAAATGATAAAGAGTATTTGAAAATCCCCAACGAGGACTCAATTGCGTTTGAATTAAATTCAGCGAATATTTTTTTCAATAATAGAATTCAGGGGTTTGATAGATGGGAATATGGGAACAGAATAAATTATGGTATTCAAGTTTCACATTTTTGGGGAGATAGAGTGGTTAAGGCTTTATTAGCTCAAAGTTATAGATTTTCTGATCTAAGCTTTACATACACAGGAAACGGTTTAAGAAAAGATTTTTCTGATTTAATTTTTGATTTATTCTATAAACCAAATAAAAATCTTACAATTTCATACAGAGGTAGAATGAGTGAAGATGACTTAAATCTCACAAGATCAGAATTTGATATTCAAGGAAATTATAAAAGATGGGGATTTAGATTAGGACACGCACATCTTGATGATGAGGAATATATAAATTTAAAAGAACAGAAAGAACTTAGATTTGCAAATTTTATAAATATTAATGAAAATTGGCTTCTTCAAGGAGCTATAAGATATGATGTAGAGACAAAAAAATCATTAAGAAATAGGCTTTCTGTCGTTTATATTGACGATTGTATATCTTTTGAACTAGGATTTAGAAGAAAATTTGCTGAATATCGTGATTTAAAACCAACGAATTCATTTATGATTAAATTAAAAGTATATACTTTTGGTGGTGGAAATATTAATAGTTCAAAAAGACTTGATAGATTATGGGAAAGAGTTGAATAGAATGAACAAGTTTTTTCAAAATTATTTGATATATAAATTAATAATAATAAATTTATTATTTCTACCATCTATTGTTTTTTCTCAAGATATACAAGCAATCTCAGCAATAGTTAATGATGAAGTAATCTCGAGATATGATGTTCAGCAGAGAGTTCAACTAATTGTTTCAACTTCAGGAATAAAGCCCACACAAGAGAATATATCTAGATTAGAGGTGCAAGCCCTACGTTCTCTAGTTAATGAAAAAATTCAACTTCAGGAAGCAGAAAAGTTAGATGTTCCTTCTTCAGAACAAGAAGTTGGATTAATGTTAGAAAGAATAGCTAATGGCAATCAAATGTCTGGAGATGAAATTCTTGAATTAATTAATTCTCAAGGAGTTAGACCAGACACTTTACTAAATCAAATAAGAGCAGAATTATTATGGAATAAAATAGTAAGAGGAAGATATGGCTCTTATGTTACCGTAAATGAGGATGAGGTATCGATTGTTTATGACAGAACAATTGAAAGCATTGGAAAAGACCAATACGAGATATCTGAAATATTCTTAGGCTACGAAAATTCTTCTGAAGAAAGTGAAGCAAATTCTCTTGCAAATAGATTAGTTGAACAATTAAGATCAGGAGCTTCTTTTTCAGCAGTTGCGCAACAATTTAGTCAATCTACAACTTCTGGGCAAGGTGGTTATATTGGATGGGTGGCTGAAGGTCAATTAGATCAAGAAATTATAAATACTGTTAGAAATTTAACTAAAGAAGGAATCTCAAATCCCATAAATTCTTCTGGAGGTTATTATATTATTCGTCTTAACGATATCACCAAAGCAGGAGGAAAAAACCCATTAAGAAACCAGTATGACCTAATTTCAGTAATATTTAATAAGGATAATGCTGAAGATGCAAATAATTTTGCAGGAGAATTTGTCTCTTGTAAAAGAATAGATACATTAATAGAGAAATATAATGAAAAAGAAGTGAATTATATTGGCACGAGAATATTAAGCGACCTTCCAAAAGATTTACATAAAGAATTGCTAAATAAAGATGCCGGTCAAACTCTTGCTATAAGGGAAATTGGTGAAAATCTTAATTTAATTTTAATATGTGATAGAAAAGATGATATAGGTCTTCAGGTTTCAAAAGAGGCAATAGAAGATAATATTTATGCGCAAAAAATTGGTATGATGTCTAGGCGATATCTTAGAGACTTAAGACGAGATGCAGTAATTGAGTATAGATAATGCCATTGAATAAAGAACTTCCCATAGCAATATCAATGGGTGAGCCTGGTGGAATTAATATTGAAATTATTTTAAAATGCATCAAAAAGAAATTACCAGATTTTTTTCTTATCGCAGATCCGGATTGGGCTGCTAAATCTATAAAATCACTAAATTCTTTGACTAAAATTAATATTATAGAAAATATCGATAACTGCTCAAAAGGACACTTAAATATCCTACCAATAAAAAATAAGGTAAAGTTTGGTTTTAAAAAATCATATAATAAAAATGTCCCTGCTATTATTGAATCATTAAATATATCTATTAAATTAGCTAAACAAAGAAAAGTAGCTGGTATCGTTACTCTTCCAGTAATGAAAAAAACATTAATAATTAATGGTTTTAATTATCCAGGACACACTGAATATCTTGGTAAAGTCTCAAACAAAAGACCTTTAATGATAATGTTAAATAAAAAATTAAAGGTTGCAACTTTAACTACTCATATACCTATTTCTCAAGTGCCAAAAAAAATTACTAAAAGCAATCTAGAAAAGACGATAGAGGTTTATATTAAATCCTTAAAATTGGATTTTGGATTAACCGATCCAAAAGTAGCAGTAAGTTCCTTAAATCCACATAGTGGCGAAGAAGGGACAATTGGAAATGAAGAGATTAAAATAATTAAACCTACAATAGATAAATTCAAAAAACAGGGAAACAAGATTAGCGGACCAAAATCAGCTGATACAATGTTTCATAAAGAGGCACTTAAGAATATTGATGCAAATTTATGCATGTTTCATGATCAAGCTTTGATACCAATTAAATCTTCTGATTTTTATGGCTCAATTAATTTTACAGCCGGTCTTCCTTTTATAAGAACTTCTCCAGATCATGGAACTGCTTTTGATATTGCAGGAGAAAATAAGGCCAATAGCTCCAGTTTAACTAATGCTATTAAGTATGTAAATTTGATTTACAATAAAAGAATTAAAAATGAAAAAAAATTATGAAAATTCATTAAAAGAAATCATAAAAAAATATAATTTAAAACCTAAAAAGAAATTAGGACAAAATTTTCTTCATGATAAAAATATAATTTCCGCAATAGTTAATAAGTCTGGTGTTGAAGATGAAGATATAATTGAAATTGGCCCAGGACCAGGAATTTTAACAGAGAGTATACTTAAAAATAAAGCTAGATCACTTTTAGTAATAGAAAAAGATGATTCATTTGAAGTTAATTTAAAAAAAATAAAAAGTAATTACAGGGATAATTTTGATTACCTAATTAATGATGTGATTGATTTTGATTTTAAAAAATTGAATAAGAAAGAATATAAGTTTGTTTCAAATTTACCATATAATATTTCAGTCCCTTTTATTCTTAAAATGATTAAAATCAGAAGGATTATACCCTGGAAAGAAATGATTTTAATGGTTCAGAAAGAAGTTGCTGAAAGGATAACAGCAGATCTAGGTACAAAAAATTATGGACGATTATCTATAATGGTAAATCTAAATAATGATGTAAAAAAATTATTAAATGTAAAACCTTCATCATTTATCCCAAGACCTAAAGTCGAATCAACAGTTATAAAAATTTCTCCTAAAAATAAATACATAAATATAAATAATGAAGTTTTTGAGAAAATTGTTAAAACTTGTTTCAGTCAAAGAAGGAAAAAAGTGAAAAATAATTTAGATCAGTTAAATATAAATACTATTTCATTACTTGAATTATCAAATATTAATCCGGATATAAGGGCTGAAAACATAGATATTGAAGGATTTATTAGAATCTCAATGAATTATGAAGAGTTATCTAAAGAGAATTTCGGAGATTTTTAACAATTTTTTGGGTTTTGATTTGTCTGTGGTTTTTTAATCGTTCAGCATTAAGTATACTTGAAATCTCTTCAACTGTTTTATCAAAATTATCATTAACTAAAATATAATCGTATTCTGCATAATGACTCATCTCATCTGATGCTCTAGACATTCTTTTTTGTATAATTTCATCTTTATCTTGCTTTCTTTCCTTAAGCCTTCTTTCTAATTCTTTTATAGATGGAGGTAACACAAAGACCTTAACAAGATCGTCTTTTGAATTATTCATAAGCTGCTGTGTGCCTTGCCAGTCAATATCAAAAAGTATATCTCTGCCTTTATCTAAAATCTTTTTTATAGGTTTTTTTGGAGTACCATAATAGTAATCAAAAACTTTTGCATACTCCAAAAATTCATTTTGTTCCTGCATAAGAGCAAAATCATCATTACTTACAAAAAAATAATCTTCTCCGTCAATTTCGCCTGGTCTTGGTGGTCTTGTTGTACAGGATATTGATAGAAATAATTCTTTATCTAATTCTAGAAGCTTTCTTGATAAAGATGTTTTGCCTGCACCAGAAGGTGAAGATAAAACAAACATTAAACCTTTTCTTGTTATTTCATTATCATTTATTTCCATTAATTCTCATCATATTTTGAAAAAATAACAGATGCATTAGTTCCACCAAAACCAAAAGAATTTGATAGAACAACATCAACATTTTTTTCTTTGCTCATATGCGGTACAAGATCAATTTTAGTATCTATTGATAAATCATCAAGATTAATCGTTGCAGGTACAATATTATTTTTAATTGTCAAAATACTAAAGATTGCTTCAACAGCACCTGCAGCACCTAATAAATGTCCAATTGAAGATTTTGTTGATGACATAGATATACTATCAAGATTAGCTTCAAAAGCTCTTTCAACTGCCTTTAACTCAATTTCATCACCCTTTGGCGTTGATGTTCCATGTGCATTAATATAAGAAAACTCGTCGACAGCATAATTTGAGTCTTCTATTGCCATTACCATTGATCTATACGCCCCATCTCCATCATCTGAAGGGGATGTAATATGATGAGCATCTCCAGAAACCCCATAACCCTTAAACTCCGCATAAATTTTAGCATTTCTTGAAAGTGCATGATCTAAATCTTCTAAAACTAAAAAACCTGCACCCTCACCCATTACAAATCCATCTCGTAATCTGTCATATGGTCTCGATGCTCTAGTAGGCTCATCATTGAAATTTGAACTCAAGGCTTTACATGCTGAAAATCCAGCAATTCCAACTGGACAAATTGCTGACTCAGCGCCGCCGACTATCATAATATCAGCTTTACCTCTTCTTATCATCTCTGCGCCTTCACATATCGAATGTGTACCTGATGAACATGCAGTTACAGAAGCTAAATTAGGTCCTTTAAAATTATTTCTAATAGATATTTGTCCAGCAACTAAATTTATTAACGCACCAGGAATGAAAAATGGACTAACTCTCTTGGGTCCTTTTTCTTTTAAAGTTAATGATGCCTTTTCAATACTAGGCAAACCACCGACACCGGAGCCTACACCTACACCAATTTTATTTGGATCATAGTTATAATTTTTAAGTAATGAATCCTCTAACGCCATCTCTGCAGCTGCTACACCGAAAATAATAAAGTCATCAACTTTCCTAAGATCTTTTGATGAAAACCACTTAGTTGGATCAAAAGAATTTTCTAAAGAATCTTGATCACTTTCTAATGGAACCTCACAAGAAATTTTTGTTTGAAAATCAGAAGCATCAAATTTACTTATTAAATTTGCACCAGATTTATTCTTAATAAGATTCTTCCAGGTAGAATTTATATCCCCACCTAATGGAGTTACAGCCCCTATTCCTGAAACCACTACTCTTCGCAATTTACAAGATCCTTTAATTAAAAAGAATATTATGTGTTAGAATTTATAAAACTTACTGCGTCACCAACTGTTTGAATGCTTTCAGCGGCGTCATCAGGTATTTCTATACCAAACTCTTCTTCAAAAGCCATCACTAGTTCTACAGTATCAAGGCTATCAGCACCCAAATCATCAATAAAGCTAGCAGAATCGGTTACCTTATCTTTTTCTACGCCCAAATGCTCAACAACGATAGCTTGAACTTTTTCTAATGTATCACTCATTTTACCCTCTTTTTTTATAATTAATAAACACAGTTAATATGATTGTATGGGCTTTACCACATCACAAATAAATATTCAACCAGCACATCTAATTCATATATAAACCGCCATTAATATGTAAAGTTTGCCCGGTTATATAACTTGATTCTTGACTAGCTAAAAAAATAATAGCAGAAGATAAATCTTTTGGCGTACCGATTCTATTCATAGGTATGGAATTAAGAATTGCATCTTTTCTTTTATCATCTAATTTTTCAGTCATGGGGGTTTCTATAAAACCTGGAGCAATACAATTAACTGTAATATTTCTTGTTGCTATTTCTTGAGATAAAGATTTTGTTAGACCAATCAACCCAGCTTTTGATGCCGAGTAGTTAACTTGTCCAGCTCCACCAGTTACCCCTACAACAGATGAAATATTTATAATTCTTCCATATTTTCTTTTAACCATACCCTTTGTAATTAATTTTAGAATATTGAAAGTTGAATTAAGATTAATATTTAATACATCTTCCCATTCTTTTTCAGACATCCTAAGAAAAATATTGTCTTTAGTTATTCCCGCATTGTTTATAAGAATATCAATATGCCCCATAAACTCATCAGTTTTTTTAACAAGTTCTGAAATTTCATCTTTTTTACTTAAATCACAAGCAACTACATAGCATTTCTCGCCAAGTGATTTTTTAAGCGCATTTAATTCTTCATGGTTTCTTCCAGAGATACAAACCTCAGCATTATGCTCAATTAAAACTTTTGCTATCTCTTTGCCAATGCCACCACTTGCACCAGTAATAAGCGCCTTTTTACCTTCTAAATCAAACAATATCAAAATCTCTCATAAAGCTTTCTATACTTTCTTTACTATTCAAAGTAAACCTTTGCAAGTTAGGAACGCTTCTTTTAGCCAAATTAGTTAATACATTGCCTGCACCAACTTCAATTATTGAATCAACCCCTAATTCTTTAAACTTTTCCATTGTTTCTCTCCATCTAACAGTAGCTGTTACCTGATTAATTAAATTATTTTTAATTATTTCAACATCTTCTGTAGAATCAACAGTAGTATTTTGTACAATCGGAATAATAGGCTTNTTTAGNGTAATANTTATTAATTCATTTTTCATAATATCTTTTGCATTATTCATNAGGTCACAATGAAATGGAGCGCTAACAGGCAANTTAACAGCTCTTTTNGCTCCTTTATCTTTCAATAAATCAATAATATCATTAACNGNNTTTATTTCGCCAGAAATAACTACTTGACCAGGAGCATTATCATTTGCAACCTGGCAAACATTTTTTATTTCTGAAGAATTAATTGTTTCTCTTACTTCATTTATATCTAAACCTATAATAGCTGCCATAGCTCCTTCTTCGCTTGGAAAAGAATTTTGCATTGCTTTTCCTCTAAGTCTCAATAATTTTGCTGTATCGGTTAAGGAAAGCGAATTTAAAGCGGTAAGAGATGTGTATTCGCCAAGTGAGTGACCAGCTGAAATATTTGATATTTTATTAACTGCAAACCCTCTTGAGTTTAAAATTCCTATAGTTGCAATCCCTATAGTCATAATAGCAGGTTGAGCATTTTCAGTTAAAATAAGTTCTTCATCGGGCCCATCAAACATTAGTCTTGATAGATTCTGACCTAAGGCATCATTCACTTCTTCAAAAGTAACTTTTATCTCTGGAAAGTTATCAAGCAAGTCTTTTCCCATACCAACATATTGACTTCCTTGACCTGGAAAAACTAATGATTTCATAAGATTTTCTCCATAACAAATAATTGAATAACATAGTTCGTTAATACAAGCTTGCAAATTTATCTTTAATACATTAATGAATGCTTTAAATTTACTTTTTATAAGAGGTACTATGTCGTATTACGAACATGTTTTTATAGCTAGACCCGAAGTTGCACCACAACAGGTCGAAAATATAGTCGAAGATATTAAAAAAATTGTTTCTGAAGATGGTGGAGATACAGTTTATACTGAATATTGGGGATTAAAAAAGTTAGCCTATAGAATAAATAAAAGTGAAAAAGGACATTATTCTTTATTGAGAATAGATAGTAAAAGCTCAACAATTAATGAAATAGAAAGAATACAAAAACTTAACGAAGACATCATAAGGTTTATAACTATAAAAACTGAAGAAATATCAAAAGAACCATCTGTAATGTTAAAATCATCTGAGAAAAAGGATGTTTACTAATACAAGAGAATTAAAATGAAAAACTTTTTACCTGACATAACGCAAATACCTATTAGAAGTCCTTTTTTAAAAAGGAAAAAATCTTGTCCTTTATCTGGCGAAAAAGCTCCTAAAATTGATTACAAAGATACAAAACTACTCAAAAAATATCTTTCTGAAAGAGGAAAAATTATCCCAAGTAGAGTGACATCAGTATCATCAAAAAAACAAAGAGAATTAGCGCAAGCAGTTAAAAGAGCAAGATTTTTGGCCCTTTTACCTTATAAAATGGATTAATTATGGAAGTCATTTTACTCGAAAGAATCGAAAAACTTGGACAAATGGGAGATATTGTTAAAGTTAAAGATGGTTTTGCAAGAAATTTTTTATTACCACAAAAAAAAGCTTTAAGGGCTTCAGAAGATAATTTAGCTTATTTTGAAAAAGAGAAAGTTACGCTAGAAGCAAACAATCTCAGACAAAAGCAAGAAGCTGAAGTTATTTTAGAAAAATTAGATAATTTTAACCTAGTCATAATTAGGCAAGCTGGTGAAACAGGTCAACTATACGGATCAGTTAATACAAATGATATTAAAAATACTTTAGTTGAAAATAGTTTTATTGTTGAAAAAAGCCAAATTAAGCTGGATAAGCCAATTAAAGAACTTGGCGTACACAATGTCTCTGTAAAATTACACCCTGAAGTTCAAGCAATAATTTCTGTAATTGTTTCACGAACTGATGCAGAGGCAGAAACACTCATCAAAGGTGAAGAAATTAAAATAGCAAAAGATGAAAACTTAACTGAAGAAGGTACAATTAATATTGAGGAAGTTTTTGAAGATGGAGCTGTTCCAGAAAACATTGGCGATAAAGAAGAAGATTCATCCGAAGAAATTGAAGATAAAGAAGATACTGAAGAAGTTAATAATGAAATTAATTCTGAAGATAATAATTATAAAAACGAAGAAAATGATAGTTCTTAAAAAGATTACTAATTAAATTAACTATATAATTTAATCATTTAATTCATTTAACCCCGATATTCACATTTATCCACAGTTTTTTTTCTTGGGTTATTTGCTTTTACTGATAAGTTATACGCATGAACACTTCAACTCCTTATCTTGTTAATGAAGACGAAAATTCTGAAAGTAATTCACTAGAGTTACCTCATAATATTGAGGCTGAACAGCAACTTTTAGGTGCATTAATAAGAAATAATGATCTGATTGAAAAATGCAATAATACAAGATTAAGCCGAGAACATTTTTACAATAAACTTCATGGAGAGATTTATGAAAAAATAAATAAGTCTCTTTCAACTGGTAAAACTGCAAATATAATTTTTTTGAAAACTTTCTTTGAGAATGATGAAGAATTTGACTCTGATCAGTATTTTGAACAACTTGTAATAAATGCTGCACCAGGTCCTGCAATCGAAGAATACTCATCATTAATTTATGATCTTGCGTTAAGAAGGGAGTTAATTAATACAGCAGAATTCCTTCAACACTCTTCATTCGATTTAGGTCAAGAAGATATAACAGCAAATGATATTATTGAAGAAACAGAAAATAAATTATTTCAAATTGAAGTATCTGGGGATGCAGAGCAAGGTTTCGAATCTTTTGAAAAAACCTTAACTGAGTCTTTAACAACTATAGAATCCGCCTATCAATCATCAGGTGGTTTAGCAGGTTTATCAACAGGCTTTAAAGATCTAGATAAGGCTTTAGGCGGTCTTCAAAAATCTGATCTAATCATACTTGCTGGAAGGCCTGCTATGGGGAAAACTTCATTAGCTACTAATATTGGATTTAATGTTGCAAAGAAATTTTCAGAAACCCTTCAAAATGATGAAGTAAAAACAGATAAAAATGGCAATATTATCTCTGATGGAAGCGTTGTAGCTTTTTTTTCTTTAGAAATGTCTGCCGAACAACTAACAACCAGGATTGCTGCTGAGCAGTCAGGTATAGAATCTAATGAATTAAGAAGGGGAAATATTAAGGAAGATCAATTTATGCATTATGCTAGAACAATAGCTGACTTAAAATCTGTTCCTTTTTATATTGATCAAAGTGGCTCTATACCAATTGGAGTTTTAGCTACTAGAGCAAGAAGATTGGCGAGAACTTTAAAAGCAACCAAGAATCAAGAACTTGGATTAATTATTGTTGATTATATTCAATTAGCAACAACATCTTCAGGAAAATATCGAGATAGTAGAGTGCAAGAAGTAGCGGAAATTACACAAGGTTTAAAAACCTTAGCAAAAGATCTTGATATACCAATTATTGCTCTTTCACAGCTTTCGAGACAAGTTGAATCTAGAGATGATAAACGGCCCTTGTTATCAGATTTAAGGGAATCTGGGGCAATTGAACAAGATGCAGATATTGTAATGTTTGTATATAGAGATGAATACTACTTACAAAATAATCAACCTCCTCCAGGAACTGAACAACATACTTCATGGTTAGCAAGAATGGATGAGGTTCATGGAAAAGCTGAAGTCCTAATAAGAAAGCATAGACATGGGCCAACATCAAATGTCCAATTACAATTTGAAGAAAGGCTAACAAAATTTTCTGATCTTGCGAGAGAAAACTATTTGCCTGAAAGATTTGAATAAGTGATTTCAATAACAAGAAATATTGGAAAAGTTGTAATCTTATTCCTTAAAAATACTGGTAACTTTTTTATTTTTTTCACAAAAATATTGCAATCATTTTTTAAGCCTTGGTATTTTAAAAATATTATTAATCAAATGATTTTTATAGGTTATTTTTCTTTACCTGTGGTTTCATTAACATCATTTTTTACAGGCGGTGCTCTTGCCCTACAGATATATTATGGAGGAAACCAATTTAATTCTGAGGCAATTGTTTCTTCAATTGTAGCATTAGGTATAACAAGAGAATTAGGCCCGGTTCTAGGCGGCATAGTTGTTGCAGGAAGAGTTTCTTCTGCGATTGCAGCTGAATTAGGGACTATGAAAGTGACAGAACAAATAGATGCATTAAAAACTCTTTCAGCTGATCCAATTAGTTACCTTATTGTTCCTAGAATAATCTCTGGAATTATCATGTTACCTATTTTAATTATTTTTGCTGATATCATTGGCATTATGGGTGGGTGGTTTATAGGAATACAAAGTTTAGGATTTAATGGAAGTGTTTATATTCAAAACACAATTGATTTCCTTGAAGTCAACGATATAAGCTCTGGATTAATTAAAGCTTCTTTTTTTGGATTTATAATTACAATAATGGGTTGCTATCAAGGTTTTAATTCAAGTGGTGGTGCACAAGGTGTAGGAAAAGCGACCACAAATGCAGTGGTATCAGCTTCTGTTCTCATACTAGCTTCTAATTACATTATGACTAATCTATTTTTTGCTTCTTAAAATGATAACAATAGAAAACTTACATAAATATTTTGAAAATAAAAAAGTTCTAAATGGGGTAAGCCTTAATATAGAAGAAGGAACATCTTCTGTAATTATTGGTGGCTCGGGGACTGGTAAATCTGTTCTAATTAAATGTATTTTAGGTTTATTAACGCCTGAAGAAGGCAGAATATCAATAAAAAATAATTTCATTTTTGAAAATGGTAAATTTAAGAAAAATAGTAAAATAAAAATTGGTATGCTTTTTCAAGGGGGTGCTTTATTTGATAGCCTCCGAATATGGCAAAATGTTAGTTTTTATAATATTCAAAATGGTAAAAACAAAAAATTTTGTTTCGAAGATGCAATTCTTAATCTTGAAAAAGTTGGATTAAGTAGTGATGTTGTTAACTTATATCCTTCTGAGTTATCCGGAGGAATGCAAAAAAGAGTTGCTTTAGCAAGAGCTATTTCTATTAAACCTGATATTATCTTTTTTGATGAACCAACTACTGGTCTAGACCCAATTAGCGCTGATGTTATTAACAAACTGATAATAGAAAAGGTAAGAGATATAGGCGCTACTTCTCTTACAATAACACATGACATGTCTAGCGCTAGAACAATATCAGATAAAATTCATATGCTTCATAATGGTGAAATTATTTGGGAAGGAAATAAAGATACAATTGAAAGCACTGATAACCCATTTGTAGTTCAGTTTATAAATGGTTTGTCTGAAGGGCCAATAAATTAAAAGAACAATTATTTAGTAATTTTAATAATAAAGATTTATTTATGTAAGTCGATATTTGGGAAAATGATGGAAACTAATTTAATCGATTTAATTCTAATCTTTTCGATTGTGATTTCGGGTTCTTTGGCTTTGTTTCAAGGTTTTTTTAAAGAACTTCTTGCCTTACTTGGTTGGGTTGTAGCATTTGTAAATATAAAAATCTTTTTTGCCCATCTCTCAAAACCACTAGCTATATTTATAGAAAACGAATCTTTAAGAGATATAGTAGTTATATCAACTATCTTTATTTTTACTTTAATTATTTGGAGAGTGATCTCAATACCAATACTTAAAATTTTTAAATCAACATCTATAGGGTATTTAGATAAATTACTTGGATTTTTCTTTGGAGTATTTAGAGTTTTTGTTCTGGCTTGTATAATTTATATATACACATTAATGCCTAATGAAAAAGAGGACTTTCCTGAATATACGAAAGATTCAAAAACACTTCCTTTAATTGAAAACTTATCAATTATAATTACAGATAATTTTGAATTTTTTAAAGAAACTGAAATACAGGATATAATGAAAAGCGATAATAAGAATGAAGGCATTGAAAACGAATAAAAAATCAAATTTTATTAAAGATGATAAATTACATGAAGAATGTGGTGTTTTTGGTGTATATAATCATGAAGATTCAGCTGCGCTAACTGCCTTAGGACTTCATGCTTTACAGCATCGTGGTCAAGAAGCTGCAGGAATAGTAACTTTTGATGGAACAAAGTTTATATCTGAAAGACATTCTGGATTAGTAAGTGATAACTTTACAAAAAGTTCTGTGATAAATCGATTAGTAGGTAATAGCGCTGTTGGACATAACAGATATTCAACAACAGGCGCTACCATTCAAAGAAATATTCAACCTTTTTTTGCAGATTTATGGGGTGGAGGATTTGCAATAGCTCATAATGGAAACATTACAAATGCATTGTCACTAAGGGATGATCTCATCAGAAAAGGTTCAATTTTCCAATCAACCTCTGACACAGAAACCATCTTACAATTAGTAGCTAGATCTGAAGTAGATAGAACATTGGATCGATTAGTTGATGCTTTAATGCAAATTTCAGGAGCATGGGCATTAGTGGTATTAACTAATAAAAAATTAATTGGCGCTAGAGATCCTTTTGGAATAAGGCCTCTCGTCTTAGGAGAATTAGATGGAGCAAAAATATTAGCTTCAGAAACTTGTGCACTTGATATTATTGGTGCAAAATTTATAAGAGAAATTGAACCTGGTGAAATAATTGTAATTACTGAAGATGGTGAGGAGAGTGTTAAGCCTTTTCCAAACGCAAGATTGCGTCCTTGTATATTTGAGTATATCTATTTTTCCAGACCTGATTCTATGTTAGATGGGAGATCTGTTTATGAGTGCAGAAAATCATTTGGGAAAAATCTAGCTAAGGAATGTCCGGCTAACGCCGATATTGTTGTTCCAGTTCCTGACTCGGGTGTTCCAGCAGCTTTAGGATACTCCGAAGAATCAAAAATACCTTTTGAATTATCAATAATAAGAAATCACTATGTAGGAAGAACATTTATTCTGCCAACACAGTCAAATAGACAATCATCTGTAAAGCTGAAGCATAACCCTGATAAAGGCTCTATAAAAGGTAAAAGCGTAGTTTTAGTCGATGATAGCGTGGTAAGGGGAACAACTTCAGTCAAAATTGTTGAATTAATGAGAGAAGCTGGAGCATCGGAGATACACATGAGAATAGCCTGCCCTCCGATAAAATATCCCGATTTCTATGGAATAGATACCCCAGAAACTGAACAATTATTAGCTTCAAATAAAAGTTTAGATGAAATGTGTAAATATATTGGCGCTGACTCGCTAGGCTTCCTTTCATTAGACGGCTTATATCAGTCAATGGGATATAAAAATGGAAGAAATAATGATAACCCAGAATATACTGATCATTGTTTTACAGGAGACTACCCTACACATCTTAACGATTACAAAAGCGAAAAGATTCAAGAACAACTTTCTTTATTATCTGAAAATGAAAGTCAAAATTAATTAATGATTAAAGATTATAAAGATAAAATTGCTCTTGTCACTGGTTCGTCAAGGGGATTAGGAAAATATTTATCAATCGAATTAGCAAAAAAGGGTTTTGAAATAATACTAGTTGCACGAACAGTTGGTGCACTTGAAGAACAATATGATGAAATAATTAAACTTGGTTCAAAATCAACAATTGTTCCATTAGATCTTAGTGAAGATAATTCAATTGATAAATTAGGTTTCGAAATAAATAAAAAATGGGGCAAATTAGATTTACTTGTTTCAAACGCAGCAATAACAAATGAATTAACTCCATTATCTCATCTAAAACCTGACACTTGGGAAAAAGTAATAAATTTTAATTTAACATTAAATTATCGCTTAATTAGATCTTTTGAAAGCCTTCTTAAATCATCTAAAGATGCAAAATGTTTATTTATTCTTGATAGAGAGACAAAAGAAGATAAACCATACCATATCCCTTATTCAGTAAGTAAAGCTGGACTAGAAAAAATGATATCTATATGGGCTAAAGAGGTATTAAAAGACAACATTAATGTCCATTATTGCTTTGCACCAAGAATGAATACTTTCTTAAGAAAGACAATTATTCCTGGCCTTGATGAATCAGATTTCAATAACCCTGAAGAAATATCTAAAATCATTATTGAAAATTTATTAAAGTCTAATAAAAAAGATAAAAATCTTATTGAAATTTTATGCTAATTTTTTTTGTAAGGATTATCGGTCTTTTTATATATTACTTTAATTGGTACACCGCTTAGAGAAAATTCTTCTCTAAGATTATTAAGTATATATCTTTTGTATGAGTCTAGAACCGCTTTTGGTTTATTTGTAAAAATAGCAAAATAAATGGGATTTTTATTTATTTGAGTAATATATTTAAAACGTACCTCTCTTCCATTATCAGTTGGATGAGTATGCGTTGAAGTTACTTTATCTAAAAAAGAATTAAGTTTATGTGTTGATATTTCAATAAAACTTAAATTATACATTTGTAAAACTGTTTTCATTAACTCTTCAACACCATGGCCACTTTTCGAAGAAATAAAAACTGTGGGCGCACCTCTAAATTGAGATAACGACTTAGAAATTTTACCTAAAATTTCATTTTTAGAATCTCTCTTATCCTTTATTAAATCCCACTTGTTAATTGCTAATATGAATGTTTTTCCTTTTTCTTCCATGTAATTTGATATTAATAAATCTTGTTTATCAAAACCGACAGAGGCATCAATCATAAGAATTGAAATATCTGAAGTATCAACTGATCTTAAGCTACTTTTAGAAGACTTTTTTTCTACTTCATCGCTAATTTTTGATTTTTTTCTTAAACCTGGTGTATCAATTATAATATAATTATTTTTTTTCCATTGGAATTCTGCAGATATTGTATCACGAGTTAAACCAGCTGTTTCTCCAACAAGCTGCCTATCCTCTTGAAGTAAAAAATTTGTCAAAGTAGATTTTCCAGAATTTGGACGNCCTAAAATAGAAATTTTAATTTTANTATCTTCTTTTAATAAGCTTGATTCATCTACTGCACCCTCGTNATTNAATGATTCATANATTAATGATTTAAGNTATTGAATACCTCNATTATGCTCAGCAGATATATTTATTGATTCTCCAAAACCAAAAGAATCAAACTTTAAAGCTTCCTGATCTTGTTTTACTGTCTCACATTTATTAGCCACTAGAAATATCTCTTTTCCGCTTTTACGAACCAATTTAGCTAAAAATAAATCATCGGAAGTTATTTCAGAACGAACATCAACAAGAAAAATTATAGCGTCAGATTTTTTAATTACTTTTTTGGAAGTCTCTTTAAGAATTTTTGATAAATTTTTCTTGTTAGTTTCTTCTATACCCGCTGTATCAATTAATTCTATGTTAAGACTTTGGTCTGTATATGTTTCAATTACATAATCTCTTGTAACACCCGGATTATCTGCAACAATAGATCTATTTTTTCCTATTAACCTATTAAAGAGTGTCGATTTACCAACATTTGGCCTTCCAATAATTGCTATAGTTTTGACCATAACACTATAACTTAAGCTTAATTATAAGCTGAAAGATCTCCATTATCGTTTAAAATATAAACAGTGTTATTTACTACTAAAGGCGGTAAATAGCTAGATCCCGATATTTTATCAGAATCTAAAATTTCACCGTCGTCAGGGGATACCCAAATTGCTTTACCTTCCGATGAAATTGCTAACAATTTACTTGAAACCATAACTGGTCCGCTCCATTGGATAGGGTTTTTCTTCTTCTCTTCATTCCTATATTGTTCTAATTGTGTAACCCAACGAATTTTTCCTGATCTCTTTGATATACAAACTAACTCTGCATTAGATGTTAAAACAAATAACCAATCTCCTGAAAGCCAAGGTGTTTCTGTACTCGACATGTCAATTGTCCATACTCTTTCACCAGTCGAAATATCAATAGAAACCATTCTACCTGCATGACTAACACTATACAATTGACCATCATCAATGATTGGTCGTGCTGTTATAGAATTAATTTCAGATAGAGAAGTGGATGAGCCTGTTCTTGACAAAGAGTCACTCCAAATAACTGATCCATTTAATGGTCGTATTGCGTAAATTTCGCCGGAAGAATAAGGAACAAATATCAAACCATCTCCTACAGCAACTGAAGTTGATGATAAAATTGTTGCTGACTCTAATATTCCTCTGTGTGTCCACATTACTTCGCCTGAATCCTTGTCTACTGCGAAGAGTTGATTATCGTGTGTCATTACAAAAACAAAATTTTGAAAAACTATTGGTGAGGATCTACTAGGAATTCTCATATTCAACTCCCACAACATTTCNCCTGAATCAGCTAAGAATGCATATAGATAGCCAAATCCGGTTGAAGCATAAATAACTCCATCAGAAAATGATAAACCTCCACCAAACCCTTCTCTCTTATTTTCTTTTTTTATTGCAAGGTTATTGCTCCATATTCTTTTTCTTTTATTTATATCAAAAGCCTGAATTTTTGAATCTGAAGATAAAGAAAAAACTTTATTATCAGCTATTATTGGCATAGATATTAAATAAGCCATTTTTGTTGAACCAGTCCCTATCTTCATATTCCATTTTCTATTTAGAGAGGTTGGTCCAGATAGGTTTTCTAGTGCATTATTAAGTGATCCACCTGGGTATAGCCAATCAGAATTTGTTTTTTCCTGTGGTAAAGCAATATTGCTTTGAAGTGTTTGTGGATCAGAAACAAGGTTTTTTCTTAATTTAAGAATTGATATTCTATCACCCTTTATGCGGTCCTTATCAATATCACNTCCACCAAAGAAATTTGAAGATCCGCACGAGCTTAGTAAAGGTAAAATTATCAAAATTGCAATTAATCTATNCATATTATTTAACACTATCATAACTTGAAATTTGTTCAGAAAATATTTTAGCCCTTGAGGCAATATTCCTTGGAGAAGACGCATCATTTGCAATTTCACTAAATTTTTTTGATGAATCTTGATATCTATTATCCCTGTAATAAGCCAGAGCAATAATTTCCTTTGCATAAAAAGAAAAGGGGCCTGTGGAATTTATAATACTAGATAATTTATCTTCAATATTAGNAATCTCAGCATTATCAAGCATAATGTACCCTGATTTTAAGATAGCAAAATCGTTAATTTTTTTTGAAAGATTTTTGTCTTTAGCTGCTTTAGCCAAATATTCTAATGCCAAGGCTTTGTTTCCCTCTTTAACTGCAATATTTGATAAATTAAACAAAGATAGGCCAGAGTATCCATTAGATTCATTCACTAATGACTCAAAGATATCNATTGCATCATTATTGTTTTCATCATCTAAAGCTGCTAGCGCCTTTTCATATTGATCAGATGAGCTTTCGGAATTTTTGTATCCTAAATATTTAGAAAACTCATAACCTCCAAAAGACATTATAATAATCAATATTACCGCAATAAGGTATAAACCAAATCTATCCCACAAGGCTTTAAGTTGTTTCTTTCTTAATTCTTCTTCAATTTCATTTTCTAATGGTTCTGACATAACCTTCTCCAAACTATAAAGGAAATTAGAGGTAAAAATATGTTATAACAAGTTTATGTTTATATTTAAATTAATAAGATATGCAATGGAAATGCAATTAATTGTATTGTTATCTATATATTGTAAGTTATTTAGTATTGATAAAACATCAAAACAAATTGGTTTATTNTCNNGAAAACTTGGTCCAAAACTAGGAATTTCGAAAAGAGCNAATCAAAATTTAATGAAGGCAATACCAACNTTAAATAAAAGAAAAAGATCNGAAATAGTAAAAGGTATGTGGGAAAATTTAGGAAGAACTTCAGCAGAATTTTTTAACATAAAAACACTCATCAAAGAAAATAGTAGAATAAATATTAAAGGGAGGGNGATCCTAGAAGCAAATAAAAATAATGGGGTAATTTATGTATCAGGCCATATAGCAAATTGGGAAATTATTCCCATAGCAATTAAAGAGGTAGATCANCAAGTTGGTGCAGTTTTTCGTGAGTCAAATAATTATTTTTTTAATAAATGGATGATTCAACAAAGAAAATTAATAACAGAACATCAATTTCCTAAAGGCCCTACTGGAACNAAAGAGATATTAAATTTTTTAAAAGATAATGGAAGTGTAGCCATGTTAGTTGATCAAAAACTTTCTAATGGAGTAAAGGCTAATTTTTTTGGCTTAAATGCTATGACCGCTTCAACCCCTGCATCACTGTCATTAAAATATGGATACCCTGTAATACCCCTTAAAGTAAAAAGAAAAGATGGAGTTAATTTTGAAATTGAATTTTTTGATAAAATTGAAGTTGATATAACNGGAAATGATGAAATTGATATTCTTAATTTTACTAATAAAATTAATTTATTTTTAGAGGAAATAATTTCAGATAATCCTGAAGAATGGTTCTGGCTGCATAATAGATGGGATAAAAGATTTAATTAGAATTAGATAGCTCACCTTCTAATGAGCTATGAGCATCAAAATATGGTTCTTGTTTATCAACTGACCAATATTTCAATTCGTTCAATGGTATTCTTTTTTTTGTGACCGCACAAATTACAAACTCACCTCTTTCTAGAATTTGGTAATTACCATCACCGTATATTAATTTTGCTTCTTTATTCATAATTTACTTATCTTTTTTAAGACTAACCTTGATTTTGTCATTTTTATAAAAATTTATCATTAATTCATCATTCATTTTCAATTTTTTAGAATTAGTAACTATCTTTGAGTTTTTATCTTTTATAACAGCAAAACCTCTTTTAAGCACACTGTTGTAACTCAATACATCTAACATACCTGATTGAAGTTGAAGTGAATTAATCTTAATATCAATAATATTAGAAGCAGATTTAAGTAATTTATCTGAAGCATTTAAATATATATCTTTTGACTTATCAAAATTTCTAATCAAATTATTAACCTTTAAATGCCCCACTCTCCGTAAGAAAGTATCTTTATAACTTTTTACCATTGAAATAAGAGATATAGTTAGGATTGAGCTTGTCTTATTAAATCTTAAATTATAATTTTTTAATAATGTATCTAATTTAGGTAAAGCCTTATCTATTAACATTAATGATCTAATTTCATAATCTAACCTGTTATTTATGTAATTTTTTATTCTTTCAAATAAATCTTTAGTCGAAGCTAATAAATCTTTTCTTACTGGTACTGCCATTTCTGCAGCTGCAGTTGGAGTTGGGGCCCTTAAATCAGCAACTAAATCTATAAGCATAATATCTGTTTCATGACCA
This sequence comes from Rhodobiaceae bacterium, assembly GCA_002726005.1. GTDB lineage: Bacteria > Pseudomonadota > Alphaproteobacteria > MED-G09 > MED-G09 > AG-430-B22. The sequence goes on from PBRS01000007.1 coordinate 31,797, forward strand.
ATTGCTGAAATTATAGGAATTTTTGATTCAAAGACTTTACGAACAAGATTTTCATCGTTAAAACCCCATAAGTCCTCAATACTTCCTCCCCCTCTAGCAATTATAATAACATCTGGTTTTTCTAAATTACTTTGTTCTAATAAATGAAAACCTTCAATAGCATCAATCACTTCCTCGGAAGATGACTCTCCTTGAACCTTTACAGGCCATACTGTTACATTAACAGGAAACCTATCATGAATTCTATGGAGTATGTCTCTTATTACAGCTCCAGTTGGACTAGTTATGACTCCAATTCTTCTAGGTAAAAAGGGAATATTTTTCTTATAATCATCATCAAATAAGCCTTCTTTTAATAATTTATCTTTTCTTTTTTCTAGTAAAGCCATTAATGCGCCAATACCAGCAGGTTCCATATTTTCTATTATAATTTGATATTTAGACTGACCAGAATAAGTGGTAACTTTTCCCGTGCAAACCACCTCAAGGCCCTCCTCTGGAAGAATATCTAATTTATTAACATTTCCTTTCCAAACAATCCCTGATATTACAGAAGCGTCATCTTTTAAGTCTAGATAGATATGCCCTGAATTAGGTTTTGAAACCCTGCCTATTTCAGCTTTTATCCTTATATAATCAAAATTATCTTCAATTATTCTTTTAATAGAATTAGAAAGCTCAGAAACAGTATATTCAAGATTATTTATTATATTATCATTCATTATGTAGCTTTTTTTTATTCTAAATTAACTTATAATATTTCAAAATCAATATAATATAATTAACATGAATATACTTTTAATAGGTGGTGGCGGAAGAGAGCATAGCATAGCTAAAGCTCTCTCAAAAAGTAATAAAATTAATGAGCTGCACTGTATTCCAGGAAACGCAGGTATAGAAAAAATTGCAAGATGTCATGATTATGATACTTCAAATCAACAAGAAATTTTAAATTTTTGTGAAAATAACAATATTGATATTGTTTTTATAGGGCCAGAAATCCCTCTTGTAGAAGGCCTAGCCGACTACCTTAATAAAAATAATTTTTTTACCTTTGGGCCAAATCAAAAAGCTGCTCAACTCGAAGGATCAAAATCCTTCACAAAGGATATATGTAAAAAATACAATATTCCTACCGCAGCATATAAAACTTTTTCAAACGCAAAAGATGCTCTTAATTATATCGATAACCACCCAATACCACTTGTGATTAAAGTGGATGGGCTTGCAGCGGGTAAGGGGGTCATAATTGCAGAAACAAAAGATCATGCTATAAATTCAGTTAATGAAATATTTTCTGGTAAATTTGGAAATGCTGGAGATGAAATTGTCATTGAAGAATTTTTAGATGGCGAAGAGGCAAGTTTTTTCATTATCTCAGATGGAAAATCTTTTACACCACTAACATCAGCACAAGACCACAAAAGAATTGGAGACGGAGATACTGGATTAAATACAGGTGGCATGGGAGCATACTCACCAGCACCAATTATGAATAAGGATTTAGAAGAAAAAACAATAAATAAAATTATCAAACCTACGATTAAAGCCATGAACGACTATGGATCACCTTATATTGGAATATTATATGCTGGTTTAATGATAAAGGATAATGAGCCTAAATTAATTGAATATAATGTTAGATTTGGCGATCCAGAATGTCAGGTAATAATTCCTAGACTTGAAAATGACTTAGTTGAATTATTAATTAATGTTAAAGAGAAAAACCTAGATAATTATACTTTGCAATGGAAAGAAAATTTTGCAATTACGGTAGTTTTAACGGCTAAGGGATATCCAGAAAGCTATGAAACTGGGGATAAAATTAAGGGATTAGATGAAGTAGATGACATAGATGATGTAGAAATATTTCATGCAGGCACAAAAATCAAAGATAATACAATTGTCACTTCTGGAGGAAGAGTCTTAAATATAAATGGTTATGGAGAAAATCTAGCTGATGCAAAAGAAAAGGCTTATAATATTGTAAAAAAAATTAACTGGCCAGGTTATTATTATAGGAAAGATATTGGTTGGAGAGCGTTAAAGGAATAAAAATGAATACAGAAGAAGAATCATCTACAGAAAAATTTACTGGTACAATGCAAGTTCAAGAAAAACTTAAAATTCCTGAACAAGAATTAGAGGTTTACTTAAATGACAATGTTAATGATTTTGAGGGACCCCTGGAAATTAGAGAATTTAAAGGCGGACAATCTAATCCCACATATCAACTTGTAACACCCGAAAAAAAATATGTCTTAAGGCGAAAACCCCCAGGAAAACTTCTACCATCGGCTCATGCAGTAGACAGAGAATATAAAGTTATAACTGCTCTTAATTCAACTGGTTTTCCAGTACCTAGAACTTATAAACTATGTTTGGATGAAAGCATTATAGGAACAATATTTTATGTTATGGAAATGGTTGAAGGTAATATTTATTGGGAACCAACTATTACAGAAATTGATAGTGAATCCAGAGCTAAAATCTATAAAGAAAAAAATAAAACATTATCAGATTTACATAATACAAATTATAAAGAAATAGGTCTTGAGGATTTTGGAAAACCAGGTAATTACTTTTCCCGCCAAATATCAAGATGGACTAAGCAGTATATTGCTTCAGAAACAGAAGAAATAACAGAGATGAATAAATTAATAGATTGGCTACCAAATAACATTCCTGGAGACGACGAAACATCAATAGTACATGGAGATTATAGGCTAGATAATATGGTTATTGATAGAAGTAACTCAAAAGTTCTAGCAGTCTTAGATTGGGAATTATCAACACTTGGTCATCCTTTAGGTGATTTTACATATCATCTTATGCAGTGGTACATGCCTGGTGATGGAACTGGAGCTGGCACACAAACATTGTCAAACACAGACTTAAAATCAATTGGAATACCTAGTGCTGAAGACTATATCAAAATGTATTGTGATAATACGAATAGAAAAGATATAGAAAATATTGATTTTTATCTTTCTTATAATTTTTTTAGGTTAGCCGGAATATTACAAGGTATTATTGGTCGGGTTAGAGATGGAACAGCAGCTAGCGAACATGCTGAAGATAGAGCTGATAGAGTTCGACCTCTTGCAGAATCAGGTTGGTTTTATGCTCAGAAGGCTGGTGCAGTTTAATTATTTTTCAATAATTTTTACTCCATTCTCTTCTCCTAATATTACAATATTTGCCATATCAACAAATAAACCATTCTCGACCACTCCCGGAATTGAATTTAATAAATTATCAATATCAGAAGGCTCTTTTATTAAACCAATTGATAAATCATAAATTAGATTTTTACTATCGGTCTGAAAAGGTAAGTCATTTAGCATTCTTAAGCTTGCAGTTCCAGAGTACCCTATTACTTCAAGCTTTTCTAAAACACGCTTTATCGTTGTATCATGCTCAAAAGCTATAACCTCAATAGGTAATTTAAAATCACCTAATTTACTTACTTTTTTTGAATCATCTGCAATAACAATCATTTTTTTGGAGTTGAAAGCTATAATTTTCTCTCTTAATAACGCGCCACCACCACCTTTTAAAAGTGATAAACTATCATCAATCTCATCTGCGCCATCAATTGTAATATCAAGAATATTGTAATCTTCTAAATTTCCAAGAGGAATTTTTAATGATTCAGCTAATTTTTTTGTATTTTCTGATGTTGGAATACATATAATTTCAAAACCATCTTTTACATTTTCTGATAAAATCTTTGTAAATTCATCAGCAGTACTTCCGGTACCTAAACCGAGTTTCATACCCTCTTCAACATACTCAAAAGCTTTTTTGGCAGCTATAATTTTTTTTTCTTTAGACATTAAGTTTCCTCTGAACCTGCTTTTATTTTGTGTGCTTTCAATATTCTATCATATGCACCATTAATAATGGCTAGCTTTTCATTTGCCATACCTAATAACTCTTTTGGCACCCCATTTGCAATCATTTTATCAGGATGATTTTGTGCGGCTAATTCTTTCCATGCCTTTTGCGCAATATCAATATTTGAACCAGCATTGATACCTAAGATTAACCATGGATCATCAATCTCTGATGCCATATGACTAGCTCTAATACGAGCAAATTCTGCTGATGAAAAACCAAAAATACCTGCTACACTCTCTAAGAAAACAACTTCGCTTTCATTTACTGGTCCATCAGACTTTGCAATATGGAATAATCCATCAAGAACATTTTCTAAAACCTCAAATTTTCCTTCAAAGATTTTAGAGATTTGTTCAGCATATGCTTCATAACCGGCAATATCTTGTTGTGCTAATTTATAAATTTTAATTACATTATTTAATTCATTCTTTGGAACTTCACTTAGTATTTCATTAAATGCCACTAATTCTTTTTCTGAAAAATCACCATCTGCTCTAGACATTTTTGCTGAAAGAGCTATTAGAGCTATGGCGAATGCCACATCTTCATCTTCTTTATCGATAACATAATGACCTGCAACTGCTCCAACGACAGCACCTATAATTCCACCAATAAAATATCCAGCGGAAGCACCAGCAAGTTTACCCCATGTAGACATGTCAATAATTTATCCTGAGTCGTGATAAATTTCTTTTCTTCAATATATATTTATAATCCAAGCACAGCTTTAGAAATAATATTTCTTTGAATCTCATTTGAGCCAGCATAAATAGTTGTTTTTCTTCCATTATAATATTCAGGAGTAATTGTTGCAGCATATTCTGGCCCAATACTTGGTTCATTAATATTTGCAAAAGTATCTTCTACAAATGGATGAGACCAATATCCTATAGCCTCAACGGCAAGTTCTTGTAAATATTGACCTATTTCAGTACCTCTTGTTTTTAAAATTGAAGATTCTGGACCTACTCTTTGCCCAGCAGACAAAGCTGAAAAAATTCTAAGCTCTACAAACTCCATAGCTTGGATTTGGATTTCACATTCATTAATTTTATTTAAAAAGTCATTATCATCTAATAAGGTTAAACCATTGCCAACAGATGTGTCTCTAGCTATTTCTTTTAAATTCTTTATACCTCTATATAACCCAGGTGAATATGCTGTTCCTCTCTCAAACTCAAGTAAGTACTTCGCATATGTCCAACCTTTATTTTCTTCACCAATTAAATTTTCTATTGGAACTTTTACATCTTCAAAAAAAACCTGGTTAACTTCTTGATGTGGTTCTGGACTGTTATCAAGTGTGATTAGAGGCCTTACCTCAATACCAGGAGACTTCATATCAATTAATAAGAAAGATATACCTTCTTGTGGTTTTTCTGTCTTTGATGTTCTTACTAAACAAAAAATCCAATCAGCATACTGCGCCATAGTGGTCCAAATCTTTGTTCCGTTAACTAAATAATGATCACCTTTATTTTCTGCCTTACATTGCAATGAAGCTAAATCAGAACCAGAACCAGGCTCTGAATAGCCTTGACACCACCAAACATTACTCTCAAGAATATCGGGTAGAAATTTATCCTTTTGTTCTTGCGAACCGAATTCCATAATCACAGGAGCTACCATCGATAATCCAAACGGTATTGTTCTTGGAGCCCCTTCACGAGCCATTTCTGATTCAAAAATATACTTTTGGGTAGAAGTAAAACCTGAACCACCATATTGCTCTGGCCAATTTGGTGCCATCCACCCTCGCTCGTATAAAGATTTTTGCCATTTTACATGGAGGTCTTTTCCGGCATGGCCATTTTTTGACAGTGATAAAGTTTTTCTCATATCTTCTGTAAAGGTTTCTTTAATAAAACTTCTTACTTCATCTCTGAATTTTATATCTTCATCTTTAAAACCTAATTGCATAATTACACCTATTTACCTTTAAAATTTCCATCTCTCTTTTCAAAAAATGCTGATAATGCTTCTTGATGATCTTCAGTTAAATGCATCAAAGCTTGCATATTTGCCGACATTTCAAGCACAGTGTCGAAACTATTTGTGATTCCTTCTCTAAGTAGCTTTTTAGCCATCCTTAAAGCATCAGGAGGTTGTTTTACAATCTCTAAAGCAAGTGTATTAGCGTCTTCCATTAATGATTCATGTTTTGATATTTCACTAATCAAACCCCATTCTTTGGCTGTTTCAGGATTGATGATTTTACCAGTATAAAGTAGTTCAGCTGCTTTCGAAAAACCTATTATTTTTGGTAGCAACCAGGCCCCACCATCACCTGGAATCAATCCAATCTTTAAAAAAGTAACGCCAAATTTGGCTTTTTCTGATGCTATCCTTACATCTGCAAGACATGCTACATCATTACCTAAACCAATAGCTGGTCCATTTATTGCGGCAATTACAGGAACCTCAATATTCCATACAGATCTTATTATTCTGTGGATACCATATCGATATCTTTCTCTTAGAGCTACAGAAGATCCAGAAAAATTACCTTTTTTTTCCTTCATATTTTTGACATTTCCGCCAGCAGAAAAAGCGGAGCCCTCTCCAGTAAGAATTACACATCTTATATCTCTATCATTATTGATTAAATCACGAGCTTCTTCAAAGTTTTCTGCATCCTCAGGTTCGCCAAGAGGGTTTCTTATGTCTGGTCTATTAAGTTTTAATGTTACAATAGAGCCATTTTTCTCAAATTTTAGCCATTCATTCATTTTATTTTACTCGGCAGATGAATATTTTTTTAAATGATGATCAATATTACCATAGGAATTTTCTATCATAGATAATCTTTTAAAATAATGCCCAACATTTAATTCGTCTGTCATTCCCATGCCGCCATGCAATTGAACAGCACTTTGCCCTATAAATTTGGCAGCTTTAGCAATTTGAACTTTAGCTCCTGAAGCTGCTTTTCTTCTTTCTGCATATTCTTCGTTCAATTTTAAATTTACCATATAAGTCATAGACACACTTTGCTCATATTGCATAAACATATCTACCATACGATGTTGAAGAACTTGGAATTTGCCAATAGGTTGGCCAAATTGTTTTCTAGTTTTACAATATTCTACAGTAGCATCATTTAAAACTTTCATTGCGCCTATAGCTTCAGAGCATATAGCAGCTATAGTTTCATCAACTATTAATTCGATTAATTCAGCCCCTTTACCTTCTTCGCCAATTAACTCATCTTTAGAAATCATTACATTTTCTAATGTTATTTCTGATGCTCTACTCCCATCAACAGTTGGGTAATCTCTAATTGATAAACCTTCTGAATTCTTATCGACAATAAGAACTGACACTCCATCAGAGTCTCTTTGATCACCTGATGTTCTAACTGAAACAATAAATTTATTTGCCCATGGACCACCAGATACAACTGATTTGTAACCATTAACAATATAATTATCACCTTCTAGTGTAGCTGTAGTAGTTAGATCATTTAAATTATACCGCCCTTGTGGTTCAGCATATGCAAAAGACCAAATATCTTCGCCTGAGATAATCCCAGGAATATATTTTTCTTTTATGTTAGAGCTAGCTCTTCTTAAAAATCCTCCGCATGTCACCACAGTTTGGATATAAGGCTCTACAACTAAACCTTTTCCAAATTCCTCAGCAACAATCATTGTCTCAACAGATCCAAAATTCAATCCACCATCTTCTTCTGAAAAAGGTAAGCCTAACAAACCAAGTTCAGCAAATTGCTTCCAATTTTCTTGCTTCATTCCTTCTTCAGACTTAACTATTGCCTGCCTTTTATCAAAATCATAATTGTCTTGAATAAAAGACTGTATTGTATTCCTCAATAAAGTTTGTTCTTCACTAAAAGAAAAATCCATTTTTACCTCCTATAAACCTAACACCATCTTGGCGATAATGTTTTTTTGAATTTCATTTGATCCGCCATAAATGGAAGTTTTTCTAGTATTAAAATAATTTTGTGCAACACCATGACTATAATCAGGACCAATTGTTAAATAATTAGATCCTTGTCTCTCAAAAGCAGGAGTTAGATATGGATTAGAGTAATGACCTACTGCTTCCATGGTTAATTCTGTAATTCTCTGCTGAATTTCCGTTCCTTTAATTTTAAGTATTGAAGACTCGGCGCCTGGTCCTTCACCTTTGCTTTCTTTTGCTAAAGTTCTTAATTCTGTATACTCAAGAGCAGTTAAATCAACCTCAAGATCTGCAATTTTTGAATTAAAATCTGAGTCATTAATTAAATTATCACCATCTATATATTCAGAAGATGCTATATCTTTTAGGCGCTCTACTGCTTTTTTAGATCTTGCTACGCCCGCTATTCCTGTACGCTCATTACCTAATAGAAATTTTGCGATTGTCCACCCCATATTTTCTTCTCCAACAAGATTTTCTTCTGGAACTTTAACATCCTCTAAAAAAACTTCATTAACTTCATGCCCACCATCTAGAGTAATAATTGGCTTAACATCAATTCCTTCAGTTTTCATATCAATTAAAAGAAAGGATATACCCTCTTGAGGCTTTCCATCACTCTTTGTTCTTACTAAACAGAACATCCAATCAGCAAATTGAGCTAATGTTGTCCATGTTTTATGCCCATTGACAATATAATGATCTCCTACTTTTTCTGCTTTCGTTCTTAAGCTTGCTAAATCAGATCCTGCTCCAGATTCTGAGTAACCCTGACACCACCAATCATTTCCGGATAAAATACCTTTTAAAACCCAATCCTTTTGATCTTCATTTCCAAAACCAATTATAACCGGACCAAGCATAGTTAAACCAAATGGAATTAAAGGAGTTGTACCCGCATTAGCGCATTCTTGATCCCAAATATATCTCTGAGTAATATTCCAACCAGTTCCNCCGTATTCTTCNGGCCATTGAGGTGCTATCCANCCTTTTTTATACAAAACCTTATGCCAAGAGAGCATATCCTCTCTTGTTAAATCAGTTCTTTTATCAATATCTTTTAATTTTTGAGGAAAGCTCTTCTCTATAAAATCTTTTACCTCTTGACGAAAATTCTCATCTTCTTTTGTAAATGCTAAATCCATTTTTCGAAATATTCCTAAATAATCAGTTAGTTAACATTTTAATACTAATTTAAATATTATTAACTATATATTCTTAACAGAGGTTAATATTTAAATCCATTACCTTTTTGACACATATTTTTTCAATTTATTTACTAAAATTTATATATTTAAAATTAAATAATGGTTATATATTATTTGTAATTAGGGGTTTATCAAATGGATAGAAAAGAAGAGTATAATAAAATAGCAGAAAGAGTTGTTGGTCATGTTCAAAATAACACTACCGACCAAGCTGAAAATATACTTTCAATCCCTACCTCAGATTATACATGTAAAAAACGATGGAATTCTGAAATAAATAAAATATTTAAAGAATTACCTCTAATGTTGGCCTTATCAATTGAGATACCAAATAAAGGTGATTACAAAAGTATGGAAGTTGTTGGGATACCAGTTCTAATAACAAGAGATAAAGAGTCCAAGGTTCATGCTTTTAGAAATGTCTGCTCCCATCGTGGAGCTCCTTTAGCAGGTGAAGAAATTGGAAATAAAAATAGATTCACATGCCCATATCATGGATGGACTTATTCAAATCAAGGTGATTTGATTGGTGTTCTAGAAAATAATAAATTTGGTGAGATCGATAAAAGCTGTAACGGACTTCAAGTATTGCAGTGTGAAGAAATTGGCGGGATGATTTTTGTAACCCTAACCCCTGATTTAGAATTAAATTTAGATAAATTTCTTGGAGGTATGAAATCTGAGATAGAGCATTTCAAACTTCAAAACTGGCATTATCATGGCTTTAAAATCATTCATGGTGCAAATTGGAAAATAGCTTTTGACGGATATTTGGAAGGTTATCATTTTTCAACTGCTCATAAAGAAACAATCCTACCTATGACCCAACAAGGCATTATGGATTTTTCATCTTTTGGACCTCACCTTAGGATAGCTTTTGCATCAACAAATATTGAAGAAATACATGATTTACCAAAAAATGAATGGTGGAAAAAAGAAGGGGCTGGAGTAGATTTTGTAAGAACGTTATTCCCTAATATTTCAATTTCCCTTGGACTTGGGATTGGTCAAATAGCTCAAATCCTACCAGGCAATACTCCTGATAAGAATACAACGGTTTTGCATTATGTTGCGCCTGAAGCACCAAAAAATGAAGAAGATAAAGCTGAGTTAGATCATTTTATGAATTTCTTAAGAGATGTAGTTAATGATGAAGATTATGCTCTAGGATTAGAAATCCAAAGAGGTTTAGACTCCAACTCAAAAAAGGATGTTCTTTTTGGAAAGAATGAAAGAGGGAACCAATACTTTCATAAATATGTAGATTTTTATATAGATGAAAATATCAAAAAACCACCAATCTTATAGCGATAAATCTTTTAAGACTTGAAAAATATATACTCATTACTATCTAATAATTGAAGACGCCTTTTGAGGGTCTTCATTTGTTAAACTTGCTTTTTAAAGGAGTATAAAAATGAGAACAACTTTTGACACTATATGGAGAGATTTATCTCCATTTACTATTGGCTTTGATCGGACCTTTGATACATTGTCTTTATTGGCTAAAAATCAAGCTCAAAATGTCAATTATCCACCTTATAATATTAGAAAACTATCGGATAATAAATACAGTATTGAGCTAGCATTAGCCGGTTTTGAAGAAAAAGATATTGATATAGAAGTAGTAGGTGAAAACCTTGTAATTTCAGGAAAAAGACCAGATGATTCAAATGATAATTTGGTTCACCAAGGTTTAGCTGCAAGAAATTTTAATAGAAAATTCGTACTTTCAGATGATATGATCGTAAAAGGCGCAGCTCTCTCTAACGGAATTTTATATGTTGGACTTGAAAGAGTGATACCTGATCATAAAAAACCAAAAAAGATTACTCTTACATCAAAAGAAAATCTTTTAAAAAATTAATGTCAAAAGGGGGTTTTAATACCCCCTTTTTTTAATAAATTGCTAGATACTTTGAAAAAAATATATAATCTACTTTTATCAATTTTTCAAAGTGAACAATGTCATCAATAACTGAAAATCCATCAAAGAGCTTAAGGAATTATGTTTTAGGTATACTAGTGGTTGTTTACACATTTAATTTTATTGATCGTCAAATTTTATCAATTCTTTTAGAATCTATTAAGAACGATTTAAATTTATCAGATACATCACTTGGAATGTTAACGGGTTTCGCTTTTGCGTTATTCTACGCTACACTTGGTATTCCGATAGCCAAGTATGCTGATTATGGAAATAGAAGGAACTTAATTTCGTTTGCAATTGGTGTTTGGAGTTTTATGACAGCTCTCTCTGGGCTTGCACAAAATTTTTTCCACTTATTAATAGCTAGAATTGGAGTTGGTATAGGCGAAGCTGGTTGTAGCCCCCCTGCTCACTCTATGATATCAGACTATTTTCCCGCAAATGTCAGATCTACTGCATTAGGCATTTATTCGCTAGGGATTCCATTTGGAATTATGTTTGGTTTATTTGCTGGAGGATGGATTAATGAATATTTTGGTTGGAGAATAGCATTCTTTGTTGTTGGTGTTCCTGGGATTGTATTGGCAATTATATTTCGTTTTACCGTTCAAGAGCCAAAGAGGGGTCAAGCTGAGGGAAGAGCGGATACTAAAGAGCAGCCAAGTATAATGGAAACTGCAAAATACCTCTTAAGCAAAAAATCATTTAGACATCTTGCTTTTGGAGCTTCTCTTGCAGCTTTTGTGGGTTACGGCGCAATAACATGGCTTCCTTCTTTTTTTCAAAGATCATACGGAATGCAAACGGGTGATGTTGGTTGGTATCTTGGTTTAATATTAGGTATACCTGGTGGCCTAGGTATTTTTTTGGGTGGCTATTTATCAGATTACTTAGGATCAAAAGATGTAAGATGGTGTTTATGGATAGTAGCTTTGGCTATGTTTATTACAACACCTTTATATTATATGGTTTACCTAAGTCCAACAGCAAATACTTCTTTCTTATGGTTAATAGTACCTATCGCCTTTGGTAATTTCTACCAAGCAACAACCTTTAGTCAGACTCAAGGCGTTGTTGAATTAAGAATGCGATCAGTTGCTGCTGCTATTCTATTGTTTATTATTAACATCATAGGTTTGGGTTTTGGGCCTCAAGCCGTTGGAATACTAAGTGATATTCTAAGAGCCGATTATGGGAAAGAGTCTTTAAGATATAGTTTAATGATACTAACAACATTAAAGTTATGGTGCGCATATCACTACTATTTAGCCGGTAAGTATCTTAAAAATGATCTTGTTACAGAGTAAGCTTTAATCAGGTTTCTTAAGAAATAAAATATTAGTTTTATCTTTATAAGAAATATAATCCTCATTATTTCCCCACTTTTGATCTGCGGCTCTTTCAAGCATAGGTATTCCGCTAACATTTACTAAAAGATAATAAATAAAGATTGGTGAAATTAACGCTAAATAATCCCAATTCTTAAAGATTGGAATAGCAATAATAGTAATGCCTATCCAAAGAAGTATTTCTCCAAAATAGTTAGGGTGTCTTGACCAGGCCCACAAACCATGTGAGATAAATTTATCTTTATTATTTATATCTTCTTTAAATTTTTTCTTTTGATTGTCTGCTATTACTTCAATTATAAAACCAGCTAACCAAACTAAAAACCCAAAAGAACAAAATATAAAATCAATAACAGTTAATTCACTTGAATGCTTACTTGTAACAGCTACCATTCCAGCTACATAACTCAGATAAACCCATAATGCAGATAAATTCCATGTTAGAAAAAACCAGAAGAAGTTCTTTTTCATTTCTGTAAAACGAGTATCCCTTCCGGTTTTTTTTACGCGATTAAATAAAAAAGATCCTAGCCTTAAGGACCAGATAGCAACTAAAGAACAAATAAGAAAAGCGTAAAAATCTTGAACAGTAAAAATAAGAAAAAAAGATAGGCTAACAAATGTAAAGCTACCTATTGCATCAAAATAATGTTCGGTTTGAAATAAATATCCATGAACAAAAAAAATCCAATGGATTATGTATGAATAAACAAAGCATACAACAAGAAGAGGAACGCCATAAAAGTCTATACTATTTTGACTTACGCCTAATGTTATTAAAATACCTATAATTATAGATATTATTGTTCCTGATATTGATGTTCTTAATGGCATTTAATTATCCTTTATAAATTTTACTACTTCTTTGATTACATCTGGATAAACTTCTTTATCCCATCTGTAAAATTGATGCCCCTTACCTTTCCATTTTGAGAGAGTAATGTCATTACCTTTAGATTTCATATTATCCGTAAAATCCTCTATTATTGAAATGGGGATAGTTCGATCATTAGTACCATGAAAGATAATTGAAGGAGGAAGATTTTCTCTTACATAACTTGAAGGTGATAATTCTATTGATCTTCCTTCAAAAAGCTTTTTTAAAAAAAACCAAAATTTCATTCTTCTTTCACTAGTATTTGTTGGTAATTCAAATCCATTATCAAAAAAAGTTGTATTTAGTGCTGGATTAAAAAATATAAGCGCTCTTATATTTTCAATAGTTTCGTTATTGTTATAAGGTACCATTGCTAAAGATGCAGCAAGGTGTCCTCCCGATGAACCACCACCAACCATTATATGATCTTTATTGATTTTTAATTTTTCTGAATTATCTAACACCCATTTATATGCATCTCTTGCATCACTCATAGAGTCTGTAACACTTGAATTATGTTTTAATGACAATCTATAATCAGCACTAATACAGGTTATTCCGTTATTTGAAATATCTCTGCAAATTTTAAATAATGAGTATGAAGAACCAAAAGACCAGCCGCCTCCATGAAAAAGTAACACGCTAGATTCAGACCTTTTGTCTACAGGATTAAATGCATATAATTTTAATTTTATTTTATCTTTTACTGAATATATGTGAGTTTGATCCGGTCTATTAAAATAATATAAAGATCCATATACAGTTTTATCAAAAAAATGGCCAATAAATGGCATTTTATTTGGTTTTGTTATAGCGAGATAACCGAAAAAAATTACTATAAAGATACCTAAAACTAAAAGAGTGATCATTGTTTTTTTCATAAATAATTTCTTAATTATTCAAAATAATTATTTAATCTTTCTAAAGCTTCTGCAAAATCTTCTTTGAAGTTTTGTACTACCGTTCCAGCAGATAATGAATGATTCATCAGACCAACTCCTTGTCCTACCCAATAAGTAGCCAATTGCTTTGCTCCTTCGTGACCTCCTTGAGATAACTTATCAATCTTATTAAGAGCTGGTTCACTAACTAAAGATTGAAGAGGCATTGGAAGCGGTTCTGGTCCTTCATTTTCCCAAGCATCTGTCCATGGAGACCTTAATTGTCTAGAGAATTTACCTGTTCTACTTCTTGATCGAACAGTATCACGTGAGGAAGCAGCTAACATTTTTTCTTTTACCACTGGATTCGTTTCAGCTTCAGAAGTTGTTAACCATACTGAACCACACCAAGCCCCATCTGCTCCCATAGTCATTGCGGCAGCCATTTGACTTCCTGTTGTTATTCCTCCTGCAGCTAAAATTGGTACATCTTTAATTTTTTTAACAGCATTATAGACTTCGGGTACTAAAACCATCGTTGAAACATCACCACAATGTCCACCTGCTTCTCCACCTGCAACAACCAAAATATCGACGCCTGCTTCAACTTGTTTAATTGCATGCTCTTTTGCACCAACTAATGCAGCAACAGCTATATTATGTTTTTTACCAAGATCTAGCATTATTTTTGGAGGAACACCTAAAGCATTAGCAATAAGCTTTATTGGATGGTTCATAGCAACTTCTAATGTGGTTTCAGCTCCTTCTTCAGATAAATTTCTACCAAATTGAATTGTGCCTTTTCTTACTTCATCCGTTTCTTCAACTTCAATATCATGAGATTCAAGTATCGAATTTGCAAAAGTTTTGTGTTCTTGTGGAACTGCTCTAATTATATCTTCTGACTTTACTTCTTTACCTTTGCCTTCATATTTATTTGGCACAATTAAATCAATCCCGTATGGCTTTCCATCAATATGATCATCTATCCAATTTAATTCTTCCTCAAGTCTATCAGGTGGAAGGTTAACTGCTCCAAAAACACCCATACCTCCAGCTTTTGAAACAGCTACGACCACATCACGACAATGAGAAAACGCTAACAAAGGAAACTCTATACCTAATATTTCACATATTTTTGATTGCATGATTTGTTCTCCACAAACTAAATTAAGAATTTTTTGAAAAGGAAATTTCTCCGTCATCAATACGACCGTATCTAATTTGGAAAATATCTTTTAGGAAATTTTGATTATTTCTCCACGGTGCTTTTTTTCCTTGCTGTGGAAATATATCTAATGATCTCTTAATGTATCCTGAAGAGAGATTTAAATAATCAGGATCCGTTTCAATTTCGTCATTTGACTGAGGACAAACTACATCATATTGATTTTTTTTCATATGATTGATTATTCTACAAACATATTCTGAAGTTAAATCAGCGCCAAGTGTCCAGGAGGCATTAGTATAGCCAAATGTACTGGCTAGATTAGGTATTCCACTATACATCATACCTTTATATGTAACCGTCTTTGATATATCTATAGCATTATTATCAACTACAAAATCAACATTACTTAACATTTCCAAATTTAATCCTGTAGCTGTAACAATCACATCAGCCTCTAACTCTTTACCTGAGTTTAATAATATTCCTTTTTCATTAATATTTTTAATATGGTCTGTTACTACCGAAGCTTTACCTTTTTTAATTTGCTCAAAAAGGTCTCCGTCTGGCACAAGGCACATTCTTTGATCCCATGGATTATAATTTGGGGTAAAATGAGTTTTTACATCAAAATCTGAACCAAGTCTCTTTTTTGCCTCTCTAACAATAGCGTTCTTAACGCCATTTGGATATTTTTTACAAAGGCGAAAGTAATATTGTTGCCTTAAAATATTTCTCCATCTGATAAACAAATACGCTAACTTCAGCGGCATATATTTTCTCAAATTATTAGCTAATTTATCTTTTTCTGGAGCGGCGACGACATATGTAGGGGATCTTTGAAGCATAGTTACATGCTCAGCTTTCTTTGCCATCTCTGGAACAATTGTTACGGCTGTAGCTCCACTTCCGATAACAACTATTTTTTTATTAGAGTAATCAAATTTTTCATCCCATTTTTGCGGGTGAATAACATCTCCATTGAAATTCTCTATTCCATCAAATTGAGGGGTGTAACCTTCTTTATATGAATAGTAACCAGAGCACATAAATATAAATTTGCAAGAAATATGAGATAATTCTCCAGTAGATTTATCCTCCACATCAACTGTCCAAGAATTTGTTGAGCTAGACCAATTTGCCTTTTTTACATACTTTCCGAATCTTATTTTATTTTTTAAATTAAATTCTTCTACAGTCTCATTTAAATATTTCAAAATTGACGGCGCATCTGCAATAGCCTCTTGTTCTTTCCAGGGCTTAAAATTAAACCCTAATGTATACATATCCGAATCAGACCTAATGCCTGGGTATTTAAATAAATCCCATGTACCACCTATTTTATCTCGCCCTTCAAGTATAACAAATTTTGTATCAGGGCATTTATTTTGTAGGTGATATCCAGCGCCAATTCCTGAAATACCTGCACCAACTACTAAAACATCTAATTTTTCAGTCATTTTAACCTAAATTGCTTAATTTTAATGTATTAACAATTATATAGCAATCACTCCACCGTCAACAGAAATTGAGTCTCCTGTTGTAAATGCTGAGTCCTCAGAAGCTAAAAATAATACTGCATTTACTACTTCTTCCGGTTGACCGACTCTATTCATGGGATGAGATGCAGCAAACTCAGAAAGTTGTTGTTCAGAATTTTCAGCAGCCTGAACATATCTTTGCATCATAGGAGTGTTAATAGCTCCAGGTTGAACAGCATTACATCTTATTTTGTAACCCATTTCAGCACAATGAAGCGCAACAGTTCTAGTTAATACTAAAACACCAGCTTTACTATAATTATAAGCTATCACAAATGGCTTTGGTCTTGTAGCAAGAGAAGATGCAAAGTTTACTATCGTTCCTTCTCCATCCTTCATTGCTTTAACAGCAAATTGACAGCCTAAAAAAACAGAAGTTCCATTTATAGCATGTACTCTGTCCCAATGCTCAACTGTCTCATCTTCTACTGTTGCCGGTTCACTTATTCCAGCAGCATTAACAACTGAAGTTATTTTAGTAAACCTTTCGCCAAGATGTTTTTCGAGTCTATCCCAGTCCTCTGCTTTAGATACATCTGCTCTAAAAAACTCACAAGAATCCCCGATTTCTTCAGCAACCTTCATTCCTAGTTCTTCATTTAAATCCAGTGTTACTACTGATCCACCTTCCTCAACAAATTTTTTCGCTGTTGCAGCACCCATTCCAGATGCTCCACCAGAAATAATTGCAAATTTATCTATAAACCTAGACATATCTCACTCCTCAATTAAATTATGTTAATTATAAAAACTTAAAAAACTAGTTTAATCAAATTAAATTATGAAATGCTTTTTAAATATTATTATTATATTATTAAAAAAAGAGGTAATACCATGAACGATACAAAAAAAGTCTTTGATACTTATTGTGATTTTGTCACTAAAGTTACAAGCGAACCTAGCTTAGATATTAATTCCTTAAAAAAGGTAATAGATAAAATAGAAAATGAGTCAGATATTGATGCACCAAGAATACTTACTGCCGCACTTGGGTTAAGTAGTGAAGCTGGAGAGTTTACAGAAATTGTAAAAAAAATGTTTCTGCAGGGTAAGCCAGCAGATGAAGATAATATTTTTCATATGAAGAGAGAACTTGGAGATATTATGTGGTATTGGGTTACCGCTTGCATGGCTCTTAATTTAGATCCTACTGAAGTAATACTTGAAAACCAAAAAAAACTAGAAGCTAGGTATGGAGAAAAATTTACTGTAAATCAAAGTGAAGTAAGAGCTAAAGGTGATCTATAAAATTTAGATGAATTTCAATTTAAAATCACCTTCTTCCTATCGAGAGTGGAGAGAATATTTCTTATTCCGATATAATATTTTAAGAAAACCAATAGGTCTTCATAGAAGCACTATACGCGATAAATTAGAAAAAATAAGCTATCATGTTATGGCTGTTAATAATAAAGAGGAAATTATTGGTGTTGGCAGATTGCATTTTGTTAATACAAAAGAATCTCAAATTAGATACATGGCTGTAGATAAAAACTTTCGAAAAAAAGGTGTAGGAAATGCAATTGTTCACAAGCTTGAAATGCATTCTATAAATACTCATCGAAATAAGATTATTTTAAATGCAAGAGAAAATGCCGTTATATTTTATTCTAAATTAGGATATGTAAACTTTGGAAAAATAGATGTTGGAATTGATATTAAACATTTTCAAATGAAAAAAAATCTTAAAAATTATCCTTCCAAGAACGAATAGCAGCTAATACGCCAACATCGTCAAGATTTGTTTTTGAAGAATATAATTCTGCGCTTTTTCTAACTTCTTCCTTAGATGATCTTAAAAAAGGGTTAATATTCAACTCTTTTTCAATTGTAGATGGAAGAGTATATTGGTTTCTATCTCTCTTTTCTAAAACTTGATCATAATATTTAATTAAATCTTCATTTTTTGGCTCAACCTCTAGAGCAAATTTTAAATTACTCAAAGTATATTCATGAGTGCAATAAACTTTTGTATTACCTGGAAGAGAAGAAAATTTATTTAGGGAATGAAACATTTGATCTGGTGTTCCTTCAAATAAACGGCCACATCCGCCTGAAAATAATGTATCTCCACAAAATAATATTGGTTTATTTTGATTTGAGAAATACGAAATGTGATCAAGAGTGTGTCCTGGTGTTTCAAATACTGAAAACTCATAATCAAAAATTTTCACAATATCATCTTCTTTTAATTCATCTGTTATTCCATCAATATGACCGCCTTTTGGACCATAAACTGAAATAGATTTATCTTTTACTAATTCTATAATACCTCCGGTATGATCAGGGTGCCAATGAGTAATTAATATAGCAATTAATTGAAGATTATTCTTTTCAGCAAATTTTTTTACTACCAATGGGTCCCCTGGATCTACTACAACAAATTGTTCTTTTTCAACAACAGCCCAAATGTAATTATCTGTAAAAGCAGGTATAGCAAAAATTTCCATAATATTTTCCTAGTAATATAATCCTATAAAGTTTACAAGCTTTCTGAAGGAAATCTAGATGAATAATAATAATTTAATAGGCATAACACTCTCAATTTTATGCATAATACATTGCGCTTTACCTTTTTTAGCAATAGTAACAAGCCTAAATTCATTATCAATTTTTATTGAGAATTCAAAAATTATACATATTTTTTTATTTGTTATGGTCTTTGTGATTTATTTAACTGTATTCCCTAAAAATTACATCAGAGATAGGAAATTATTATCTCTAATTATATCATCCTCCGGCGTTTTATTGCTTTTCTTTGCGCTTTTTTTAGAAGGATATCCTGAAATATATTCTACTTTAATTGGCGCTTCATTATTATTATTAGCTCATTATAGAAACCACATATTAAATAAGTTAAATTAGGGGTGTAGAAGTTTAGTTACCCATTGGCCGGATTTGATTTTATATTCAACCCTATCGTGAAGCCTACCTTCTCCCTGCAACCAAAACTCAAAACTATCTGGATAAATGCAATATCCATTCCAGTGTTTTGGTCTTGGAATTTCTTTGCCTTTATATTTCTTATCTATTTCATCAAATTTAGTTTTTAAATCAGATTTACTTTTTAGTGTTTGTGATTGTTTTGAAGCCCATGCACCAATTTGTGATTTTCTACTTCTTGATAGGAAATATTTATCACTTTCTTGTGAACTAATTTTTTTTATTTTACCGCTTATAAGAACTTGTCTTTTTATTGATTTCCAATAGAAATTTATAGAGACATTTTTATTATCATTTATATGATTACCTTTTCTGCTATTAGAATTTGTATAAAAAATAATACCATTTTCTCTTATTTCTTTCATTAAAACCATTCTTGTTCTTGGTTTATTAAATGAACCAACAGTAGATAGAGCCATAGCATTAGGATTGCTTATTTCATTTTTCTTAGCTTTTTTGTACCACTTCTCTAATAGATCAAAAGGGTTTTGTTCAATCTTAATGTTATTTTTTATTAAGCTCATATTTATTTTTTCCTTAAAAGAAATCATAAATCAGGTTATACAAATCGAATGTTAATCTATATTTCTTTATTTTATACTTATAAAAATAATCAAATAAAAACAAACTAATATGACTAAATATGGAAAATAAAACAAATTTACTTAAAGGAAAACGTGGACTTGTTATGGGTGTTGCAAATAATCGCTCAATAGCTTGGGGAATTGCAAAAGCATGCTGTGAACATGGAGCAGAAATAGCTCTAAGCTATCAAGGTGAAGCGATCAAAAAAAGAGTTCTTCCTTTATCAGAGGAATTGAATTCTGCACTAGTGGTAGAATGTGATGTGACTAATACAAAAAGTATTGATGAAATGTTTGATAAGATAGGTGAGAAATTTGAATCAATAGATTTTCTAGTTCACGCAATTGCTTTTTCGGATAAAGATGAATTAAAGGGCAGATATATAGAAACAACGCAAGAAAACTTTATTAAAACTATGAATATTTCTTGTTACTCTTTTACATCTGTTTCGCAAAAGGCTGAAAAGCTTATGAATAATGGTGGATCAATTCTTACCTTAACTTATTACGGATCAGAAAAAGTTATGCCTCACTACAATGTTATGGGTGTTGCAAAATCAGCTCTTGAAACTAGCGTTAGGTATTTAGCGAAAGATTTAGGAAAACAAAATATAAGGGTAAACGCAATATCAGCAGGGCCAATTAAAACGCTTGCTGCATCTGGAATTGGGGATTTTAGATATATTTTGAAGTGGAATGAATATAATTCCCCTCTCAAAAGAAATGTTTCTATTGATGAAGTTGGTGGATCTGCTGTTTATTTAATAAGTGATTTATCTTCAGGGGTTACTGGTGAAGTACATCATGTAGACTCAGGTTATAATATAATTGGCATGAAAGATGAAGAAGCGCCAGATATAAGTGTTGTAGAGGATTAATTATGTCTCATAATTCATTTGGTCATATTTTTAAATTTACTACATGGGGTGAATCCCATGGTAAAGCTATAGGATGTGTAGTTGATGGCACGCCTCCAATGATTGAATTAACGGAAAAAGATATTCAGTTTTGGTTGGATAAAAGAAGACCTGGGCAGAACCAATACACAAGTCCAAGAAATGAACCTGATACAGTTGAAATACTTTCAGGGATATATAAGGAAGAAAAAGTCCAATATACTACTGGTAGCCCTATCTCAATGGTTATCTATAATAAAGATCAAAAATCTGCTGATTATGACGATACAAAAGAAAAATTTAGACCAGGTCATGCAGATTATACTTATTTAAGTAAATATGGAATTAGAGATCCAAGAGGGGGTGGTCGTCAATCTGCTCGTGAAACTGCTATGAGGGTTGCTGCCGGCGCTATAGCAAGAAAAATTATTCCTAAAATTGAAATTAAAGGAGCACTTGTTCAATTAGGTGACTTAAAAATTGATAGATCAAAATGGGATAATGATTTTATTGATGAAAATCCTTTTTGGTGTCCAGATAAAGGTTCAATTAAAAACTGGGAAGATAAAATTAATTCACTTGTAGCTGAAGGAGATAGTTGTGGTGCAGTTATTGAAGTTGTAGCTAAAAATGTTCCAGTTGGATTGGGCGCACCAATTTATGGGAAATTAGACTCAGACTTAGGATCAGCAATAATGAGTATAAATGCAGTAAAAGGCGTTGAAATTGGAAATGGCTTTGAAGCAGTAAGTCTAAAAGGTAGTGAAAATGGCGATGAAATGAGAATGAAAAATGATAAGCCTGTTTTTCTTTCTAATAATTCAGGAGGAATTCTTGGAGGAATATCCTCAGGACAAGATATTGTTGTAAGATTTGCTGTTAAACCAACCTCATCTATAAAAAAAGAGAGAAAGACAATAGATAAATCTCAGAATGACACAGAAATAACAACCAAAGGAAGACATGATCCTTGTGTAGGTATTAGAGCTGTTCCTGTTGGAGAAGCTATGGTTGCATGTGTTTTAGCTGATCATTTCTTAAGAAATCGAGCTCAAATCGGAAGTTAAGACTTAATAATCTTGAATTCATTATTATTTATGTCGAGAGCCTTCATTGCTAATTTAACAATATTTTCTGAGGTCAGTCCTGCTTGAGTATACATTTCATTTACATCACCATGTTGAATAAATGTATCCGGGAGATATAAATTCCTTATTTTAAAACCACTATCAAGAATTCCTTCTTCTGCTAAAAACATTAATACATGAGCACCAAAACCGCCAGATGAACCCTCTTCGATAGTGATCATTAACTCATGATTTTTTGAAAGATCTCTAATTAAGTCCTTGTCTAAAGGTTTGGCAAATCTTGCATCAGCAATTGTACAAGAAAGACCCATTGATTCTAATGTATCTGATGCATTTTTTACCTCTTCAATTCGAGTTCCAAGGTTAAGTAGGGCTACTTTTTCTCCTTGCTTTATAATTTTCCCTTTTCCAATTTTTAGTGACTCAATTTTTTTAGGCATATCTAACCCAAAAACATTTCCTCTAGGATATCTAAAAGATATTGGACCTAAATTATATTCAGCAGCAGTTTGAACCATTCTTGCTAACTCAACCTCATTAGAAGCTGCCATAACTACAAAATTTGGTAAAATTGATAAATATGCCAAATCAAAACTTCCAGCATGAGTTGGTCCATCTGCGCCAACTAACCCTGCTCTATCGATCGCAAATCTCACTGGTAGATTTTGAATTGCTATATCATGGATTATTTGATCATAGGCTCTTTGAAGAAATGTTGAATAAATTGTAGCAAATGGTTTGAGTCCCTCAATTGCAAGTCCAGCCGAAAATGTTACTGCATGTTGTTCTGCGATACCTACATCAAAAAACCTTTTAGGATAAATTTCTTTAAATTTATCAAGTCCCGTTCCTGATGGCATTGCCGCTGTCACAGCAACAATATCTTTATCATTTTCAGCACATTTAATTAAGGAATTAGAATAAATTTTAGTATAAGAAACATTTGTTTTCTTTGGTTTTTCCTGCTCTCCAGTGGCAATATTAAATTTAGTAACTCCGTGAAATTTTTCATCTGAGTCTTCTGCAGGTTTATAACCCTTACCTTTCTGAGTAACAGCATGAATTATTACTGGACCATTATCTGCATTTTTTACATTTCTAATAACAGGAAGCAAATGATCCAAATTATGTCCATCTATAGGTCCAACATAATAAAAACCTAAAGCCTCAAAAAGAGTTCCGTTGCCTGCAATTAATCTAGTAATTTCTTCAGCTTTTTTCGCTCCTTTCTCAAGTGATTTAGGAAGTTTTTCTATGACTTGTTTGGCAAAATTTCTTAAACCAAGATATGTTCCACCTGATATTAGTTTTGCTAAGTAAGCACTCATTGCGCCTGCAGGTGGCGCAATTGACATGTCATTATCATTTAAAATTACTATCAATTTTGATTTTTCTGCACCTGCATTATTTAATGCTTCATATGCTTGACCAGCACTCATTGCGCCATCGCCAACAACGCAAACAACATGATTATCTTTATTTTTTAAATCTCTTCCAATTGACATTCCAAGTCCAGCAGAAGCTGCGGTAGAGCTATGCCCAGCTCCAAAATGGTCATATTTACTTTCATCCCTTTTTGTAAAACCTGATAAGCCATCTTTTTTTCTCAAAGTTGACATTTGATCTCTTCTACCAGTCAATATTTTATGTGGATAGCTCTGGTGCCCAACATCCCAAATTATCTTATCTTTAGGTGAATCAAATATTTTATGAAGAGCAACAGTAAGTTCGATTACTCCAAGGCTTGCGCCTAAATGACCACCTGTCTTTGAAACCGTTTCAATAACATCATACCTCAACTCTGTTGCAAGCTCTTTAAGTTGTTCGTCATTTAAATCATCTAAATCTCTAGGTGACTTAATTTTGTCGAGATATTTAATTTCTACTTTATTCATTAACTAAAACTTTCTTGATTTTATAAAATCAAGTGCATTTATAAAAACTTCAGGCAATTGGTCAAATATATTTAATGAATTAATTGCTTTTTCGCTATATTTTCCTGCAATCTCAAGACATTCTTCAATACTATAAAAATTTAAATATGTTTTGTTTTGATTAATTTCATCTTTGCCTAAAGTTTTCCCAATATTTTCAGGATCACCAATTTTATCTAGAACATCATCAATTATTTGAAATACAATCCCAAAATTCCTTCCATAATTTTTAAACGCATCTACTTCTTTATCACTAGCATTACCTATAATTGCTCCAGATTGGCATGAAAAACTAAATAAATTTGCTGTTTTAAGATTATGCATAACATTAACTTCATCAATGGATAATTGATTTTCTTTCGAATTTATATCAATAATCTGCCCACCAATCATACCATTAGGACCTATATTATTTGAAAGATGGTTAATAAGTTTTAATTGCTTATTTGTGTCAATTTTTTCCATTTTATCTGATAAAATTTCAAAAGCCAAAGATTGGAGCGCATCACCTGATAGAATGGCTGTAGATTCACTAAATTGCTTATGATTAGATAGCTTATTTCTTCTATAATCATCATTATCTAAGGCTGGTAAATCATCATGAATTAACGAATAGGCATGAATTAACTCAATTGCTGATGCTAATTTAAGTGCATCAGATTTATCGGCATAAAAAAAATCTGCAATCTCACATGAAAGATAGCCTCTAATCCTTTTTCCAGAGCCAATTGAAGAATAAATAATTGAATCTTTAAGTTCGTTATCAATATTTATTTTTTTATCTAATAAATCTTTAAGAAATCCATCTAGCTCTATAGCAAATTGCTTTAAATGATCTAAAAATTGGCTCATTTGAGATTATTTATCTTCATAAGGCTCAGAAGTAAAATCACCATCTGGTTGAGCTATTATCTTATCAACTTTTAATTTTGCAGATTTTAATTTTTCTTCACAATGAGCTTTAAGCAAAGTTCCTCTCTCATAAATGTCAATTGAGTCCTCGAGGTCAATATCACCTTGTTCAAGCTTTTCTACTATTTCCTCTAATTCGGATAGGGCTTGTTCAAAAGTTAATTCTTTTATATCGTTCTTTTTATTCATAAAAATCACCGTAAATTATAATTTATAATATCTAATTATTCCTTTATCATCATGTTTTGATCCTAATAGCCCTCTATGTATTAAGCAATTTAAATGAGCAATACTTTCACCTGTAGCCATAAGCAAAACATCACTAGTTATTTTTCTTTTAAAAAGAACAGAAAAAACATCTATCGCTCTTTTTGGTTCTTCACAAAACTCCAGAAGTCTTGTTAAATTCCTTTCATGTCCATTAATTAAATGATCGAGTCTTTCGTGAAGACCTCTAAATGGCTCATTATGAGATGGAAGGACTAAAACATCATTATTAACTCTAGATTTAATGTATTTACAGCTTTCTATCCATTCATTAAGAGGGTTTGAATTAGGTTCAGTAGGAAACACACTAACATTAGAAGTAATCTTAGGAAGCACCTGATCTCCAGATATAAATAATTTTAATTTTTTATTGTATAAGCAAATATGTTCTGGGCAATGACCGCTACCTACTACAACCTCCCAATCATAACCCCCAATATTAATAACATCATAATCTTTTAAACGATTATAGCTATCTGGTAGTTTTGAAATAGCACTTCCAAAGCCACCAAATCGTTCTGAGTATGTATCAAGTTCATCTTCTGTAAAACCGGCGGATCTATAGAGAGACTTTCCTTCTTCTGGCGCTTCCCTTCCAGTATCACTCACTAACATCCTACACATTAAGTAGTCTGATCTTGACATATATAAGGGTGAAGAAAATTTTTTATTCATCCATCCGGCTAAACCTATATGATCGGGATGAAGATGGGTTACGATAATTTTATTAACAGCTTCTCCATTCATATCACCTGAAAAACATTTGCGCCAATTAGATTTTATATCTGCGCTAGCAACACCTGTATCAACTACTACCCATCCATCGTCATCCTTTAATACCCACAAATTAATATGATTCAAAACAAAGGGTAGACTCATTCTAACCCAATAAACGCCATCATCAATCTTTAGCATTCTTCCTGGTTGTGGAAGAGTATCAAATGGGTATACTAAATTATGGGCGCCTTTATTATTTTTTTCGACTAATTTATCCATATTTACTAAGTAGAATATAAATATAAAAATGACTACAATAAAAAATACCAACAAATCTAGTATTATACTAGCAGCTGAAGCCCTAAAAGAAGGAAATCTAGTTTCTTTTCCAACTGAAACTGTTTATGGGCTTGGTGGAGATGCAACAAATAACCTAGCTATAGCTAAAATTTTTGAAACTAAAAATAGACCTAAATTTAATCCTTTAATTATTCATTTCTCATCTTTTGATCAAATAGAAGAGAATTGCGAAATAAATGATGATATTAAAAAATTAAGTGATCTTTTTTGGCCAGGTCCTATGACTGTTATTTTAAAAAAGAAAAAAAAATCTAAAATAAGTGAATTAGCTAGTGCGAGTTTAGATACGGTTGGTGTAAGAATTCCTAATAACACGACCGCTTTAAAGTTGATTAAATATTTTGGTAAGCCTATAGCTGCACCTAGCGCTAATACTTCTAGCTCACTTAGCCCTACTGAAGCGGATCATGTTTTTGACTATTTTAAAAATGATAAAAATTTATCAATAATACTTGATGGTGGTTCAACAAAAATTGGTCTTGAAAGTACAATCATAAATATTACCAATGATGAAATACATATTCTAAGGCATGGTGGAGTTTCAGCAGAAGAATTAAAAGAAAAATTCCCACAAAGAATAATTAATATAGAACAAAAAACCAATGAAAAAATTATTTCTCCAGGAATGCTATCAAAACATTACTCTCCAGTTGTTCCTCTAAGAATAAACGCAGAAAAAGCTGAAAAAAATGAATTACTTATCGGTTTCGGTCCAAACTATAATGCCCCAAATTTAAGTTTTGAAGGAAATTTAGTAGAAGCTGCTTCTAATCTTTTTTCTTTTTTAGCAAGATATCAAAAGAAATACTCAAAAATAGCTATAGCTCCTATACCAAACAAAGGTATTGGTAGAGCAATTAACGATAGAATTAAGAGAGCAACCTCAAAAAATCAAGCAGTTGGTAACTCATAATCAGCAAATTGTTCGCGTAGAGTTAGTTTTTGTATTTTTCCAGTTGCTGTATGGGGAATTTCATCGACAAAAACTACATCATCAGGCATCCACCATTTCGCTAGCTTATCTTGTAAATATTCTAAAACATTATCTTTATTTGGATCTTTTCCTTCAGCAGGGACGCATATTAATAAAGGTCTTTCATCCCATTTCGGATGAAAAATTCCAATTACTGCCGCTTCAGCAATATCTGGATGTCCTACAGCAATATTCTCTAACTCAATTGAGGATATCCATTCACCACCTGATTTAATAACATCTTTAGATCTATCAGTAATTTGCATAAAACCCAGTTCATCAATTGTGGCTACATCACCGGTATCAAAAAAACCTTGATTATCAAGTATTTGTCCGCCATCACCTTTCATATATTTGCTTGCTATAAAAGGCCCTCTTACTAATAGATGTCCAAAATCTTTTCCATTCCAAGGTAGATCATTTCCATCATCATCAGTAATTTTCATTTCGACCATATATGATGCTCTGCCTTGCTTTAATTTTATATCCATCTGTTGATCAAAGCTTAATTCTTCCATTCCACTTTTAAAAGCGCCTATCGTTCCCAATGGTGACATCTCTGTCATACCCCAAGCATGCATAACAGATACATCATAATTTTTTTCAAATTTTTCTAGCATCACTCTTGGAACAGCTGAACCACCAATCGCAACTCTTTCAAGGTAAGGAAGCTTAAGATCATTTGCCTCAAGATATTGAAGAAGCATCAACCATACTGTTGGCACTGCTGCAGTAAAAGTTACTTTATGGTCATTGAGTAATTCATAAATACTTTCCCCATCCATATTCATTCCTGGCATGACAACCTTACAACCGGACATCGGAGCTGAAAAAGACAAACCCCAAGCATTTGCATGAAACATTGGGACAACTGGCATTACTACATCTGTGGATTTTATACCCATTGCATCTGCAGAATTGGCAACTAATGTATGCAGAACATTTGATCTATGGGAATACAAAACTCCTTTAGGGTTTCCAGTTGTTCCGGAAGTATAACATAACCCACATGCATCATCTTCTTCCAACTTGACCCATTCGAAATTATCATCTTGCGAATTGACAAGTTCCTCATATGAGTAAACATTCTTTAACTTACTCTCAGGTAGGTCTGATTTTTCACACAGAAAAATGAAACCCTGAACATTTGGAATTTTATCCTGAATATTTTCTAGAATTTCTACAAAACTTATATCCGAAATTATAAATTTATTTTCCGCATGATTAATAATGTAGTCAAGCTGTTCAACGAAAAGTCGAGGATTTAATGTGTGATAAATTGCACCTAAACCAGTAATTCCATACCATGACTCAAGATGTCTGTTTGTATTCCAAGCTAAAGTTCCAACTACATCGCCTTTACTAACTCCTAGCTCTTTCAAAGCTTTAGCAAATTTTTTAGATCTGGAGTGAATTTCAGAATAAGTTGTTGAATGAATATCACCCTCAAGTCTTCTAGTAACAATTTCTCTTTCCCCATGATGGATTTTTGCATGATCAATAAAAGTATGAACAAGCAAAGGCCATTCCTGCATTAATCCTCTCATAATAATCTCCCTAATTTTATTTGATATTATTGATTTTTTTCAATGGTTCAATAGCTTGAAGATAAATAAATTGTTAATAAACTATCGCCAATTATTCTTTTTTCTAATACCTCAAATCCACTTATGCTCGAAATAGGTTCACGATTAGAGGTTTCAAGAAAAATATAAACACTATCTTTCATCCAATTTTTTTTAATTAAATTATTAATTGCAATTTCATTAATGTCTGTTTTTGAGTAAGGGGGATCAGAAAAAATTATATCAATTTTCTTATTCGGATCATTTGCAAATTTTCTTATTTTATTTACATCAAGTTTATAACAATCACAGCAAGAGTTTAATTCAAGAAATGAAATATTTTCTTCTATAGCTTCAATGGCTTTTATTGATTTATCAATAAAGGTACAATTTTTAGCTCCCCGGGAAATAGCTTCTAAACCTAGAGATCCTGAACCAGCAAAAAGATCTAAAACATTTTTATTCTTAAGATTTATTTTAAGACTATTTTCAATAATATTAAATAAGGTCTCCTTAAATCTATCCGTTGTAGGTCTCGTTTCACTACCTTTAGGAGCAATTATTTTTCTTCTAGCATAATTACCTGAGATAATTCTCATTCTTTCCTCATTTGTTAGAAAAAATTAACAAAATTTCTTTTCAAAAATATTTTTGAAATTTCTTTTACTCCACATTTAGCTAAATTACCTAAGCTAAAAGGCCCATATGAATATCTTATCAATCTATTTACCTCAAGATTCATATAGTTACATATTTTTCTGATTTCTCTATTTTTTCCTTCATATAGAGAAAACTTTAACCATGAATTTGAATTTTGTCTTTTTTCAATCATGGCGTCTATTGGTTTATATTTTTCTCCTTGAATAGAAATCCCCTCTGATAGGTTTTTTAGTCTTTTGTCATCTACTTTTCCAAACACCCGAACCTTATAAGTTCTCTTGAAATTATTCTTAGGTAGCTCAAGATATCTTGATAAGTCTCCATTATTGGTGAGAATTAACAAGCCTTCGCTATTATAATCTAAACGACCAACACTTATTGTATTCTTTAATTCTTTAGGTAAAAAGTTATAGATAGTATCTCTACCTTTCGGGTCGTTCTTAGTAACAAGACATCTTTTTGGTTTATTAAATATCCAGACACTTGTTTTTAACTTTGTATCCACAACCTCACCATCTACAGTTACAATTGCATTTCTATCAACATTTAAAGCTGGTGAGTCAATTGTTTCTCCATACAAAGTAACTCGCTTTTCTAATATAAGTTTTTCTGCTTCTCTTCTTGAGGCTAAACCTGAATTAGAAATTAATTTTGCAATTCTAATTTTTTCATTTTTTGTTTTTTTTTCCATGTTCAAGCCTTATACATAAAAATAGGTAATAAAATTGGAAAACACTACAACAAAAACTAAATACTTTATGAAATTAGCTTTATCTGAGGCTGAAAAAGCTAAGGAGAGAGATGAAGTGCCTGTTGGGGCAATAATTGTTAATCCTAAAAATGAAGTCATATCTTCAAATGGAAACCGAATGCGAGAACTAAACGACCCAACCGCTCATGCTGAAATTTTAGTAATTAGAAATGCCTGTAAAAATTTAAAGACAACTAAATTATTTGATTTTTCTTTATTCACAACTTTAGAGCCTTGTGCAATGTGTGCAATGGCAATTTCATTAGTTGGAATTAAAAATTTATACTTTGCTGCTGAGGATAAAAAAAAAGGATGTGTTGAAAATGGTATAAGAATTTTTTCATCAAATTCTTGCCATCATGAGCCCAATGTTTTTAATGGATTTTACAAAAAAGAGTCAGAAGATCTTTTAAAAAAATTCTTTTCACAAAGAAGATAATTGTTATAATCAATGCCTCTATTAGACAATCACTAACTTATAGAAAAATTCAGGAGATAATCATGATTTTTGATCATAATGACAAAACAAAAGAACTAATCGCTCGTGTTGAAGCTTTTATGGATAAATATGTATACCCCAATGAAGCAACTTATGATGAGCAAATGATAGCTTTTGGTGAAGACCGTTGGCAAATACCTCAAATTTTGGAAGATTTAAAAGTAAAAGCCAAAGAAGAAGGTCTATGGAATATGTTTTTACCTGAATCAGAGCGTGGTGGAGGTTTAACAAATGTTGAATATGCTCCAATTTGTGAAATTATGGGAAGAGTCGGTTGGGCTTCTGAGGTCTTTAACTGTTCTGCGCCTGACACAGGAAATATGGAGCTTATCGAACGCTATGGAACTGAAGAACATAAAGAAAAATGGCTTCAACCATTGCTTGAAGGGGAAATGAGATCCGCTTACCTAATGACAGAACCTGATGTTGCTTCTTCAGATGCTACTAATATTTCAACAAAAATAGAAAGAGATGGTGATGAGTATGTTATTAATGGAAGAAAATGGTGGTCATCTGGAGTCATGGACCCAAGATGTAAAGTAGCTATCGTTATGGGAAAAACTAACCCAGATGCATCCAGACACCAACAACAAAGCCAAATTTTAGTGCCAATGGAAACACCTGGAGTAGAAATTGTAAGACATCTTCCGGTTTTTGGTTTTGATGACGCGCCTCATGGTCACAGTGAAGTCAAATTAGATAATGTTAGAGTGCCAGCTGAAAATCTTTTTTTAGGTGAAGGTAGGGGTTTTGAAATCGCTCAAGGTCGATTAGGTCCAGGAAGAATTCATCATTGCATGAGAGCTATTGGGGTTGCAGAAAGAACCCTTGAAAAAATGGCTAAGAGACTTTTAAGTAGAGAAGCGTTTGGGAGACCTATAGCTGAACATTCAGTTTGGGAAGAGAGAATATCTAAAGCAAGAATAGAAATTGAATGCTCAAGACTTTTAACTATGAAAGCTGCTTATATGATGGATACAGTTGGTAATAAGGTTGCAAGGGCTGAAATAGCAATGATTAAAGTAAAGGCGCCAAGAACATTGTTAGATATTATTGATGATGCAATTCAAGCTCATGGTGGTGGTGGTGTGACAACTGATTTTGGTCTAGGAAGAGCTTATGCTAGCGCTAGAACATTAAGAATAGTAGATGGTCCCGATGAAGTTCATAATCGTGCAGTAGCAAGGCTAGAATTCAAGAAATATCGTGAACAGCTTGATGATTCAGCTGATATGAATTCAAGCAGAATGTAAATTTTATTAAAAAGAAACTAAACAGCATCTAAAAAATACTAAAAAGCAAATTAGAATTTTATAAAATAAAATTTTATAAATTACTGTTAATACACTAATTATTCATCTATAACCGTTTTTCTATATTTGGAGATTATTATGGCTAATAACTGGTCAAAAGATAGTTGGAGAAATAAACCTATAATTCAAGTACCTGATTATGATGATCAAAAGGCTCTTGAAAAGGTAGAAAAAAGATTATCTTCTTACCCACCTCTTGTTTTTGCAGGTGAGGCTAGAAGACTAAAAGAGCATCTAGCTAAAGTATCTAGAGGTGAGGCATTTTTGCTTCAAGGTGGAGATTGTGCAGAAAGTTTTGCAGAGCATCATCCTGATAATATTCGTGATACCTTCAGAGTTATGCTTCAAATGGCCATAGTATTAACTTTTGGCGCTGGTTGTCCAATAGTTAAAGTAGGTAGAATTGCAGGTCAATTCGCTAAGCCTAGGTCAGCGCCTATGGAAAAACAAGGTGATATTGAATTACCAAGTTATAGAGGTGATATAATTAACGATATCTCATTTGATTCTGAGTTAAGAAAACCAGACCCTCAAAGACAAATTATGGCATATAGACAGGCAGCCTCAACACTAAATCTTTTAAGAGCTTTTGCTCAAGGTGGTTATGCTAATCTTGATCATGTTCATCAATGGAATATGGATTTTGTAAAAGAGAGTAAACAAGGTGAACAGTACGAAGCTCTAGCAGGTAGAATATCTGAAACATTAGATTTTATGGATGCTGTTGGCATTAATTCTAATACTTCACAAGCATTAAGATCTGTTGAGTTCTTTACAAGCCATGAATCATTATTGCTTGGATATGAAGAGGCGCTAACTAGGGTTGACTCCACTAGTGGAGATTGGTACGACACATCCGCCCATATGCTCTGGATTGGCGATAGAACACGACAACCCGATGGCGCGCATATTGAGTTCGTAAGAGGAATTAATAATCCAATTGGAATTAAATGTGGACCGTCTATTGAGGCAGATGAATTAATAAAATTGATAGATATAATAAATCCAACAAATGAAGAGGGTAGAATTACTCTCATTGCTAGATTTGGAGTAGATAAAATAGAAGACCACCTCCCTTCTCTTATAAAAGCTATAGAATCTGAAGGAAAAAGTGTTGTTTGGTGTTGTGATCCAGTACATGGAAATACAATTAAAGCTTCAAATGGTTATAAAACAAGGTATTTAGATACACTTTTAAGTGAAGTTAAAAAGTTTATTGATATTCATGGAGCTGAAGGTACATATGCTGGAGGTGTTCATATAGAAATGACAGGTCAAAATGTTACAGAATGTTGTGGTGGTTCTTTTGAAGTATTGGAAGAAGATCTATCTAGTAGATATCATACACACTGTGACCCAAGACTTAATGCTAATCAATCACTAGATTTAGCATTTTTAGTCTCTGAAAGACTTAAGGAAATAAAATCATAAAACTTATTGGATATTTACTACAACCCTTCCTCTGACTTGACCTTCTAATATATCTTGTGCCAATTTTTCAATTTGGTCTAGTGAAGTCTCAATAATCATTTCCTCAAGTTTTTCAAAGTTAATATCTTTACTTAAACGATCCCAAGCTCTCTCTCTTATTTGCATTGGGGCCATTACTGAGTCAACACCAAGCAAGGAAACACCTCTTAATATGAATGGCATAACTGTAGAGGGAAGATCCATTCCTTGCGCAAGTCCGCATGCAGAAACAGCTCCCCCATAAGATATCTGAGCAAGTATGTTTGCCAATGTAGTACTGCCAACTGAATCAATCGCTCCAGCCCATCTTTCTTTTCCTAAAGGTCTTGATGGTTCAGACAATTCAGATCTATCAATAATTGTTTTTGCGCCAAGATTATTAAGATATGAGGTTTCCTCTAATCTTCCTGTTGAGGCCTCTACATTGTAACCTAAATCTGAAAGAAGAGAAATTGCTACAGAACCAACTCCGCCTGAAGCACCAGATACCAAAATTACTCCGTCATCTGGCTTTATACCATGATCTTCAATAGCCAAAACACATAACATGGCAGTATAACCTGCGGTTCCTATAGCCATTGCTTGTTTATTAGATATATTTTCAGGTAGCTTTAATAGATGTTCA
Source organism: Rhodobiaceae bacterium (assembly GCA_002726005.1). Lineage (GTDB taxonomy): Bacteria > Pseudomonadota > Alphaproteobacteria > MED-G09 > MED-G09 > AG-430-B22. The sequence goes on from PBRS01000007.1 coordinate 66,135, forward strand.
GATTTAACTCTAGCCTTTTCCGAATAGCCGCCAAAATGGCTTTCTGACAAACCATAACCATTTAAAACTACCCTGTCTCCTTCTGAAAAATTTTTATCTTCTGATGATAAAACTATTCCACTGAAATCAATTCCTGGTATCATTGGAAATGATCGAACGACAGGTGATGCTCCTGTTATAGCTAAACCATCTTTATAATTTAATGTTGAATGAGTAGTGCTTACTAGGACATTACCCTCCATTAAATCATTATCTTCGATCTCAACCATATTGACAGTTTGAACATCATTTTCTTTCTCAATCATAAGAGCTTTAAATTTTTCAGACATTTTTTCTCCTTAATTATCTATTAAATTGCATTGGTTGGCCTATTGGGTCAGATAGTTCGTCTTCTCTCATAACAATATTGCCTCTTATTATAGTCATAATTGGCCACCCTTTTATTTTCATTCCGTCATAAGGAGTCCAACCGCACTTACTTACTATCCAATTATTCTCAATTACCCTTTCTTTATTTAAATCAATTACAGTAAAATCAGCATCATTACCTACTTCTATAAAACCCTTGTTTTTAATACCAAATAACCTTGCAGGGTTTGCGCTGGTTAATTGGACAAATCGATTTAAGGATAATTTTTCATTATTTACATGGTTTAACATGACAGGGACAAGAGTTTGAACACCCGGCATACCTGATGGAGAAATAGGATATTCTTTATCCTTTTCATCTTTAGTATGGGGAGCGTGATCTGAACCTATTATATCTGCAACACCATTATTTATAGCGGTCCATAATTTAGTCTGATGATTTATATCTCTAATCGGCGGATTCATTTGAGCATAACTTCCAAGTTCATTGTAACAATCAGGAGCTGTTAAAGTTAAATGTTGAGGAGTTATTTCAACAGAGGCTATATCTTTATTATCAGCTAAAAATTCAGCCTCTTGCCCTGTTGAAACATGAAGAATATGTATTTTTTTATTATATTTTCTTGCAATCTTAATTATTCTTTGGGTAGCAGTAAAACATTGTTCATCATTTCTCCATACTTCATGAGAATGTATATCTCCTGTTGTTTGATATTTTTTTCTGGCATCAAGAGAGCTTTGATCTTCAGAATGAAATGACGCCCTATAATTAATTTCAGACATAATTCTAGATAGATCTTCATCTCCTGATACCACCAGGCCGCCAATGCTCAATCCCATAAAGACTTTTACACCGCAGCAACCTTCAACTTTCTCTAATTTAGGTAGCTCATTGCTATTGTCTTCAGTTCCGCCAACATAAAAAGCATAATCACAATAGGATCTATTTTTTGCGCGTTCAAATTTATCTAACAGTGATTCAAGATTAGTTGTTGAAGGATTTGTGTTTGGCATTTCAAAAACACCAGTTATTCCACCTAAAATAGCTGATTTTGTACCAGTATTCAGATCTTCTTTATGCGTTGGTCCTGGTTCACGAAAATGTACCTGAGTATCTATAACACCAGGAATTAAATCTAAATTTTCTATATTTAAAATTGTTTCAGCATCATCATTAAGATTTCCAATTTCAGAAATAATTCCATCCTTAACCCCTATATCAGAAATATAGCTCTTACTTTCATCAGTTATATTTGCATTTTTAAAGATGGTATCAAATGACATTGTAACGAAATTCCTATTTCATTATACTAATATAATAATATTAAAATTAAATAAAAATATATGAATAATAAATTAATAACATTAACCAATAGATCTTTAGTCTTAGTTTCAGGAAAAGATTCTGAAGACTTCCTTCAGTCTATAATAACTATCGACTTAATTAACAATGATGAAGAAATGTTATCAAGTTGTTTTTTAAGTCCACAAGGCAAATTGTTAAATCAGTTTTTTGTAAAAAAAGAAGGAAATCACTTCCTGTTAGATTTACACAAAAAATCCTTTCAAACATTTATGAAAAAGATGCAAATCTATAAACTAAATTCAGATGTAGATTTTGAAGAGAAAAATGATCTAGAAGTTGTAGTTTGTCTAGAAAAAGAATTTCAGGGCTCCTTTATTGACCCAAGAAATGTAAATTTAGGTTGGAGGGGAATAAGAGAGAAAAGGAACGATAGGTCTAATAGTGATAATTATGAAAAGAAGAAAATTTCTCTTGGTATAGTTGAAGAAGGTGAAGATTTTTTATCTGGTGAATTTTTTCCAATAGAATTAAATCTTGATTATATGAATTCAATTTCATTCAAAAAAGGTTGTTTTATCGGACAAGAAGTAACTTCAAGAATGTATAGAAAAGGTAAACCTAAAAAAAGAGTTTTTTCAATTACATCTAATAGAAATAACAAGCAAGGTGATGATATTTTTTTAGAAACTAAAAAAATTGGGAAAATTATTAAATCATACGAGAATGAAAGCGTAGCAATTCTTAAAACTGATGTATTACCTAAAATTCAAAAGGAAAACACATCTGTTAATATAAATAATGAGGAAGCTACTATAACTGTTCACATTCCTGATATCCTTAAAGATTATGCCATCTGATAGGGAAGGTTTTTGTAGTTGGTCTAATTCACATGATATTTACATGAAATATCATGATGATGAATGGGGAAAACCAGAATTTGATGGCAAAAAACTTTTTGAAATGCTTACTTTAGAAACTTTTCAATCTGGTCTTAGCTGGATAATTATTCTAAAAAAGAGGGATAATTTCAAAATAGCCTTTGATGATTTTAATCCAAATGTTATCTCAGAATACAATAATAAAAAAATCGAAGAACTTATGAATGATAGATCAATTGTAAGAAATAAAAAAAAGATACTTGCAACTATAAATAATGCAAAAATTTATAATAATGAATTTAATAATTCTAAAAAATTTTCTGATTTTTTTTGGAACTACGTTGATCATGAGCCTATTATCAACTCTAGAAAAGAATTGAAAGAAATTCCTAAAGATACTGAATTATCTAAAAAAATTTCAAAAAAAATGAAAGAATTAGGATTTAGCTTTTGTGGGCCAGTGACAGTCTACTCATTTATGCAAGCTTCTGGAATAGTAAATGATCATTTAGTGAGTTGCCCACATTACTTAAAATGTCAAAAAGATTAACATAATTGATTTTTCTGATATTATTTTGGGTTATGAATGAAATTGTAATCAGCGGAACTGGTGTATTTACCCCTAAAGAATCAATAACAAATAAAGAGCTTGTTGAAGCTTATAATGCTTATGCAGAGAAATTTAATACACTTAACAAGGATCTAATTGATAATGGTGAATTAGATGCCTTAGAATTGTCTAATGAAGATTTTATTTATAATGCCTCAGGAATAAAAAATAGGTATGTAATGGATAAAAAGGGAATTTTAGACCCTGATATTATGCACCCTATTTTAGAGAGAAGAAACAATGACGAACCTTCTATTTTAGCAGAAATGTCTATAGAGGCAGCTAAACAAGCCCTAAAAGTATCTGGGAAAAAGCCTTCTGATATAGATGCGGTTATTACAGCATGCTCTAATTTAGAGAGAGCTTATCCTGCAATAGCAATCGAAGTGCAACAATATTTAGGAATTCAAGGATTTGCTTTTGATATGAATGTTGCTTGCTCATCTGCAACTTTTGGGATTCAAGCTGCTGCTGATATGATTAAGGCTGGAAGCGCAGAAACAATTTTAATAGTTGATCCCGAGATTTGCTCTGGACACTTAGATTTTAAAGATCGCGATTGTCATTTTATTTTCGGTGATGTTTGTACAGCCATGATCTTAGAAAAAAAAGTATCGGCAAACTCCTCAAATTCATTTGAAATTCTATCAACTAAGTGCATCACACAATTTTCCAATAATATTAGAAATAATTTTGGTTTTCTTAATAATGCCAAGCAATCTCAAACTCTTGATAGAGATATGTTGTTTATGCAGGAAGGAAGGAAGGTATTTAAAGAAGTTGTTCCTATGGTAAGTCAATTAATACTAGATCATTTGTTAGATGAAAATGTTGGAATTAATGATGTAAAAAGACTTTGGTTGCATCAAGCAAATAAGAGTATGAATGATTTTATAGGAAAAAAAGTTTTAGGCAGAACGCCAGAAAAAAATGAACAGCCAAATATACTCCAAGATTACGCAAATACTTCATCTGCAGGCTCAATAATAGCCTTTTCTCAATATAGTGAGGATATGGATAAGGGTGAAATTGGCGTCCTTTGTTCTTTTGGTGCCGGATATTCAGCTGGAAGCGTTATCCTTAGAAAAACCTAAATCACCTCATTTTCTTTTGACTAATTAATGAATAATGTTTTTATTATCAAAATTATAAACTATGACCAATTATTATGGATAAATCATTAGATAATAAAATTAATCAATTACATCCAAGCAAGATCCTTGATGAAATGGGTATATCTTGGAATGATGATACAGAAAAGAAGACATCTTCATTATATAAAAAAGTTTCAAGTGTCATACCAGATATTGAATGGCCATTTTTTGCACCATACATAGAAGCAATTAATATCCTCAAAAAAGAAAAAAATGCCACAATTCTTGCTCATAATTATCAGACTCCGGAGATTTTTCATTGTGTTAGCGATGTAAGAGGTGACTCTTTACAACTAGCAAAGGAAGCTACAAAAGTTGATAGCGATATAATAATACAATGTGGTGTTTATTTTATGGCTGAAACATCAAAAATTCTTAATATGGATAAAAAGATAATTATACCAAGTTTAGATGCAGGTTGTTCTTTAGCTGCTTCTATAACAGGACAAGATGTAATTGATCTAAAAAGAGAAAACCCAGGAATTCCTGTTGTTACATATGTAAATTCGTCAGCAGATGTTAAAGCCGAGACTGATATTTGCTGTACATCTTCAAACGCACTAGAAGTGGTAAACTCTATAGATTCTGATAAAATTATTTTTATTCCAGACGAGTATTTAGCAATGAATATTGCGAAAGATACAAAAAAAGAAATCATTATGTGGAAAGGAAGATGTGAGGTTCATGAAGAATTTACTGTTGATGAAATTAGAGAATATAGAGAAAATGAACCTGGTGTTAAAATTATTGCGCACCCTGAATGTGCTCCAGAAGTAGTTGATGAGGCAGATTTTTCTGGATCAACTTCTGCAATGATAAATTGGGTAAAAACAAACCAACCTTATAAAGTTCTTATGGTTACTGAGTGCTCCATGAGCGATAATGTTTCTGTAGAAACACCAAATGTTAATTTTGTAAGACCATGTAATCTTTGCCCTCATATGAAGGAGATTTCATTAGAAAAGATTCTTTCTTCCCTTTGGCATGAAACACATGAAGTTATTATTGATCATGATATTGCTAAACGGGCACTTGATTCAGTAAACAGAATGATAAATTTATGAAGATATTATCTGATCCTCAATTAAAAAAAATTGCTAGATTAGCTATCAAGGAGGATCTTGGAAAATTAGGCGATATTACGAGTAATACTGTTTTAACAAAACGGGATAGAGCTCAATTTCATTTTGTCTCACGAGAAAAAGGTATTTTATGTGGTATTAACATAGCTAAAATTGTTTATGAATTGCTTGACGAAAAAATCAAATTTACTTCATGTAAAAAAGATGGCGATTCAATTAAAAAGAATGAAGTTTTAGCTAAAGTTGAGGGACCGGCAATAAGTCTTCTAACGGGAGAAAGAACTGCATTGAATTTCTTAACGCATCTTTCAGGTATAGCAACATCGACATCAATGATGGTTAAATTAATTTCGCATACTCATACAAAAATATTATGCACACGCAAAACAACACCGGGATTAAGAAATATAGAAAAATATGCTGTCAAAGTTGGTGGAGGTATTAATCATCGAATAGGACTATACGATGCTATTTTAATAAAGGATAATCATATAGCTATAGCTGAATCAGTCTCTAATGCTCTCAAAAAAGTTAAAAAACTAAAAAATAAGATAAAAATTGAAATTGAAGTAGATAATTTAAAGCAATTTAAAGAAGCTCTTAAATTTAATCCAGATGTTATTATGCTCGATAACTTCAAAATTAACGATTTAAAAAAAGCGGTCAAACTAGGTCAAAAAAAAATAATATTAGAGGCTTCAGGTAAGATAGATTATTCAAATGTAGAAAAAATAGCTGCGACAGGGGTTAATTTTATATCCTCTGGTTGGATAACGCACTCTTCAAAATCTCTTGATATAGGTTTAGATTTAATAAAAAAGTAATGGGGGCTTTATGAGTAAAAAATATATTTTTATAACTGGTGGTGCAAGTGGTATGGGNANATCTACTGTTCAGTTATTTATTNATAAAGGTTGGTTTGTTGGTTGCTATGATATCAACAAAAACAATCTAAATGNATTAGAAGAAGAAATANATTCNGAAAATTTAATTTGCAGAGAACTTGATGTTTCAAATAAAGATATGTTTGAAAAAGCAGTGAAAGAATTTTCTAATATATCAAATAATAGATTAGATATTTTATTTAATAATGCTGGAATTGCTGAAGGTGGCTTTTTTGAAGATCAGCCTTATGAAAACCATCTAAGAGTTGTTAATATTAATCTCTTTGGGGTCATAAATGGTATATATTCAGCAATAGATCTTTTGAAAAATACTGACAATTCATTATGTTTAAATACATCATCTTCAACCGGAATAATTGGTCTACCAATGACTTCAGTTTACTCAGCATCTAAGCACGCAGTAAAAGGATTAACAGAATCTCTTTCAGCTGAATTTAAAAGGCTTGGTGTAAAGGTCTCTGATATATTACCTGGAGTCATTGATACGCCCCTAATTAGCCAAGACATTAGATCTACTCTTCCTGCTGATGGAATGTGGAGATTAATTCCAGCTGAAGAAATAGCGAAAACGGTTTATCGAGCATATGAAGAGGATAAGATACATTGGTATGTACCAGAAGATCTTGAGGACTTGGAAAAATTAGTTGTTGAAGATCCTGTAAAAGCTAGAGATGAAGTAATTAGTACTGGCCCAATGAAAATGCCATTAGACTAGTTAAACGGGATAATGACTTTGAAAACCAAATATTAATATTCAATAAATTATTTAAGTTTTAATTTAGCTTGTTTGATAATTTTTAAAGAATCAGCAATATCTTTGTCTGATATTATCTTCTTACACCAATTTAATATTTCTTTTAAATCAGATGAGGGTTCTTGAGGTATTGTTTTTACTATACCGTCAATAACCTCCCCTGAGTGACCATCAAGAGTAATTGTATCAAATTCAGATATAATTTTATTATTGATAGAAATATTCTTTTTTTGGGTATTAATTTTAATTTCTACTGCGCCTGTAATACAAGGCTTATTTAAACCTCTTGCAACAACTGCAGCGTGGCTTGTAAGCCCTCCTCTAGAAGTTAATATTCCATCTGATGCATGCATAGCTTTAATATCGTTAGTATTGGTTTCAACAAGAATTAATATAGATTTCTCATCTCTATTTTTTATTCTATTAATTCCTTCAATATCAAAAACAACTAAACCCGATATTACTCCTGGAGATGCCGGTAATCCTTTTGTTAAAATTTTTAACTCTTGTGAATCATCAAGAACTGGGACAAAAGCTTTTTCAACATGATCTTCTTTGATTAATTTCAAAGCTTCATTTTGATTAATAATTTTCTCATCAACAAAATCTCTTAAAACTTTAAAAGATGCTTGAGCATTTAACTCTGCATTACGTGATTGTAAAATCCATAATACATTTGACTCAATAGTAAATTCGATATCCTGAACAAATCCAAATTGCTTCTCCAAATTTTTTGAAATTTGATTTATTTGTTTATAAATATCAGAAAAAATATCTGTAAACATGTCATCGGTTCCTGTTTCACTTATATTTTTCGGAGTTATAAAGCCTGAAACAACATCTTCCCCTTGTGACTCTAACAGATATTCACCTTTAATTTTGTCTTCACCTGTATCTGGGTTTCTTGAAAAAATAACACCAGAGGCACTTTTATCGTTTAAATTTCCAAAAACCATTCTTTGTATAGTTACTGCTAGGCCAATATTATTCGGAATATCATTTATATTTCGGTATGAAATCGCCCTTTCATTATCCCATGAATTTAAAACAGCGACTATGGATTCATTTATTTGTTGATATGGATCTTCTGGAAAATCTTCACCTACTCTTTCCTTGAAGAGATCTAAATACATTTTACATATTTCTTCTAAGTCTTCAGCATCTAACTGACTAACAGCGCTTAAATTTGCTCCAAGAAGATAATTCTCCAGTATTTCATCAAAATCATAAGTATCGAGTCTATGAACAACATGAGAATACATTTGAATAAATCTTCGCCATGTATCATATGCAAAAAAACCATTGTTATTTTTTGCTAAAGTTTTAACTATTTTATGATTTAGGCCGACATTTAAAATTGTATCAAGCATTCCTGGCATTGATATCATTGAGCCTGATCTCACTGACAAGATTAGGGGTTTTTCTGGGTTACCAATTTGAAGATTTGTCTTATCTTGAATAATAGCTAAGTTATTTTCTAATTCATCAAGAAATTTATCACTAAAATCATTTTGAATTTTATATTCTTTAGTGGCCTTTGCATTAATTATAAAACCTTCAGGGATAGGTAAGTCCATTCCATGCATTAAACACAGATTATAGCCTTTATTGCCTATTAATGATTGGTCAATTTCATCCGTTAAAGGATCTGAAAAAGCATGTATATATTTTGTCATTTCAATTTATTAGAGATTTTTGACAAAAAAATCAGAAATTTCATCTAATTTAATTCTTTTTTGCTCCATAGTATCTCTATCTCTTACTGTAACAGAATTATCATCTAATGTTTCAAAGTCAATTGTTATGCACATTGGTGTTCCAACTTCATCATGTCTTCTATAACTTTTCCCAATATTGCCTGCATTATCAAGCACTACTCTTCCTAAGCCGATTGACTGCAATTGCTTTTTTAATTCTACTGCTTTGTTAACTAAATCTTGATTATTTCTTTTTAAAGGAATAACCGCAGCCTTTATTGGCGACAAGTGGGATTTTAGCGATAGAACAGTTCTCTCTTTACCGTTTTCAAGCTTCTCAATTTTATAGGCCTCGTTTAATATAGCTAAAAATCCTCTATCAACTCCTGCCGATGGCTCAATTACATAAGGTATAGCCCATGTATTATTAATTTTATCTTGAATCGCTAATTTTGTTACTGAGTCATCATTTTTTATAACATCAGCATTTATTTTAAAATCTTTCTGATTTTTAGTATGTGATCCTATATCAAAATCAGTTCTATTTGCGATACCTTCTAATTCCTCAAGCCCATGAGGAAATTCATACATTATATCAACCGTCTTTTTTGAATAATGCGATAAATCTTCTTTATCGACATCAATAATTTCTAATTTACTTTTATCCACTCCTTGTCGCTCCCACCAACTAATTCTTTCATCAACCCATTTTTGATGCCACTCTTCATCACTACCAGGCTCTACAAAGAACTCTAATTCCATTTGTTCAAATTCTCTTACTCTAAAAATAAAATTTCTCGGAGTTATTTCGTTTCTAAAAGCCTTTCCAATTTGAGCAATTCCAAATGGTAATGCTCTTGATGTTGAATCAACCACATTTTTAAAATTTGTAAAAATTTGTTGAGCGGTTTCTGGTCTTAAATATGCAAAACTAGCTCCATCATCAACAGGTCCAATTGTTGTTTTAAACATTAGATTAAAAGGTCTAGGATCAGTTAAATTGTCTGAACCACATGAAGGACATTTATTATTATCGATGTGATCAGCTCTAAACCTTGATTTACAATCCTTACAATCTACAAGTGGGTCAGTGAAAGTCTCTTCGTGACCAGAGTATTTCAAAACATTTGGATGAGTTAATATTGAAGAATCTAAGCCCTCTATATCATCTCTTTCATAAACCATAGAGCTCCACCAAGCTTGTTTTAGATTATTTTTTAATTCAACCCCTAATGGACCATAGTCATATACACCCTGCATTCCGCCGTATAATTCATTAGTTTGATAAATGAATCCTCTTCTTTTACATAAAGAGACTAATTCTTCCATTTTTTTTGCGGTCACTGACACCTCCAATGTCTATATTTTCTATTATAGCAATTCTGTCTTAAAAAATAGTAATAAAGTCATTGATTATAATGACTTACCATGCCTCAAAATATTCTCAATTTTTTTTGGTGTTTTACCATTTCTAGTGTTTAAAATTAATCCTCTTTTCAATTTAAGTGGTTTTTTTGAATCTCTAACGCCACTTATTAAAAAGCGTGTTGCAGGTTTTTCAACATTTGTAAAAATTGGAATAACTGTCACATCACCCATCGAATTCATAAAAAGCGATAAAATATCAGGAAAATTTTTTATATGGTTTATAAATGTTATCGAGCCCTTACTCTTAACAAAAGTAAGAGATAACTTAATCCAGTTATTAATAAAATCTTTTTCACCATAATATGCATTTCTCTTATTTTTATTTTTAGGTAAAACAATCTCACCTTTCTCATAAAAAGGCGGATTAGAAAAAATATGATCAAAGCTATGTCTTTTTAAATTTTTAAATTTATTGCTTCCGTCATTAAGATCCCCTTTAATAACTGAAATATGATCATCAAATCCATTCAAGGAGATGTTTTCTTTTAAGAGCTTTATACTATCTCTATCATTATCAATTCCTATTAAAGATAAGCCAGGAACTCTTTTCATTAAACATAAAGAGACAACTCCAGCACCTATACCTAATTCCAAGCATTTATCTCCTTTTTTAGCTGGAATTGAAGAGGCTAATAAAACAGAATCATGCCCTGCTCTAAACCCCTCTCTTTGCTGAAGAATAGTAAGTTTACCGCCAAGGAATTTATTTTTAGAATTTTCTTTGATCATAGTTAGATTCTAAAATATAAGAAAATATGGGAAATGTAATTAAATTAGTAAAAAACAAATATAAAGACGAAGAGCCTATTCAAAAATTATTAACATTAATTGAAAACGATTTCGTTAGAGTAAATAATTTAATAAATGAACAAGTTATTAGTCAGGTCGATAGGATACCTGATGTATCAAACCATATTATAGAGCTTGGAGGTAAAAGATTAAGACCTATTCTTACACTTACAACTTCTAAAATATGCGAATACAAAGGTGATATGCATATTAAATTAGCGACAGCAGTTGAATTAATGCACACTGCTACTCTTTTACATGATGATGTAGTAGATGATAGCGATCTTAGAAGAGGAAAATCAGCATCTCATATTGTTTGGGATAATAAATCTAGCATTCTGGTTGGTGATTTTCTTCTAGGTAAAGCCTTTCAACTTATGGTTGAAACTAAATCATTAGAATGTTTAAAAAATTTATCAAATGCATCAGCAAAGATAGCTGAAGGTGAGGTTATGCAACTTATTGCCTCGGATAATATTAAAACTACTGAAGATCAGTACATGCATATAATTGAAGCTAAAACAGCTGAATTATTTTCAACCGCGTGTGTAGTTAGCGCACTTATAGCACAATCAAAAGAAGAGGAGATTAATGCCCTAATTTCATTCGGTAAGAATCTAGGTATTGCTTTTCAATTAAAGGATGACGCATTAGACTATAACGGTGATAAAGAAACTTTAGGTAAAAATATAGGTGATGATTTTTTCGAAGGCAAAGTTACTCTTCCTATTATTCTTACATATAGAAGAGGTAATGCCTCTGAAAGAGAATTCTTAGAAAACTCATTTAATAATAAAATTAGAAATAAAGATCTTTTAAAAAAATCAATAAAAATAATAAATCAATATGATGCAATTAATGATACACTTTCTAAAGCAAAGCAACATGGAAGAATCGCTAAAGACGCGCTTGCAATATTTCCAGAAACAGAATTTAAATCAGCATTAATGAAGCTTGTTGATTTCTCTATTATTAGATCCCATTAATTTACATTTAATAATCATCCAATCCTTGTTTAAATCATTAATTTTTTTATAAGCATTATCTATTGAAGACTCTTTAAAAAATCCAAAAAATGCGGAACCAGACCCTGTCATTGATACAAAAGAAGAACCTACTTTTTTGAGGCAATCTACAACATCATTGATAAAAAGATATTTTTTAAGAACTAAACTTTGCAAATCATTAGAAAATAATTTATCAAAATTATTACCATTGTTATAAAAATCAATACTATCTTCTATTTGTTTTTCAAGTTTGTGGCTGTCTTTTTTTTTAATTAAATTAATATCTATATTATCAAATACCTCTTTAGTGCTTACGCTAATATTGGGATAAATTATAATAATATCCTTATCATCTAACCCATCCAATAGACGAATTTGATCTCCGTATCCTGATAAAATTAAGGGTTTAGATACAACACAACTAGGAACATCAGAGCCTATTTTATTACCAATTAATAATTTCTGATCATAAGTAAGATTGAGATTAAAAAATTTATCAATTGCTCTTAAAGTAGCTGCAGAATCTGCGGAACCACCGCCAAGGCCAGCTCCTATAGGTATTTGTTTATTCAAAGTAATTTTAAATGGGGGTAAATCTCTACCAATTTCTTTTGATAAAAATTCTATTGTCTTCAGAATTAGGTCTGGCTTGTTAAACTTAATATCATCATTGATAACATATTTAAATTCCTTAGAATCTTCTATTGTTATCGTATCATAAAAATCACAAAAACAAATCATGCTGACGAGATAGTGAAGATTATGGTCTTTTTGACCTGTTAAATTTAAAGAAATATTAACTTTAGCATAAGCTTTTTCAATGACTTGCATCAATAATTACATACCACCATACAGAGGACCTTCTCCACCTTGTGGTACAACCCAATTAATATTTTGTGAGGGATCTTTTATATCGCAAGTTTTACAATGCACACAATTCTGAGCATTTATCTGAAAAACTGGCTCACTATTATCATCGGCTAAGAGAACCTCATAAACTCCTGCAGGGCAGTATCTTTGAGCAGGCTCATCATATTCAACGAGATTCACTTTAATCGGTATATTGTTATCTTTTAATGTTAAATGAGCAGGTTGATCTTCTTCATGATTAGTACTTGAAAGAAAAACTGAAGATAGTTTNTCAAAAGAAAATTCACCATCAGGTCTTGGATATATTATTTCCTTACATTCAGATGCTTTTCGTAGTGTTTTATAATCAGGTTTAATATGACCAAGTGTGAATGGTAATGTAATTCCAAAAGTATTTAACCACATATCTAAACCACTTAAAATAGTACCCAAAAGAACTCCATATCTGGATTGAAATGGNTTAACATTACGAACCTTCTTTAACTCTTTTGCTATTTTGCTTTTTTCATATTTTTTCTGATAATTTGATAAATTATCAGCTTGATTTCCATTAACAAAGTTTTCAACTATTGATTCAGCAGCAAGAATACCTGACTCCATAGCATTATGGGTTCCTTTTATTTTTGGATAGTTTAAAAATCCTGCAGAACAACCTATTAAAGCACCCCCTGGAAAGAATAATTTTGGAACTGATTGATAGCCTCCTGCAGTTATTGCCCTTGCTCCATAGGATATTCTCTTTCCACCCTCTAAAACTTTTTTAACTGAGGGATGAGTCTTGTACTGTTGAAATTCATCAAATGGAGAAACATAAGGGTTAGTGTAATTAAGGTGAACGACATAGCCTACTGAGACTTGATTTTGTCCGAAATGATAAAGAAACGAACCTCCTCCTGTTCCATCGCTTAAAGGCCAGCCCATTGAATGCTCAACAAGTCCCTCTTGGTGGTTTTCATCTTTTATTTCCCATAATTCTTTAATNCCGATTGCATATTTTTGATAGTCCTTATCTTCAGAAAGATTAAAATTATCAATTAAGAATTTTGAAAGAGATCCTCTAGCTCCTTCTGAGAAAAGAGTATATTTTGCGTGAAGTTCCATCCCTGATTCCCAAGAGTCTTTAGCAGAGCCATCTCTGGAAACACCCATATCGCCTGTGGCAACACCATAAACTTTTCCATTATCATCAACAAGAACTTCAGCAGCACTAAAACCAGGGTAAATTTCAACACCTAAATTTTCTGCAACCTCGCTTAGCCATTTGCAAACATTCCCAAGACTTACTATATAATTTCCATGGTTTTTCATCATCGGAGGAAGCAAAAATTGAGGAAAATTTATTGACCAATCCTTGCCTAAATAAGAAAGTTTATCCTTTTTAACCTTTGTTTTAATTGGGCTATCCATTTCTTTCCAATTAGGTAAAAGTTTATCTAGAGCACTAGTTTCAATAACAGCGCCAGATAATATATGAGCACCAATCTCACTGGCCTTCTCAAGCACACACACAGAAATATCTGAATTACTTTTTTGAGCTAATTGCTTTATTTGTATAGCCGCAGATAGGCCTGCAGGTCCGGCTCCAACAATTAAAACATCATATTCCATAGATTCTCTGTTTGAAGAATCTAGAACCTGACCTTGTTGTTCATTAAGTTCATTAACTGGTTTATTGCTCATTTATTACCTTATTGTTTATAAATAATACTTTTTTTCATATTTTAAACCCTTAACATTATTGTCGCAGTTAATAATATCAGTTAATATTCTATATAGAGATTCACTAAAAGATGATAAAAAGTTTTGAAAAAAATATAGATGATCTTAAATTCCAGATTGAGTTAGGTGTAACAGAAACAATAAAATCCAATATAAATGAAAANTTANATAANCCTGATNTAGAAGAAAATATATTTATTAATGATCAAAATGATTTATCAGAAATAAAAAACCTAGAAGATCTAAAATCTTATATTGAGAATTATGATAAATGTGAACTTAAAAATACATCAAGATCAACTGTATTCTGTGANGGCAACAGCAAATCAAAAATAATGCTAATCGGAGAAGCTCCTGGTAATCAAGAAGATATAGAAGGTAAGCCNTTTGTAGGAAAATCGGGTAAGCTCCTCGACAAGATATTGGAATTTATTAATATAAATAGAAAAAATTGTTACATAATTAATATAATACCATGGAGACCNCCGGGTAATAGAAANCCAACTACAAAAGAAATTAGACAATGTNTGCCTTTTGTAAAAAAACACATAGAGCTTGTAAAACCTGATATTTTAGTTCTTGTTGGCTCAATCTCAGCTAAATCAATTTTAGATAAAGATATTGGTATTACAAAATTGAGAGGAGAATGGCATATTTATAAGGATAAAAAATTAGAAATTCCAGCTTTACCTATCTTTCATCCTGCTTATTTATTAAGAAGACCAACTAGCAAATCATTAGTGATGAAAGATATATTATTGCTTAATAGAAAAATTCAATATAAGGAATAAAAAATTAATTTAATAAAAATTTAAGAAAGATATACTTAAAATGAGTCATTTAGTTTTGTCCTATAGCTGGGTATTGTTCGCAGCAAGCATGGCAACAACATTAATATTAATTATTATAAAAACCACTAATCAAGAAGAATGGGAAATCAATGAAGAATTAGAAAAAACTTTAGAGTTTTTTCCAATAAATATATCAGTTCTAATAGTTTCAGATAGCCGGACAAAAGATACTGATGTTTCAGGAAATTTATTAATAAATAAAATAAAGAAAAGCGGCCATAATCTTATCAATTATGAGATTTTGAAAGATAATAAAGAATTAATAGAAAGTAAGATTTTAGAATGGTCAAAGAATAAAAATATAAATGCAATAATTACAAGCGGGGGTACAGGATTAACAGGCAGGGATGTTACTCCAGAAGCACTAGAAAGATTATTTGATAAAAAAATAGACGGGTTTTCATCAATTTTTCATATGATATCATTTCAAAAAATTAAAACATCAACAATACAATCTCGTGCAACTGCAGGAATAATTAAAAATACATACATTTTTTGTCTTCCCGGTTCTCCGGGGGCTGTAAAAGATGCATGGGATGAAATTTTAATANATCAATTAGANATCAGGCATAAACCCTGTAATTTGATAGAAATCATTGAAAGACTAGAAGAATAAATATTAAAGATTTTTTTTAATTTCTGAAATACTATCATCTAGAATCGATTTGGATACTTTTTTGTCTAAATTTTTACTTAAATAATTCTTTGTTATTTCGAATGAAAGATTTGCGACTCTAGCCTTAACATCGTTTAAAGCTTCAATTTGAGCTTGCTCAATTTTAAGCTCTGCTATTCTTTTCTTTCTTTCAATATCCTCTTTAAGGGTTTGTTCAGCTTTTTTTGTTATTTCATCAACTTGCTGTTTAGCTTTCTTAATTAGGTTTTTAGATTCTTCTTCGGCTTTGTCTAAATTCTTTTTTTCTTTGGCCAGTATCTTTTGTGCTTCCTCCCTTAGATTTCTTGCCTCATCTAATTCTTCCTGGATATCCTCAGACCTTTTATCAAGAGCAGATATAATCATCCTTGGCAAACCCATATATATTACTAAGCCAACAAAAATTAAAAATGAAATTGCGACAAAAAAACTTGAATCAAACATTCGAATTACACCTATTTATCAATTTTAGATAAAGCAGCTATCTTTCCTTTATCAATTTTACCAACAGATAAATTTTCAAGTATTTCAATAGCTAAGCTTTCAGAAATTGAAGATATTTCATCGAGAGCGGTTTCTTTTTTTTCTTTGATCTCACCCTCAGCTTCTGAAATTTCATTATTTATTTCCTTTATTAAGATATTTTTATTTATCTCATTATCTTCTTTGATATCCTGAAGTGATTTGTTGATTAAATTTTGTGAACTTACCTTAGCCTCAGATAACTTTAAATTTAAATCTTCAGTAGCTTTTTCAGATTCTGCAGAATATTCTTTTGCGGAATCAATATCCTGCGCAATAATATCTTTTCTTTCCTCTATAACATCGGAAACTCTAGGAAGAGCATATCGCGACAAAACAATGTACAAAAAAGAAAGGCTTATAAAAAGCCAAAAAATTTGTGGCAAAAAAGTTGAAAAATCAAGCTGAGGCATTGCTTATCAATCGTTTAAAGAACAAACAACAGAATAAGTGCAACAACAAGACCGAAAAGTCCAGTCGCTTCTGCTAATGCAAAACCTAATAACAAATTTGGAAATTGTGATTGTGCTGCGCTTGGGTTTCTTAAGGCGCCTGCAAGATAGTTACCAAAAATTGTTCCAATTCCAATTCCTGCGCCTGCAAGAGCGATACAAGCTATACCTGCTCCAATTAATTTTGCTGCTTCTGGTTCCATTTTTTTATCTCCTTTTAATAAAATAAATTAGTGCATATGTAATGCATCGTTAAGATAGATACATGTTAATATAGCAAAAACATATGCTTGTAAAAATGCAATTAAAATTTCTAAACCTGTGAATGCTACCATGACAGCCAGAGGAAGCCATCCACCTAAAAAACCCATCAAAATAACAAATCCAGAAAATACTTTTAACATAGTGTGGCCTGCCATCATGTTGGCAAATAATCTTACAGATAGGCTAATCGGTCTTGTAAAATATGAAATTACCTCAATAACAACCAGTAATGGAAGCATAAAAATTGGCACACCCTTAGGTACGAAGAAACCAAAGAACCCTAAACCATGTTTTATAAAACCAATAACAGTAACACCTATAAATATTAGCATTGCTAAAGCAAATGTAACAGCTATATGACTAGTAACAGTAAAACCGTATGGTATCATTCCAAGCATATTCAAAAAAAGCACGAACATAAATAAAGTAAAAATAAAGGGAAAATAGTTTTTTCCTTGAGAACCAACATTTTGTCTAACCATATCTGCAACAAATTCGTATGATAATTCAACAATTGATTGCATTCTTGAAGGAATTATTGAGTTTTTTCGAACAGAAATAATAGTTGTAAAACTTATAATAAAGACTGCAATCAGCATAAATAAAGCTGAATTTGTAAACGAAATATCGAATCCTGCAATATTGATATCTAATAATCTTTTAATTTCAAACTGATGCATTGGATCAGCTGGAAAAGAACCAGCTCCATGTTGATCGCCAGTATGATCCGAAGACGCCATAACTACCCTAA
>PBRS01000008.1 GCA_002726005.1 Rhodobiaceae bacterium
TAAAGGGTTTTTTAATTTTGATAAAAGATAGAAGACCTTACTTTATAAGAAATTTAATAGAAAATTATTATAAATTTTGGACTTATTATTTTATTAAACCCCAATTTAGATCTGTAGGTAAAAATCTTGATATCAACAAACCTTGGAATTTAGATATATATGGAGATAATATTTTTGTAGGAAATAATGTTCACTTTAGAACTTCAAAATATATCATCACACAAATTTGTTCATGGAATAGAAATGATGTTAATGCAAAAATACTAATTGGTGATAATGTTTTAATATCTCCGGGAGTAAGAATATTAGCGGCAGAAGAAATCTCAATCGGCAATAATGTAATGCTCGCAAGCAATGTTTATATAAGCGACTCAGATTGGCACAATGTTTATGATAGAATTAAAACACCAGGTAAAAGTAAAAAAATTATAATAAAAGAAAACGCTTGGATAGGTGAAGGATCTAAAATTTCTAAAGGAGTAACAATTGGAGCTAATTCAATTATTGGTTTAGGATCAATAGTGACATCAGATATTCCAGATAATAAAATATACGCTGGCAATCCTGCAAAAGAAATTAAATCAATAGATATTGATAAAAAAATAAGAAAAAGAGAAGATCTTTTTATTTCTGATGATTATAATAAATTAATGAGATATCTACTTAAAGAAGATCTAAAAAATAATTCCTTTTTAAGTTGGGTTAGAACTCTAATATTTCCAAAAAAGGGTGATTAAAAAATAGATTTAATCCTTTCTTCGCTTATTCCCCAGTCCATTAAAGCAGTTTCATTGTGCTCACCGTTTATTGCTGAAGGACCATTAATTTTTGACTCTGTTCTTGAGAATCTAGGTGCAACATTTGGTTGAACAACTCCATCAATTTCTACAAATGTTTCTCTATCAATGTTATGCTGGTGTTTTGGTGCTTCATTTATTGAAAGAACAGGGCTAAAACATACATCTGTTCCCTCCATCAAATTACACCATTCTTCTCTTGTTTTTGTCTTAAAAATATCTTCAATTTTATCTTTTAAAAGAGGCCACTTTTCACGGTTCATTTGATCACCAAAGTCAGGATCTTGAATATTGGCTTTTTCTAATAATAATGCATAAAATTGTGGTTCAATTGATCCAATAGACACATATTTTTTATCCTTAGTTTCATATACATCATAAAAGTGAGCTCCTGTGTCTAATAAATTAGAGCCACGAGCATTTTGCCAAATTTTTGAACTTGTAAAACCATAAAACATAGACATTAATGAAGCTGCACCATCAGTCATAGCGCAGTCGACAACTTGACCCTCACCAGAACTATTAGACTCATGTAGAGCTGCTAACATTCCCATAGCAAGATAAAGCGCTCCTCCACCAAAATCACCAATAAGATTTAAAGGTGGTACAGGTTTTTCTCCTTTTCTTCCTATAGCATCCAATGCCCCGGTAAGAGAAATATAATTAATATCATGACCTGCAGCTTGGGAGAGGCTTCCATGCTGACCCCATCCGGTCATTCTTCCATAGACTAATTTCTTGTTAACTTTAAAGCAATCTTCAGGTCCAAGACCTAGACTTTCCATTTTACCTGGTCTCATCCCCTCTTGAAGTATGTCCGCCTTAGATACAAGATCAAGGCAGATATCTAGATGAAGAGGATCCTTTAGATCAAGTACAACAGATTTTTTTCCGCGTCCTTCTATTATGTGTTTTGATCCTCCTTTTGGAGATCTATCTATTCTTAACACTTCAGCACCCATATCAGCCAAAAGCATACCACAAAAAGGGCCCGGCCCAATTCCAGCAAATTCAAGTACTTTTACATTATTTAATGGTCCGCTCATATTTTCTCCTTAGTTGTTTTCTTGATCTATCTTAATATTAAGTTCAGTAATCTTTTTTCTCAATGTATTTCTATTTAATCCTAATAACTCAGCCGCTTTCAATTGATTACCATTATTATTTTTTAGAACTTCCAAAAGCAAAACCTTTTCAAGCTCAGTTACAAAATAGTTATATACATCTCCCTGATACTCTTTATTAATTTTATTTATATTTCTTGAAAGATAATTTTCTAAAATCTTAGAAAATTGATTTTCAGTATCTAACATTTGCTGATCAAGCTTTTGGAGATTCCTTATCTCATCGGTAAGATCTTCGTTCATTATATTTTCATCTGTATAAAGAGCACATAATTTCAGAATAAAGTTTTCAAGCTCTCTAACATTACCAGGCCATTGATATTTCTCTAAAATTTGAAAAGATTCACTAGTAAATTTTTTTGGCTCAAGCTTTAAATCTTTTGCTTTGTCTAAAAAATGATTAACTAATTCTGGAATATCTTCTTTTCTCTCTCTGAGTGGCGGTATGCTAATTGGAACTACATTTAATCTATAAAATAAATCTTCTCTAAACTCACCTTTCTCAATAAGGTTAGAAAGATTTTTATTTGTTGCAGCTATAATTCTTGCATCTGCTTGAATTTTTTCTTTTCCTCCAATTGGTGTAAATTCGCCCTCCTGCAAAACCCTTAACAACCTCGTTTGAGCATCTATAGGCATATCACCAATTTCATCTAAAAATAGAGTTCCTTTTTCGGCTAATTTAAATTTACCATCACTTTTTTGATGAGCGCCTGTAAAAGATCCTTTTTCATGTCCAAAAAGTTCGCTTTCAATCAAATCATTGGGAATAGCAGCCATGTTAAGAGCTATTAAAGGCTTTTCTGATCTTTTACTGTATTTATGCAGGGCTTTAGCTACCAATTCCTTTCCTGTTCCGCTCTCGCCATAAATCATAACAGTAAGATCATTTTGCGATAATCTTGCTATAGATTTATATAAATCTTGCATAGCAGGTGATCTGCCGACGATAAGCTGTTTTTCAGATTCATTTCTTATTTTTGTTTTATTTTTAAAATTTTGTTTACTTTCTAATGCTTTCTTGATCAGCTTTTGAAGCTCATCTAAATCAAATGGCTTGGGTAAGTACTCATAAGCTCCTTGCTTTGTTGCAGAAATGGCTGTTTGTAAATTATTTTTTGCACTAACTACAATTACAGGAAGGTTCACTCTATATTCAACTATTTGAGGCAAAATATCAAAAAGCTCACCATCCGGAAGCATTACATCAGTAATCAGAGCATCCCCCTTATTGCTTTCGATTAATTTCCATAGCTCTTTAAGGTTAGATGCCATAAGAATCTCATAACCCAAATCTTGAAGATATCTAGAAGTAACTAATCTAATAGACTCGTCATCTTCCGCTATTATTAAAGTTTTTTTAATCATATTATAACTCCGACATTAATCTAATGATAAATTTTGTTCCTTGATCAGCTATATCAAGTTCAATCGATCCATTGTGATCACTAACAATTTTGGAAACTATCGATAAACCAAGCCCGCCTTGACCAATTTTCTTAGTACTTACAAATGGTTGAAAAATTTCTTGTGATATTGATGATGGAATGCCAGGCCCATTATCCATTACAGAAATTTTAATTGGCAATTTTACTTTTTCTTCACTTGATTTTTCTTTCACAATGAATCCATGCTCATAATTAGTTGATAATATAATTTCATTATCAACATCTGATTCATCACTAAATGCTTCGATTGAGTTTTTAATAAGATTAATAAATACTTGGATCAATTGATCTTCATTACCAATAACATCTGGAATTGAAGGATCAAATGCTTCTGTTATTTTGATTCTCTTGTCACTTGAATTAATCATAACATCTTTAACATGTCGTAAAATTGAATGAATATTAATTGGCTTTAAATTAATAGGAATTGATGCATCAAAAACTTGAAGATTATCTATCAGTCTTTTAATTCTATCTACTTCATTGATTATAAGATCCGTCATAACAATTTCATTATTTTCAATATTCTTCTCTAAAATTTGCGCAGCCCCCCTAATGCCAGCCAGAGGGTTTTTAACTTCATGCGCAAGAATTTGAGACATATTTGACATTGCTATTTTATTTTTTTGATTTTCATTTTGAAGTATTAATTTTTTTTCATTAAAACCCTCTACCAAAATAATTTGATAGTAGTTATCTGATCCTATTACTGGTGTTACCTCAACATCTACATCCTTATGAGAGCCAGAAATTGGAGTTGATAGATCAACTCTATATTCTTTAAAAGTTGAGTCTGCATTAAGAGAATTATCTATCAAAGATAAAATTGGGGATGAAAAAGGAAGAATGCTTTCGATTGATTTTCCTTCTAAAATTTTAGAGCTTAATTTAAAAAAATTTTCAGCAGATGAATTAACCATATTTATAAACTTATGTTCATCAATTATTATAATTGGAAAGGTAATTGAATTTATGACTTGCTTATGTATATTAGTATCATTAATCATTTTAATTGCCTAATTTTTAAGCATTTATATATTATGCCTAATAATTAGGCAAATTATGTTTCTAAAAAAAAGTATATGATACATTTTATTATATTAGCCGCAGGAAAAAGCGAACGCTTCAAAAAGAAAAAGAATAAATTTTCTAAACTATTTTTCAAAGTTAATGGAATTTCACCTCTAGAGCATTTGATGAAATCAGTCTCAAATAGCACTATAATCAACTCAATTACTTTGGTGGTAAATAAAGATGATAAATCAGAAATAGCAGGTTTTAAAAAAAAATACCATAAGTTGGATAGCGTCATTAACGGCGGCATCACACGCCAACAATCAGTTTTCATAGCTCTTAAAAATATTCGAAAAAAAAGAGTAAAAACTAAAAATGATATAGTCTTGATTCACGATGCCGCTAGACCATTTTTAGAAAATCAAATTATTAGAAACTGTATTTCACAGTTAAAGAAATATGATGGAGTTTTTCCTGCCTTAAACATAGATGATACCCTTAGAAATAAGAAAAACTTAAATTCTTATGATAGAAACATCATTATTAGCTCGCAAACACCTCAAGCATTTAAATTTGATAAAATTTATATGGCTTATCGGCTAATTAAAGGAAACTATTCTGATGATGTCGCCATTGCAAATGAGTTTGGATTAAAAATAAAAATAATCGAAGGGCAAAAGTTAAATTTTAAAATAACGAATCCTTCAGATTCTGAAATATATGAAAAACTAATAGAGCAATATTATAGAAACAAAATTGGAAATGGTTTTGATTTTCATAAATTTAAAAAAGGAAAATCAATAAAAATTGGCGGTTTAAAAATTAAAAGTAAGTTTTCTTTAGAGGCTAATTCTGACGGTGATCCTGTTTTACACTCGATTACTGATGCTATTTTAGGGGCATTGAATGAAAAAGACATTGGTTTTCATTTTGAACCAGATAATAAGAGCTATAAAAATGCAAATTCAATTATTTTTATCAATAAAGCTCTTCAGCTGCTCATGGATAAAAAAGGTGAAATTATTAATTTGGACTTAAATATTATATGTGATTATCCAAAAATTAAACCAATTAGAAGTAAGATTAGAAAAAGTATTTCCAATATTCTGAAAATTGATGAAGATATTATTAATATTAAGGCCACCTCAACTGAAGATGAAGGGTTTGTTAATGCAAAAAAAGGCATAGCTTGTCAAACTGCGGTCTCTCTTAGGGTATTTGATTATGATTAATAAATTAATAGTTAATTTTTGCACTCTCTTCAATTTGGGTTTTGTAAAATTTATGCCAGGAACTATTGGATCATTGGTTTCGCTCCCTTTAGGTTATATAATCTTAAAATTATTTGGTTTTTGGATATTTATTATCATAATCATCCTTCTGCTTTTAATTAGCCATTTTGCTATATCAAAATACTTGATAACAAATAAATCAAAAGATCCTAAAGAAGTTATTATTGATGAGTTTATTGGTCAGTTTATTGCTTTGATTTTTATCCCAAATAGTATTTTAGGGTTACTATTAAGTTTTTTATTGTTTAGGTTTTTTGATATTACTAAACTTTACCCTGTTAATAAGGCAGAAAAAATACCAGGAGCAATAGGAGTTTTAGCGGATGATATTGTGGCAGGATTAATGACTGCTGGTATAATTATATTTTTAAATATCTTTGGCATTAATTTATGAATAAAACGAAAATCGATAAACTAACTCAAAAAGTTATCAAAGAATGTGATAAGCAAAAAAGAATACTGGCTGTAGCTGAAAGCTGTACCGGAGGTATGCTAAGCAGTTATATAACCTCTATTTCAGGCTCATCAAATATTTTTGACAGAGGGTTTATTACTTATTCCAATGATGCAAAAATTGATTTAATAGATGTAAAAAAGAAAACAATAGAAAAATTTGGTGCAGTTTCTAAAGAAACAGCGATAGAAATGGCTGAAGGAACTATAAAAAATTCTCTTGCTTCATTGGCGATCTCAATAACTGGAGTAGCTGGACCAGGTGGAGGCACATCAATTAATCCAGTGGGAACTGTATATATTGCTATAATTATTGATGATGAAAAAGATGTAAAAAAATTTAATTTTCTAGATAAAGGTAGAGAATTTATAAGGAAAGCATCTGTTTATGAAGCATTACAATTGTTACTTAATAAACTTAAGAAGTAGATAGCAATTTTTTTTCGAAAGATGTAATTGTTTCTTTTATTAGAATCTCTGATGCGCTATCAATCGCTTTTTCTAAAATACTATTATTCAAATCTAATTCTAAATTAACTGAAACTAGAGTACCATCATCATATTCATCAAAAACCCAATTTGCCTCTAAATAACGAAAAGAGCCTTTTACTCCTAATGCATTTATTTTTCTTTCATAATCATAAAGTGTAACTTTACTTATAAATGAACCTGAAAAGAGAAGATACTTCATATTTAGTTTAGCAAAAAAATAATCATGAACTCTTCTTTCAATGATTGATTTTTCACACCAAGGTATAAATTTAGAATACGATTCAACATCCGAAACTAAACCATAGAGGTTTTCAGCTGCTGAACTTGAATAAACCTTTTTTTCAATTTTTATCAATTAACTTATTTTTTTAATTCTATTTTTTTTAAGAATTTTAAAATCCTCTTCTGCATGATGAGAGGAGCGCGTTAAGGGGCTTGAAGAGACCATAAGGAATCCTTTTGACTCAGCTATTATTTTATAACTATTAAATTCATCTGGAGTGATATATTTATCAACTGGAGCATGCTTTTTTGTTGGCTGTAGATATTGACCCAAAGTTAAAAAATCAACCTTTGCGGCTCTTAAATCATCCATAACTTGCATGATTTCATTTTTTTCCTCTCCAAGCCCTAACATTAACCCTGATTTAGTAAATATATTAGGATTTTTGTTCTTAACCTCATTTAACAACCTTAGAGAGTTAAAGTATCTTGCTCCAGGTCTAATGGATAAATACAGACGCGGAACAGTTTCAAGATTATGATTGAATACATCAGGGCAATCTTTCAGTATTTTTTCTAGTGCATCTTCTTTTTTCAAAAAGTCTGGTGTTAATATCTCTATAGTAGTTTCAGGAGATGTTTTTCTGATAGCGTTTATGGTTTTCGCAAAATGCTCTGCTCCACCATCATCAAGATCATCCCTATCAACCGAGGTAATCACTACATGACTTAAGTTCATTTTTTTCACAGCTTGTGAGATTTTATATGGTTCAAAAACATCCAGTTTATCAGGTAGTCCTGTTTTAACATTACAAAATGCACATGCTCTAGTGCATGTATCTCCCATAATCATAAAAGTAGCATGATTTTTTTGCCAACATTCTGAAATATTTGGACAATTAGCTTCTTCACAAACAGTTACAATATTAGAATCAGATAGTATTTTTTTTGTTTCAAGAAATTTCTCTGATCCAGAAACTCTTACCCTTAACCAATCTGGTTTCTTAATTTGAGATGTCTCTTTATTATTTCTTTTTTCAGGGTGACGAATGGAAGACACTTTTATAAATCCTTATAATTATGTGATAATTTATCAAAAAAATTAAATATAAGCAATTTAGTGTTTGGTTAGTTTAATTTAATTATATAATCATCTTCCTGAGCATAACCTAAATATTCCCTTATTGTCTGGTCCACAAGATCAGAATCTTTAAATTCCACTATATTCTTTATTTTTGTTTCAATTGTAGCGTTATCATTTTTAATTTTTTGTAATTCTTTTGTATTAAGAGCTATTTCATCCTTAAGATTATTCAATGTCAGCATTCCTCTTGAGGAATAAATTAAATTAGTTAATGCAAAAAAATTTATAAATAAAAAGAAAATTATTAGAGATGAACTAATTAATACTTCTTTATAATTTGCCTCAAATAGCAGGTTTTGAAAATATCTAAAAAAACGAATCATTAACCAAAGAATCATAAAAGACTATAATTGGTCAATAGTTAAAATTAATTCTTCTTTAAAATTGATTTACCTGCATACCTAGCGTTATTTTTGAGATTGCTCTCAATTCTAATTAATTGATTGTATTTTGCAACTCTATCAGACCTAGTCATTGATCCTGTTTTGATTTGACCAGAGCCTGTTGCTACAGATAAATCCGCTATAAATGTATCCTCTGTTTCCCCAGAACGATGAGAAATTACACATGAATATTTGTTATTTTTAGCAATATCAATTGTTTCTAGTGTTTCAGTGATAGTTCCTATTTGATTAACTTTAATAAGTATTGAGTTAGCTGCATTCTTTTCTATGCCCATTTTTAATCTTTCTGGATTAGTTACAAAAAGATCATCACCTACTATCTGAATCTTTTTTCCAATTCGTTCATTAAGATTTACCCATCCATTCCAATCATCTTCATGTAAAGGGTCTTCAATTGAAAAAATGGGGTATTTGTTTGTTAANTCTTCCCACATTNTAATTAAATCATCACTGCTAGANGCATTATCATTAGATAAAAAATATTGGCCATCTTTATNAAGCTCNGATGCAGCAATATCTAAAGCAAAAACTATGTCCTCTTCCAGTCTATAACCTGCTTTTTCAATAGCCTTACATAAATAAGATAATGCATCTTCACTTGTTTTTAAATCTGGCGCTACGCCACCTTCATCTCCAACATTAGTGCTAAATCCATCATTTTCTAATAAACTTTTAAGCGAATGAAAAATTTCAGAACCAGTTATAATTGCATGATTAAATGTTTCCGCGGATATTGGCATAATCATAAATTCTTGAATAAACAATGAATTATTAGAATGTGCCCCGCCATTAATCAAATTCATCATAGGAACAGGCAAAATATATGATTCTGATGAGTTTAAATACTCATATAAAGGTTTTTCCTCTGAACTAGCTTGAGCTCTTGATAATGCCAGTGAAACACCCAATATTGCATTTGCTCCTAATCGAGATTTATTATTTGTTGAGTCTAGTTCAATCATTTTATTGTCGATTTCTTCTTGCTTAGATGCTTCCATGCCACAAAGCGCATTACTTATCTCAGTATTAATACCTTCAACGGCTTTTAATACTGTTTTTCCTGATAAGGTTTTATCTCCATCTCTAAGCTCATAAGCTTCATATGCGCCTGTAGAAGCTCCTGAAGGGACTGATGCCCTCCCAAAATTGCCATCTTCAAGAATTACATCAACTTCAATAGTTGGATTACCTCTGCTATCGAAAATCTGCCTTCCTTTAATTTTTTTAATTTTTGACATTGAAAAAATAAATACTACATCTTATTCATTATTACTATTAAATAACAATTTACTGCCACATAGGCTACTATATAAACTATTAAGATTAAGATAATAATTATGAAACATTTAGGAAAAGAAAATAAAAAATTTATAGAACCATCGGTTAAAATATTAGACAAAATAGAAAATAAAAGAAAAGAGATCTTTCTTGTGAGGTTTTCTCAACCAGAGTTTACAAGTATTTGTCCTATTACTTCGCAACCAGATTTTGCTCATATAGTTATTGATTATGTCCCAAATAAATGGATTGTTGAGTCAAAATCCTTAAAGCTGTATTTTCAAAGTTTCAGGAACCATCAATCTTTCCATGAAGATGTAACAATGCTAATTGCAAAAGACATAACCAAATTGTTAAAACCTAAATGGTTTCGGATAGGATCTTATTGGTATCCTAGGGGCGGTATGCCCATTGATGTATTCTGGCAATCTTCGGAACCTCCAAAAAACTTGTGGATACCTGATCAAGGCATAAGAAATTATCGAGGAAGAGGGTAAAGATTAAAATTTTTCAGATTTAACAAGATCATCTATCTTTTTAATTTTTATTATCATGTCTTCAAAATCTTCAAGTTTTGTGGCTGAAGGTCCATCACATAATGCTTTATCTGGGTTTGGATGAACCTCAATAAATAATCCTGAAATTTTTAAGGCTATTGCTGCTCTAGCAAGTTCTTCTGCTTGATGGGATCTTCCTCCAGCAGAATTTCCTTGTCCTCCTGGAAGCTGCAGAGAATGAGTAACATCAAGAATTATTGGATAATTAAAGGTTTTTTGTTCGGATATTCCCAGAAAATCTACAATAAGGTTATCATAACCAAAGGATGATCCTCTTTCACAAAGAATAATATTATCATTTCCAAATGAATTACATTTTTCAATTATATTTTTCATTTGATGGGGGGATAAAAATTGTCCTTTTTTTATATTGAGAGGAAGTTGAGTTTTGCATGCAGCACTAATTAGATCTGTCTGCCTACAAAGGAAAGCTGGTATTTGAAGTATATCAACAACCTGAGATATTTCCTCAATCTGACCCTCTTCATGAATATCGGTTATTATTGGTACATCAATATTTTTTTTAATCGCTTCAAAAATTTTTTTGCCGCCTTTAAGTCCAGGGCCTCTGTAGGAGTTGACAGATGATCTATTCGCTTTATCGAAGGAAGCTTTAAAAACAAAAGGAACATTATGCTTAATTGTAATTTCTTTGAGTCTTTCAGCTACATCAAGAGCCATGACCTCATCCTCTAACACATTTAATCCCGCAATAATTGTCATGGGTGAGTTATTGGATAAGTTTATTTCTTTTATTTTAATTTCTTTCATTTGTTAACTTTACCAGAAACTTTAGATTTTTTAACAGAAGCTTTTATAAATGATGAAAATAATGGATGGGGATTAAATGGCCTTGATTTCAATTCAGGATGGAATTGCACACCTATAAACCAAGGGTGATTTTTTAATTCAACTATTTCAGGCAATAATCCGTCGGGTGACATACCAACAAATCTTAACCCCACCCTTTCAAGGTCGTCAACAAACGACATGTTAACCTCATATCTATGCCTATGTCTTTCATTGATTTTTTTAGAACCATAAATATTCCTTACTTTTGAACCTTTTTTTAATATTGCAGGATATGAACCCAATCTCATTGTTCCGCCATATTCGCTTTCAAAATCTCTTTTTTGAATTTCTTCATCTTTTATCCATTCAGTAAGTAATCCAATTACAGGCATATCTGTTTTACCAAATTCACTCGAACTAGCAGATTTATATTCTAATAAATTTCTTGCAGCATCAACAACTGCCATTTGCATACCAAAACAAATCCCAAAAAAAGGTATCTTATTTTCTCTTGCATATTTTGATGCAAAAATTTTTCCTTCTGATCCTCTTTTGCCAAATCCACCAGGAACCAGTATGCCGCTTACTCCATTAAAAAGAGTTTTATTTTTATTCTTTTCTAATTTATCCGTATCAATATT
>PBRS01000009.1 GCA_002726005.1 Rhodobiaceae bacterium
TCCATAGCAATGAGCGTATTATGTATTCTTTGAAAAAAGTTAGATAAACTATTTAAAACCTGAATAGGTTGTTGCCCATTAGATTCAAGCTTATTAAAACAGAATAAAGCATCATCAATCATACCAAGAGCTGTAGAATTACATAAGTTTTGAATTTCTACAGGTTTATCGGATAAAAGAACTTTATCTACAATATCAGAACTTATTTTTTTTTCTTCTTCTTCAAACATATAAAGCATAATTAATTCAAGATTTGATTCTAGGGCTTTATTGTTTTGTCCAGAAAAAGAAATAATTTTTTGTTTAGCGTCATTTGAGATTGAAAAATTATTTATATTTAAATAATTCTCTATGAAACCATGTGTATCCTTTATAGTGTCTTCATAAAAAGGAATTGATATAAAATTATTAGATTTTTCAAATAGAGCTCTAAGTTTTGATCTAGGCCCTAATTTCCCTGATTTAACAAGGATAAATGTTTTTTCTGTTGGCCTTTCTAAATAATTTTCTAGACACCCTGCTTTATCGGTATCTAACATATCAATCTGTATTATTTTGATGCCATCACTAAGCATTATTGTGTTTATTTCATTAAAAAAGACGTCATCTTGGTTCAAAATAATATTTGAATTTAATTTCTGTGCCTCTAGTATTTCATTATTGTTTTGATTTAGTTGCTTGTAAATTTCATCAAAATTTTTATTAACACGATATTCATTTGGGCCATACAAGAGCGCACCAAACATTTTTAATGGCTGAGTAATGAGATCATTAATATCTGAGATCTTTCCCTTCATTTCCCCTGATTTTTTTTGAAAAGTGCTAATTGTCTTTTTATATCCTGTATAATTAATAACAAGACTCTATCTCTAGTATCTTGCTCATTAACAAAGTTTGCATATGGTTCGGCTACCCTATTATATGCTGAGGATATTAGAGATTCTCCAATAAATATTTCTTCTTCATCACTCTCTCTTTTGATACTAAATTTAACAGAAATAACTATATTTTTTCTAAGTACTTTTTCATCTTCTCGTATATCTATATCTTCAAACTGTTCATCAACAGTAAAGTTTATTATAAAATTATCAGATGTAGATATAGACTTTAAGGCCCCATCTAACCCCTTATAAACAATTATAGAACTTTCACTTTTATCGCTTGGTTCATTAACAATAAAGCCCGATAAAGATTCCATATTATAAAGAGGCTGAAAACCACAAGATTGAAGAAAAAAGACAAAGGAAAGAAGAACTATTATATTTTTTCTAAACAACAAAATTTAAAATCCTTCCCTTCACATAAATTATTTTTTTAATTTCTTTTCCAGCTAGATCGTTCTTTATCTTATTATTATTATTTGCGAATTCAACAGCTTCTTTTTCCTCAGTTGTTATTGGCAGGTTTAATTCACCTCGCTTTTTCCCGTTTATCTGAACAATAATCTTTGCGCTTTCATTATCTGTAAGGCTTTCGTCAAAATCTGGCCAAGATTGTTTACATACTAAGCCATCAAAACCAGCATGTGCCCATGACTCTTCAGCCAGATGAGGAATAAAAGGCGATAAAATTATTATGAGATGTTTCAGAATTTTAGAGGCAGTTTCGGCATTTATTTTCTCTTTTGTATCTGATTTGGAGAGGTCTCCAATAAGAGAATATATGTTTGCAATAGCTTTATTAAATGACATTGTTTCGAGATTAAAGGTGATATCTTTGATGCTTTTATGAATAATTTTCATGAATTGTATTTGTTCAGATGTATTTTTAATATCATTCTGTTCAACAATTTTTTTATAATCCAGAATTGTTCTCCATATTTTATTTATAAACTTGTTTGAGGATTCTATGCCTGCTTCTGTCCAGAAAATATCTCTATCAGGAGGAGAATCAGAAAGAACAAACCATCTTGCTGTATCCGCACCATATAGCTTAATAATGTCGTCTGGATCAACTATATTCTTTTTGGACTTTGACATTTTTTCTGAGGGACCAACCTTTATTTTCTCCCCAGTATCTTTATGATAGACATCTTTTATATTATCTTCTTTCTTCACATACTTTGGCTCTATCCAATCACCATTTTCATTAGAATATGTTTCATGACAAACCATTCCTTGAGTAAACATACCATCAAATGGCTCTTTAATTTCTAGATGTCCTGTAATTTTTAAAGCTCTCGTAAAAAATCTAGAATATAATAAATGTAAAATTGCATGTTCAATCCCTCCAATATAATGATCAACAGGCAACCAATAGTTTGATTCATCTTTATTAATTGGTTTAAAGTTATCAAGCTCACAAAATCTCGCAAAATACCATGAAGAGTCAATGAATGTATCAAACGTATCAGTTTCTCTTACCGCCTTCAGCCCAGTTTCTCTGCAAGTTGTAAATTTCCAAGTAGGATGTTTTTCTAATGGATTACCTGGTTGTGAAAAGTCAATATCTTCAGGTAAGGTTATGGGCAGTTCGTCTATTGGAACTGGAATTATTTTGCCATCCTCTCTATGCAAAATGGGGATTGGACAACCCCAGTATCTTTGTCTCGAAATTCCCCAATCTCTTAATCTATAATTTATTTCCTCTTTTCCTATTTTCAATTCCTTTAGTTTATTGATAGCAACCTTTTTGGCTTCATCTATATCTAGCCCGTCTAGGAATCTTGAATTAATAATCTTACCCTCCCCAATGTATGCCTCATTTTCAATTACCATATCTTTTTCGCTTACACTCTCTGGGCATACTACGGGCAAAACAGGGAGATCATATTTTCTAGCAAAATCTAGGTCTCTTTGATCATGCGCTGGACAGCCAAAAATCGCGCCTTTACCATAAGATGACAATACAAAATTAGCTATATAAACTGGAAGCTTTATATCTTTATCGAATGGATGCTGTACTTTAATTCCTGTATCAAATCCTTCTTTCACAACTTTTTCTATAGCTTCTTCGGAAGATGCAATTTTCTGGCATTTTTCTATAAATTTTAAAGCATTATCATCATTTTGAGATATTATAGTTGCTATTGCGTGATCGGGTGCAACAGCACAAAAGCTTGCGCCAAATAATGTGTCAGGTCTAGTTGTGTATACCTCAATTTTATCAGCAATCTTTGAAAACTTTTCTATAACTTTAAAACTAAAAACTGCACCTGATGATTTTCCTATCCAATTCTTTTGCATAAGCTTTACTTTTTCGGGCCACTTATCTAATTCTTCTAAACCATCAAGCAAATCATCGGAAAAATCTGAAATTTTTAAAAACCACTGATTTAGGTTTCTTCTTTCAACTACTGCTCCAGATCTCCACCCTAAACCATCTATCACTTGTTCATTTGCTAATACTGTATTATCTACAGGGTCCCAATTAACTTCACTTTCTTTTCTGTAAACAAGATCATTTTTTAAGAAATCAATGAAGATNGTTTGTTGATGTTTAATGTAATCATGNTCACANGTTGCAAATTCACGGTCCCAATCAATTGCAAGGCCTAGAGACTTTAACTGTTCTCTCATNCTGTCGATATTTTTATATGTCCATTCTTTAGGNTGNATTTTGTTTTCCATGGCGGCATTTTCTGCNGGCATACCAAAAGCATCCCAACCCATAGGATGNAATACATTATCACCTTTGGTTATTCTGTACCTAGTTATCACATCGCCTATTGTATAGTTCCTGACATGGCCCATATGAATTCTTCCTGATGGGTAAGGAAACATTTCAAGTATATATTTCTTTGGTAAATTTTTATCAGATTTCTCAGAGGCAAAGGATTTTTCTTTAGACCACAAATCTTGCCAATAAGGTTCTATTTTTTTTGGGCTATAATCCATTAATATACTTATTCAAAGGCTTTACTTCCAAGCCTAAGCTCTCTTGCCTTTGTAAGAATTGAATTCTCTATTAATTTTGCTGTTTCAGAGTTTACTTCAGCATCTTCCCATTCATTATCAGATTTAATTTGTCTGAATACAGCAACCTCTATAGCATCTGCCCTTAATCTTCTATCTTTTATATAGACAAAAACTTTAGTTCTTTCATTTGTTATGCCTTCACCACTATACCAGTTTGTTGAAATTATACCGCCAGTAGAGTCGCTTTTATCAATTGGCATAAACATGAGGGTATCTAGGCTTGCCCGCCATAAGAAAGCATTTACGGCCATAGAGTATTGGGACTGCTCTATTTCAGAAATTGTTCTCTCCGTTCTATTGCCGCAGGAACTTAATGAAAACATTACTACGAATACTAATAAAAATTTTAAAGATATATTCACAAAGATCTCCCAAAAAAGTTTGTCTAATTCATTTAATATCAGAATTATTAGGCTAAAATAAACTAAAAAAATAATAACTTCATCAAGATTAAATATTTTCTTTATTTATAAAAAATGATCTAAAATTAAATTATGGAAGAAATAATTAAAAATTATAATACTGTTCTTGAACAAATTAGGATTTCGGCAGATGAGGCCGATAGAAACATGGACGAAATAAAACTAATTATTGTTACAAAAAAATTTGATGTTGAGAGCATAAAGCCCCTACTTGATGCTGGCCATCAATATTATGGTGAGAACAGAGTTCAGGAGGCTAAAGACAAATGGCCAAATTTAATGAGTGAATATAAAAATATTGAATTAAATCTTATTGGGCCACTTCAAACAAATAAAACTAAAATAGCTTTAGATTTATTTTCATCAATTCATACCATTGATAGAAAAAAACTTGTTGATAAGATATTAGAATATCCAGAGAAAATTAAAGAAAATATGGAATTCTTCATTCAAATTAATTTGGCAGATGAAAAGCAAAAAACTGGAATTTCAACAGATAGTTTTAATGAGCTTTATAATGATGCCAATAAAAAACTAAAAATAAGTGGATTAATGTGTTTGCCCCCAAAAGATGATGATTCATCAATCTATTTTGCTTTTTTGTATCAAATGGCAAAAAAAAATAATTTGAAAAATCTGAGCATGGGAATGAGTTCAGATTTCAAAGATGCAATATTGTTTGGTGCGACCCATATAAGGATCGGCGAGGCTATTATGGGAGATAGAGTTGGATAACCAAAAAGACAAGATTGCTATAATTGCAAAAAACCAAAACTTACTTGATCTGTTAGAGGAGTCATTTTTATTATATGGAAAATTTTCAATATCTATTTTTACAAATAATTCAATTTTGGATTTAATAAAGAAGGCAGACAAAACTAGCGCCTTAATTGTTTCCATAGATATTATTGATAACCTTGATAAAAAACATTTAAATTTTTTCAGAGAAAATGAAAAGAAATCAATCTTTTTAATCAATAAAAAAGATAAAAAAGATATTTTGTTAGAAAAACAAATAAAACCAAAATCTATAATAAATATACCATTAAGTATTAGTAACATTATTCAAATAATTGAGAGCCTGATAAGAGAAGAAGTAAATAAGATGAATGATATCACAATGGGTAAATTTTCTCTTGATGTTGTGGGTAGAAAAATATCTTTAAATAAGGTTAATGAGAAATTAACTGAAAAGGAAACAGAAATCCTTTGGATGCTTTTGAATAAAATTGGTCATCAGATATCTCAAAAGGAACTTCTTAAAGAAATATGGGGATATGATGAAAGTATCGAAACAAGAACACTTGAGACACATATATATAGAATAAGAAAAAAACTTAACTCTATTGGAGCTAAAGACTATAAAATTAACAATATTGATAATTCATATATTTTAAGCCTAGAAAAATCTTAATTAAATTTAAAATCTGCAACAACAGGAACATGGTCTGATGGTCTTTTCCATCCGCGTATATTTTTCTCTATGAAGGTTTTTTCTAAATGGTTAGACATTTTTTGACTAACCCAAATATGATCGAGTCTTCTTCCCCTATTTGATTTTTTCCAATCTTTTGCTCTATAGCTCCACCAGCTGTATATCTTTTTTTCATAGCCTTGAGTTAATCTAATTGCATCTTCAAATTGAAAAGATTCTAAAAATTCCTTCAATTTTTTAATTTCTATTTCTGTATGACTAACAATATTCTTTAATTGTTGATGAGACCATACATCCATTTCATGAGGGGCAATATTTAGATCCCCGACTAAAACAACTAAATCATTATTGACTGACTTTTTATTAGAAAATAATTTCGTAGCTTCTTCTAAAAATTTAAGCTTATGTTTAAATTTGTCATTGATATTAGGGTTTGGCTCATCTCCGCCAGCTGGAACATAAAAGTTATGAATGAGGATTTTCTTATTTTTATAGAGAAACTCAATATTCATATGACGGGCATCATCCTTATTACAGAAAATATGTTTTCTACTAGAATTAATTGGATGTTTTGAAGCTATACAAACACCGTTATATCCTTTTATCCCAAAGGCTTCAGTATCGACAAAGCCCATCTTTTCGAAATCTTTAAAAGGGAAGTCTTCTTTTAAGCATTTTGTTTCTTGTAGACACAAAATATCTGGGTTAAGTTTTTTAACTACTTTTTTTACAGAATTAATCCTTAACCTTACTGAATTTATATTCCAGGTAACAACTCTCATTTTTTATTCTATTATGAGTCTAAGATATTATCCCACATTTCATCAATCATCATTTCATAATCAAAATCCATAATTATTGATGTGTCCTCATATCTTTCAAAAATCTGAGCATCAGGGAATATCCTTGGATCACTTTTATAGCTATCTTTAAGAATTTCAAATGACATCTGATTAGCAGTAGCTAATTGATTATTTATAGCTATATTTCTTCCAATTTCAGCATCCAAAATTGCATTGATATAATAATGCGCGGACTCCTTGTTATTTGATTTTGCTGATATACAAATTATATCTTGCCAAATTAAACTACCCTCTCTTGGATAAACAAACCCAATATTTTTATCTTTTTCCATTACCTCAAGGGCTTCTTCATTTGTTGCAATTGCTAAATCAACTTCATCAGCTTGAATTAGTGCGATGCCATCTGCATTCCCAAAATTTTTAATATGTTCTTTCTGTCTTTTAAGAAGACCTTCAGCTTGGTTAATCCAACTTGGATCATTTGAATTAGCTGAAATTCCAATATATTTTAATGCTATTTGTATTAGCGTTCTTCCATCATTAATCAAGGCAACTCTTCCGGAATATTTATCTGAATCTAANAGCCATCTCCAGGTAGCAGGAGGATTATCAAATTTATCCTTTCTGTACAATATACCAATACCACCCCATGTTAAAGGTACTGAGTATTTTCTACCATCATCATAATTAGATTTTAAAAACTGAGGATTTATATAACCTATGTTTTCAATTAGAGAATTATCTAATTCTGATATCTTTTCTTCATATATAGCTTCTTCAATTAAATAGTTTCTTGCAATTATTACATCAGCAACTTCTTCATAATCTGCGAAGTCTAACCCTTCATCTTTTGAGTAAAATGATGTTTTTATTGGAATGCTTATGGATTTCTCTAGTTTTGATAAATCTCTTTTTTCAACATACTCTTCCGGCATAATTACTGAAAAAGAGATTTCTTCTTGGGCATNAGACTTTACTGACCAGACAAGAAGTGAAATTATAATAAGTCCTGAAAAAAACTTTAAAAGACTTATATTGCTTCCAATTACTTTTATATTACTCATAATTTACNTCTCCACAAAACTCTATACTCTTATATATANAAGATTTTCTAATGAAAACATTATTTTGTAATAAAATACTGTTTTTCCACATTTTCTTTGAATTTTAACTTAGAAAAAAAAATATTAGTTACCTTCTTTTGATGATCAGTAAATTTCCATTGGCGAAGAATAGGTCTAGGATAATCAAATATAACTTCTAAGGAATTTCTTTCATTTTTATTATTTAAACTAATAAAAATTTTTCCTATATTTTCATCTATAACGGATGTTTCAATATATCTATTAATGTCAGCATCCTTATTTAATAGCTCTAATATCGGGTTATTATTTATTGAATAATTTTGGAAACTTTCTGAATCTCTTTCTTTGAAAAATAATTTTCCAGATTTATAAATTATTATTGTTTCAGAGGGAGGATTGTAATGAAAAGCTATTTCATTTTTATTGTTAATCCAAAAATTTCCTTTTGAAAGATTTCCAACATGATCAATTTGTGTAAATGCTCCTGTAAGTTTATTAAAATTTTTAATATAACTTTTTGTGGATTGCCTCCATGTATCGTGACTTTCATTTTGATCCCGATTATCAATGTTGCCAAGAACTGGCAATGAAAGAATTATAAATATAATAAGGTTTATTTTTAAAAGCCGAATCATTAGCCTGAACTTATAGAAGCTCCCTTTTCCCTTGAGTATTCGGAGCTGAAACTATTCCTTTTTCTTCCATTTCTTCAACTATTCTTGCTGCACGATTATATCCTATTTGTAGTTTTCTTTGGATATAGCTAATTGAGACCCTTTTATCATTCGTAACAATTGAGACGGCTTGACTATACAATGTATCTTCACTGTTATTTTCAAAAGAAGATAAATCATCTTTATCATCCTTTTCTTCAACTATTTCATCAATATAATCTGGATTTTCTTGTTTACGAATGTGTGAAACTATCCTTTCCACCTCTGAATCTGAAACAAATGCCCCATGTACTCTGGTAACTCTTCCACCTTCCGATAAGAATAACATATCACCGTTCCCAAGCAATTGTTCTGCCCCCATTTCATTNAGAATGGTTCTACTGTCAATCATCGATGCTACCCTAAATGAAATCCTAGTAGGAAAATTTGCTTTTATTGTACCTGTAACAACATCTACACTTGGTCGTTGAGTTGCCATAATGACATGTATTCCAGCTGCTCTTGCCATTTGGGCAAGCCTTTGAACTAAATGCTCAATATCGTTTCTTGCAACCAGCATCAAGTCTGCCATTTCATCAATTACAACTACGATAAAAGGTAGTTTTTCTGCTACAACCTCTTCTTCTTCATAAACTGGGTCTTGATTTTCATCATATCCTGTGTGAACTCTTCTTTTAAAGGTTTTGTTTTGAAGGCTATATTCTTCAGCTTTTCTATTATACTCGGCCATATTTCTTACCGACAAAATAGCCATCTTTTTGTATCTTTCCTCCATTTCTCGAACAACCCATTTCAGCGCAACCACAGCTTTATTTGGATTTGTAACTACTGGCGTTAGTAAGTGAGGAATACCATCATAAACAGATAATTCTAACATTTTGGGATCAACCATTATTAGTCTACAATCTTCTGGTTTAAACTTATATAAAATTGATAAAATCATTCCATTTATACCTACAGATTTACCCGAACCAGTTGTGCCTGAAATAAGTAAATGTGGCATTAAAGAAAGATCGGCAATAATTGGTGTTCCCCCAATATCTTTTCCAAGGCTTAAAGGTATGCCTTTTATTTGTTTTTCGAAATTATCTGAGTCAAATATTTCGCGTAAATAAACTGTATTTCTGTTTTCATTTGGAAGTTCAATACCTATTGAGTTTTTCCCAGGAACAACTGCAATTCTTACAGATGCCACAGCCATCTCTCTGGCAATGTCATCAGTTAAACTTATTACTCTTTTTGTTTTAATTCCTGGTGCAGGTTTTAATTCATAAAGCGTAACAACTGGTCCCGGTCTTACAATATCTATTTCACCTTCAACACCAAATTCTTTAAGAGCATTTGATAGTTTATTTCTGTTTTCTTCAATTAAGTCTTCTGGAATAATATTTTTATTATTTTCATCTGCCTCTTTTAACAAATCAAGCGATGGAAGCTCATATCCATCAGGACTTGATTTCGCTTTTGTTGTTTTCTTTTCAATTATTTTTGGCGCAGCTTTTTTAGTTGGCTGAATTTCTT
>PBRS01000010.1 GCA_002726005.1 Rhodobiaceae bacterium
TGGAGCTACTTTTATGCAACAAGATGTTACGAATGAAGAGCGATGGAAAGAAATAATTTCTGAGACTGTTAATCTTCATGGTAAACTTGATATCCTTGTAAATAATGCAGGTATAGTAGAAGTTGGTGATCCAGAAAATCAAACAACTGAAGAATATAGAAAAACTATGGCTGTTCATATGGATAGTACTTTCTTTGGATGTAAATATTCTATACCTGTAATGGCTGAGTCTGGTGGCGGGTCAATTGTCAACATGTGCTCAATTGCATCTGTTCAGGGAGAATCTTATGTTGCAGCTTATTGTGCAGCAAAAGGAGCTATTGAAGGTTATACAAGAGCTGTAGCAGTTCATTGTGGTTTAAAGAAAAATGGAGTCAGATGTAATTCTATCCATCCATCAGGAATTATTACCCCTATGGTAGAAAGCGTACCAGATAAAATGGAAGCTAAATTTGGTGGAGCGCCTAATCAAGATGCTCCTGCAAGCAAACAAGGTGAACCAAATGATATTGCTTATGCTGTGCTATATCTTGCATCTGATGAATCTAAATTTGTTAATGGTGCTCAACTAAGAGTGGATAATGCTATGTCTGTTGCCTCAGGCTCTATGCCAGAATAATAGGAGAGTATAATGAGTCAGCAAATAGATTATTTTGATAATGATATAAGATTAGAAGGCGTTTTATTTCCTACAGAAAATCCTGCTAACAGTCCAATTGTGCTTGTTGTTCCAACATATGCAGGAAGAGATGATTTTACTCTTGAGAAAGCAAAGATGATGAATGAACTAGGTTATTCTGGCTTTGCTGTTGATATGTATGGAGAAGGAAAGACAGGCTCTACACCAGAAGAAAATATGGAATTGATGCAAGCTGTCCTTGATGACCGTGAAATGCTTCAAAGAAGAATAAATCTAGCTCATAAAACAGCTATCAATCAAGTAGGAATTAACGCAAACAAATCAGCTGCAATTGGTTTCTGTTTTGGTGGTTTATGTGTTCTGGACTTGGCAAGAACTAGTTCAAGTGTTGCAGGTGTAGTGTCTTTTCATGGATTATTTAATCCTCCAGGAAATACTGATGGTAATAAAATTAGTTCAAAAATATTAGTACTGCATGGGAATGATGATCCTATGGTTCCTCATGAATCTGTGAATGGTCTAGCTAACGAATTAACAGCTGTAAATGCAGATTGGCAAATTCATGCTTATGGTGGAACATCCCATGCATTTACTAATCCTCTAGCAAATGCTCCTGAGGATGGAATGGCATTCAATGAAAATGCAAATAGAAGATCTTGGGAAGCAATGAGTAATTTTTTGGAAGAAATTTTCTCTTAAGATATGACTAAAGATCTCCAAGAAAAAACAATCAGGGCAATTGTTGTTCCTGTTACACCCTTTCAACAGAATTGTTCTATTGTTTGGTGTTTAGAAACTTCTAAAGGGGCTGTATTTGATCCAGGTGGAGATCTTGATAATATTCTTCAAGCAGTTGAAGAAAATAATGTGTCAGTTGAAAAAATATTGATAACACATGCCCACCTAGATCATGCTGGCGGAGCTCATGAACTTTCTAAAATTCTTAATGTTCCAATTGAAGGCCCTCATAAAGAAGATCTTTTTTTAATGGAAAGTCTTGCTCAACAGGGTGAAAAATTTGGCCTAAATGGCGCTAAAGTTTTCAAGACTGATAGATATCTAGAAAATGGCGATGAAGTTAAAGTTGGAAATCAAACTCTTGGCGTAAGGCACTGCCCAGGTCATACTCCAGGTCATATTATTTTCTTTCATGAGCAATCTCAATTAGCAGTTGTTGGAGATGTAATTTTTCAGGGATCAATTGGTAGATCTGATTTGCCAAGAGGTAATCATGAAGAGTTAGTAAATTCAATTGTAAATAAATTATGGCCTCTTGGTGATCAGATGACATTTATCCCTGGTCATGGCCCTCTTTCAACCTTTGGTCAAGAAAGACTGACTAACCCATATGTTTCTGATTTTGCATTAGGTATTGAGAGAGAAATATCACAAAAAGTAAAAGATCAAGAAGAGCAGCAAAATTAAAGGAATAAAATAGATTTTGTTCAATCTAAATATACAAAAATATAAAAGAACTTACTTATGTTCTTTATATTTTCTTCAGGCAATACCTCAGGGTCTCATTTATTTTTCTCTCCAGGATTGGTTAACAGGTAACGGTTTTACAATTAAGGATATAGCTTTAATTACAGCAATTGCATCAATACCATGGTCTTTAAAATTTATAATAGCACCTTTTGTTGATTACTATTCAGAATCAAAAATGGGCAAAAGAAGATCTTGGATAATTTTATCTATCTTTTTTATGAGTTTAACAATATTTATTGCAGCGATATTTTCCAAAAATGGTATTAATCCATTACTGCTGGGAATTGCTTTTTTTTCAACATTACTTGCTGCTTCAATTCTTGATATTTCAACAGATGGACTGGCAATAGATATTTTAAATAATAATGAAAGAGGTATTGTTAATGGGTTAATGTGGGCTTTTCGGACTTTCGGCTTAAGCTTATCAGGTATTTCTTCAGCTTATATCATGACAAATTATGGTCTAACAAATGCAATTATATTTATTGGGTTTTTTATTTTTTTAGTAGGCATCCTTCTGTCAATTTTTAGAGAGAAACAAACAGATAGATACCTTTCATTAGGAACCAACATTGCTACTAAAGAATTATCTCCATTAAAATTTAAAGATATAATAATTCTTATCATTAAATCTATTAAGCAAAAGCATATTTTTTTACTAATTTTATTTTGTATTACCTCAAATCTTGCATCGGGTATACATTTCTCATCAATTTCATATCTTTATACAAATTATGCTGATTGGAAGTCATTCGACTTAACATTTTATAGATCGTTGGCTTTGTATGGCGGAATTTTAGCTGCACTTTTGGGTGGATATCTTTCCGATAAGGTAAATTCACAATTAATTATAAAAATATCTCATGTTTCTCTTAGTTTTCTATGTTTGTTAATTGCAATTCAAACAAATATCATAATAAATGAGTTTTTTGGAATAGGTATATTACTTGCCTTTTCATTTTTCAATTCATTTGCATTAACAGCTGTCTTAGCTTTATGTATGAAATTTTCTTTATCATCCTCTGCTGCATCAATATTTGCTATTTTTATGAGCACAAGACATTTTTCTAGGATTATTGGTGAAACTTTTGCTGGTATATTTGACGGTTTTTTTAATTTAACTGTTAGTTCAATTTACCTAATAGCAGCTTTTTTATGTATATTACCTTTAGCATTTTTAAGTTATTCAAAACCTAATGTGTAAGATAATTTTTGCCATCATAAAACTTGACACAAATCATCCTAGGGTTATAGTCGCGCCACATATTAATTTGTAATAAAGTAGGTTGAAAATGTACGCTGTTATTAAAACTGGTGGTAAACAATATAAGGTATCAAAGGATGATGTTATTTCTGTCGAAAAGTTGCCTGAAGACGCTGGTAAAAAGATCAAGTTAAATGAAGTCCTAATCATATCAGATAAAGGAAAGCCAATTGTAGGAGATCCATTAATTAAAGGCGCAAATGTTGAAGCAGAAATTATGGATCATTCTAGAGCTGCTAAAATTACAATCTTCAAGAAAAAAAGAAGACATAATTACAGACGAAAAAAAGGTCATAAACAAAATATTACAAACTTAAAGATTCTAAGTATAAATTCTTCTCAGGGCAAAACTAAAGCTGCCGACACCGAAGAAAAGAAGCCAGCAGCAAAAAAAGCGGCTCCAAAAAAAGTAACTCCAAAAAAAGCAGCCACAAAATCAAAAAAAACTGAAGACAAACCAAAAAAATCTGATAAAAAGGCTAAATCGGAACCAAAAAAAACTAATAAAGGTTCAAAGGAGTAAAACATGGCTCACAAGAAAGCAGGCGGTTCATCAAGGAACGGAAGAGATTCAGCTGGAAGAAGACTTGGTGTTAAAAAATATGGAGGGGAAAATGTTATTCCTGGAAATATTATTGTTCGCCAAAGAGGAACAAAGTGGAAGCCAGGTAAAAATGTTGGCTTAGGAAAAGACCATACAATCTTTTCTTTAATTCAAGGTACTGTGGATTTTTCAAAAACGCAAAATGGAAGACCCGTAGTTTCTGTAAAGCCAAGTCCAGAAGCTACAAACTAGAAAAGCTTCAACTTAATCACTATAATCTTAAATTAACTTTGCGAGCATGGTTATGAAATTCCTTGATCAGGCAAAAATACATATTCAATCTGGAAACGGCGGAAACGGCTGTGTAAGTTTTCGTAGAGAAAAATATGTTGAATTCGGAGGTCCAAACGGTGGTAATGGTGGCAAGGGAGGTAATGTCATTATCAAATGCGTTGATGGACTAAATACTTTAATTGATTATAGATATAGGCAACATTTTAAAGCAAAAAATGGTAACCCAGGAATGGGAAGTGATAAAACTGGTAGATCAGGTGAGGATACAATCATTGAAGTTCCAAGAGGTACATTAATTTTGGAAGAGGATAATGAAGAGGTCATTGCTGATATTATTGATAAAGATCAATCTCTTACCATTCTAAAAGGTGGCAATGGGGGGTTCGGTAATGCACATTTTAAAAGCTCAGAAAACCAAACACCCAGATCTGCTAATGATGGAGAAAAGGGTCAAGAAAAATGGATTTGGCTTAGATTAAAACTTATTGCTGATATTGGTTTAATTGGATTGCCCAATGCCGGTAAATCAACTTTAATATCAACTGTGAGCGAAGCAAAACCAAAGATTGCTGATTACCCTTTTACAACCATAAACCCAGTTCTTGGTATAGCAAAGTATAATAATAATGAACTGGTAATTGCTGATATCCCTGGTTTAATTGAAGGCGCTCATGAGGGTAAGGGTCTAGGTGATAAATT
This sequence comes from Rhodobiaceae bacterium, assembly GCA_002726005.1. Classification (GTDB taxonomy): domain Bacteria; phylum Pseudomonadota; class Alphaproteobacteria; order MED-G09; family MED-G09; genus AG-430-B22. The sequence goes on from PBRS01000010.1 coordinate 4,930, forward strand.
TCTTGGGCATATTGAAAGATGTAATTTGCTTCTTCATTTGATTGATCCAAATGACTCTGATGTAATTAATTCATGGAAAACTGTTAGAAATGAGATATCAGCATATTCTAAAGAATTAGATGAAAAACAAGAAATCATTGTCTTATCTAAATCAGACTCTATTGATGAAACAAAATTAGATGAAAAATTAAGTACTTTAAAAAAGCATACTCATAAAGATGTTTTTAAAGCATCTTCTGTAACTGGGAAAGGAATTACTTCGATACTTAGAATATTGCATGATAATATCTCAAAGACTGAAGATGATGATGATATAAAAGGCTGGCAACCATGAAAATAAAAGAAATAAATAGAATGGTAGTAAAGATTGGCTCTTCACTTCTTATTGATAAAAATAAAGGAGTGAATAATAATTTCTTGAACAATATTAGTGAAGATATTTTGTCTTTAAAAAAAGGAGGTATAGAAACTCTTATAGTTTCATCAGGAGCTATAGAATTAGGAAAGATTGAATTAAATAAAACCAAAGAAAAATTGAATTTATCTGAAAGTCAGGCTGCCTCTTCAATTGGTCAAATAAAGTTAATAAATGCATGGAGAGATTCTTTAGGTAAGTTTGATCTTAATGCTGCTCAAATATTAATAACTGCTGAAGATACAGAAAACAGAAAAAGGTTTTTAAATGCTAGATCAACAATTGAAGAATTAGTAAGAGAAAAATATGTCCCTATAATTAATGAGAATGATACGGTAGCTACATCCGAAATCAGGTATGGAGATAATGATAGATTAGCTGCTAGGATAGCTGGCATGGTTGCAGCAGATTGCTTAATCCTGTTGTCCAATGTTGAAGGACTCTATGAGAAAGATCCATCTAATGAAGAAAGTAAATTAGTTAATAATGTAGAAATTATAGATAAGAGAATTATTGATATGGCAGGTGAGGCAGGAGAATTAGGTAGAGGCGGTATGATAACAAAAATTGAAGCAGCAAAAATCGCTACTAAGAGTGGCTGCCAAATGATTATTTCTTCAGGAAGAATAAAAAATCCTATCCTATCCTCACTAAATGATGGAATTGGAACTGTTTTTCAATCTCAAAATAAAAACCTTAGTGCTCTAAAAAGTTGGATTTCTGGAAGCATAAAACCATCAGGAGAAATAAACATTGATAACGGCGCTAATTTAGCTCTTGAAAATGGTAAAAGCCTATTATCTGCAGGAATTATAGATTTTGATGGTGAATTTGATAAAGGTGATACTGTTACAATTAAATCTGGAAATAAAGAAATAGCCAGAGGCCTAACTAATTTCAATTCAAATGATTTGTCTAAAATAATTGGCAAAAAATCTGAAGAAATTGAAGAAATTTTAGGTTATCTTGCTAAGACGGAAGTAATTCATAGAAATAATTTATTTTACTCTGGCAATATGGATGAAGACTAATGAATGAAGATATAAGATTACAGTTAATTAAAATTGGTAATGATGCAAAAAAAGCATCTAACTCACTATCCATGGCAAGTGAAGATAAAAAAAATCAAGCCTTAATGAATATGGCTGAACTTATTGAAAGTAATCAAGACGAGATTCTTAAAGCCAACAATACTGATATGAGAAAGGCTGAAGAAAAAGGAATATCAGATTCCTTTCTAGACCGCCTTTATTTAGATAAAGATCGAATTTCTTCTATAAGTAACGGCCTTAGATCTATTATAGAGCTTAATGATCCCGTTGGAGAAGAAATAGGAAGATGGCAACGGCCTAATGGTCTTGATATTTCTAGAGTAAGAACTCCTCTAGGAGTTATCGGAGTGATTTATGAAAGCAGACCAAATGTTACTGCTGACGCTGGAGCGTTGTGTCTTAAAGCTGGAAATGCAGTTATTTTAAGGGGAGGATCAGAGAGCTTTCATTCCTCTAATGCTATTCACAAATTTTTGGTACAGGGATTAGAGGCTTCCAATTTACCAAAACACTCTATTCAAATTATACCAACTACAGACCGTGAAGCAGTCGGTCTTCTTTTAGGAGGATTGAATGGAAGTATTGATGTTATTGTTCCGCGCGGTGGTAAAAGTCTTGTAGAAAGAGTTCAGAATGAAGCAAAAATACCTGTTTTTGGACATTTGGAAGGGATATGTCACTTATATGTTGATAAAAGTGCAGATTTAAAAAAAGCTAAAGATATTATAATTAATGCAAAAATGAGGAGACCTGGTATTTGCGGTGCTGCTGAAACATTATTGATAGATAAAAATAGTGATGAGTCTTTTCTTCCTTTGTTAATAAATTCACTTAAAGATAGTGGATGTGAGGTAAGAGGATGTGAAGAAACTCTCAAATTAACTGATAATATAATTTCTGCAAATGATGAAGATTGGTCAACTGAATACCTTGAAGCGATTATAAGTGTAAAGATAGTTGATGGCGTAGAGGAAGCGATTTCACATATTGGTGAATATTCAACTAATCATACAGACTCAATAATTACAGAAGATAATGATATTGCAGAAAAATTTATGAGAGAAGTTGATAGCGCGATAGTTATGCATAACACATCTACTCAGTTTGCAGATGGCGGTGAATTTGGTATGGGAGCAGAAATTGGTATTGCAACAGGAAGATTTCATGCCAGAGGGCCGGTAGGTGTAGAGCAATTAACTAGTTTTAAGTATATAGTTCGTGGTTCAGGCCAAATAAGACCTTAGTGATGATACTCTAGTGAATAATTATATTTTACCAATAAAACCTGGATCACAAATTGGCCTATTTGGAGGCTCTTTTAATCCAGCACATGAATGGCATTTCCAAGTTTCAAAAAATGCTTTAGGTGAACTTAATTTAAATCAAGTTATTTGGTTGGTATCTGCATCCAATCCACTTAAAGAGAGTGAAGATCTCATGGACTTTGATGACAGGTTTTTGAGCGCAAGTAATGTTGCAAAATCAGATAATTTTTTTGTCAGTGACTTTGAGAAAGAACACAAAATAAAATACAGTATAGATACTGTTTCAAAAATTATTGACTTATATCCAGATGTAAATTTTGTTTGGATTATGGGTTCTGACTGTGCTGCAGAAATTTCTCAATGGAAGGACTGGGAAAAGTTTTTGGATTTAATTCCAATAGCAATTTACCCAAGACCATCCTTTGAGATTGAATCAAATAAACTAGATTTAATAAAAGATAGAGCAAAAGTAATTAACATTAATAACCAGAAAGGTTTCACAAAATGTAAACCACCTGCGATAACCTTTATTCCAGGTCCTATGAGTGACATTTCCTCAAGTCAAATTAGAAAGTTGAAAGATGTATAAAACCTTAGATAATATTGTAAATCAATTAGAAGATAATAAAGCCTTAGATATTGTTTCAATAGATTTAAAAGGAAAATCAGATATAGCTGATTTTTTAGTTATCGCTACTGGGACATCAAATAGACATGTAGGTTCATTATCAGAAAATTTAATCACTGAACTAAAAAAAGATGGAATAAAAAACATTAAAGCAGAAGGCATTAACAAAAGTGATTGGGTTCTTATTGATAGTGGAGATGTAATTGTACATATTTTTCGGAAAGAAGTTCGAGAGTTCTATAATTTAGAAAAATTGTGGCAAACTAGTATTGAAAGAAATTAAATATATTTATGTTAATAACTATTATTCATATTGGTAGTTCAAATAATTTACTCCAAGATATTGTTATAGATTATGAAAAAAGAATAAAAAACATAGGAAGAATTATTGGTCTAAAAGATATTATTTATAAGGAAATTAAAAACTCTAATAAAAAAAATATTACTGAAAAAAAAGATGAGGAAACTAAAAAATTAATAAATCAAAAAGAAAAAGGAGCATTAAATATTCTTCTTGATATAGAGGGATCAAAATTAAACTCGATTGAATTTTCAGAATTCATCCATAATCAAGCAGATATTAATCAAAATATTAATTTCTTTATTGGCGGATCTGAAGGGATAGACAGAAAATATTTCGAAGATTTTGATAAGATAATTTCATTTGGGGACTTAACATGGCCTCATAAGATGTTTAAAATGATGCTCTTAGAACAGATCTACAGGTCAATAACGATTATTAACAAACATCCCTATCACAAATAATGCTTTTAAAAACTTACTATAAATCTATATTTCCAATTTTATGCCTAATAATTATGAATTTCTCATCTCTTGAAGGAAAAACATTAGAGAGAGAGAATGTAGATTTGCTAAATAAAGTTATAGATTTAGTTGATAAAGAATATATCGAGTCAACAGAGCAAAGTGAATTGGTTGAAGCTGCAATTAATGGGATGCTACAATCTCTAGACCCTCATTCAGTTTATTTACCTCCAAAAGATTTTGCTAATCTACAAAATGACACAAGTGGAGAATTTGGTGGAATTGGAATAGAAGTCACTATGGAGAATGGCGTAATAAAAGTGATTAGTCCAATTGATGAAACACCGGCGCAAAAAGCCGGTATGATTGCAGGTGATTATATTACCCATATAAATAAAGAATCAATACTTGGCAAAAACCTTAATGAAGCAGTTGATCTTATGCGAGGAAAACCTAATACAGAGGTAGCAATAACTGTTGTTCGTAAAGAAAAAAGTGATGCTTTTGATATAACAATTGTCAGAGACATAATACAAATTCCTGGTGTTAAAACTGAAGTTAAAGGGAAAAATAATAATATTGGATACATTAGAATTTCTGCATTCAATGAAAAGACATCTGAGAGATTATATAAAGAGCTCTATATTCATGAGAACAATGAAAGCCCAATTATTAAAGGTTATATTTTAGATCTAAGGAGAAATCCTGGAGGATTACTGAGACAAGCAATTGAAGTAGCTAATATGTTTCTTAATTATGGAGAAATTGTTTCTACAAAAAGACCAAGATTTGAAGATAAAATTAATTCTTTTGATGCAAAAAGAGGTGACTTTATAAATGAGAAACCTCTAATTATTATAGTAAATGGTGGGTCTGCTTCAGCGTCAGAAATTGTAGCTGGGGCTCTTCAAGATCACAATAGAGCAATAATTATTGGAACAAGAACTTTTGGAAAGGGTTCAGTTCAAACACTTTATCCCATAAACAAAAATAATCTTTATTTCCCAAATTCTAAAAATCTTGGAGCCTTAAAATTAACAACTGCTGAATATTTTACTCCTAAAGGAAGGTCTATTCAGGCAGAGGGCATTGAACCCGATTTTATAATAAAGCAAGAACCTACAAAGGAAAATAACCCTGAAATATATGAGGTAGGAGAAACACAATTAAATGAATTTATAAAAAAGGATTCAAACGATAAATCTGAGTCAGGATCATCTGCATATATACCTTTAGATAGCAGCGAGGATACCCAACTAAATTTAGCATTAGAAATAATGAATGATCTATTGTCACAGATTTAAATTATCGAGGATAAAATGAGAGAAAATTTGGGATTAAGAAAGGCTGTTGGTATTATTTTAGCCAGAGATGATGGAAAGATTTGGACAGGTAAACGCAAAATTGGTATTGGCGTAAGACCTAACGAAAAAAACTTATGGCAAATGCCGCAAGGGGGTATAGATATTGATGAAAGTCCTGAAAATGCTGCATACCGTGAACTAGAAGAAGAAACTGGCACAAATTCAGCAGAAATTATTTTTACTTTAGATGAATGGCTAGAATACAATCTACCTCCTGAACTAATTGGAAAAGCTTTAGGAGGAAAATTTAAAGGGCAAAAACAAAAATGGTTCCTTATGATTTTTAAAGGTGAGGATAGTGATTTTAACCTAAACAATCATATAGCTGAATTTGATGATTGGGCATGGAGAGATATAGAAGAAATGCCAGATCTAGTTGTAGATTTTAAGAAAGAATTATATTTAAAACTTGTAGAAAAATTTTCGCCTATAAAAGATAAAATTAAGAATAATTAGCTTCGAGAATTTCTTTCTTAATTAATAAATCCTCTTTTTCTTCACCATCTTCACTTTCTTCAATATCTTTTGTTACATCATTAATAATTTTATCAAAATCTTCCTTAGATGATTCAACTAAATCAAATGATCTTTCTGCTAATAAAGTAACTTGGTCAAGCGCAATATCGGCAAAACCTCCATCGATAAGAAATTTTAAATTTTCTGAATCTGTTAGCCTTATTTCGACAATGCCAACTCTTAAGGCTGTCATAAACGGGGCATGCTGCGGAAGGATTTCAGCATCACCTTCTTTTGCAGGAATTAGAACGCCATCCACTTCCCCCGAAAAAATAGATGACATTGGTGAAACAAAATCAAAATTTAGTTTTGAGGACATAATTATTCTTCCTTAGCTAATTCTTCGCCTTTTTTTATAGCATCCTCAATTGTTCCTACCATATAAAATGCAGCTTCAGGCAAATGATCATAATCACCATTGCACAATCCTTTAAAGCCCTTAATAGTGTCATTTATATCCACTAAAATTCCTGGAGAACCAGTAAACACTTCAGCAACATGGAAAGGTTGAGAGAAGAATCTTTCAATTTTTCTTGCTCTTGCAACGGTTAATTTATCTTCCTCACTTAATTCATCCATACCTAAAATAGCGATAATATCTTGAAGAGATTTATATTTTTGTAAAATTTCTTGAACTTCTCTCGCAACATTATAATGCTCCTCACCAACTATATCGGCCTCAAGAATCCTACTATTGGAATCAAGTGGGTCAACTGCAGGATAAATACCTTTTTCTGATATAGCTCTAGATAAAACAGTAGTAGCATCTAAATGTGCAAAAGATGTTGCAGGCGCAGGATCAGTTAAGTCATCGGCTGGGACATATATAGCCTGAACAGAAGTGATAGATCCTTTATTAGTAGATGTGATCCTTTCTTGAAGATTTCCCATATCAATAGCTAAAGTTGGTTGATAACCAACAGCTGAAGGAATCCTTCCCAAGAGGGCACTAACTTCTGAACCTGCTTGAGTAAATCTAAAGATATTATCAACGAAGAAAAGTACATCTTGACCCTCTTCTCTGAAATGTTCAGCCACAGAAAGGCCTGAAAGAGCAACTCTTGCACGTGCTCCTGGAGGCTCATTCATCTGACCATAAACAAGTGAACATTTAGATCCATCGCCTCCACCTTCTTTGTTAACCCCGGATTCAATCATCTCCCAATACAAGTCATTGCCTTCACGAGTTCTTTCACCAACTCCAGCAAAGACTGAATAACCGCCATGAGCCTTAGCAATATTATTGATCAATTCCATAATAAGCACTGTTTTACCAACTCCAGCACCACCAAATAAACCAATTTTTCCACCCTTCGAATATGGACATAATAAATCAACAACTTTAATNCCTGTGACTAAAATCTCTTTTTCAGTTGATTGATCAACAAATTCAGGTGCATTTTGATGAATAGGTCTTGTTTGAGTTGCTTTTAGTTCTCCTTTTTGATCAACAGGTTCGCCAACAACATTAATTATTCTACCTAATGTTTCTTCTCCTACAGGAACTGATATCGGCGCACCAGTACTTTCAACAGATTGCCCTCTTTTAAGGCCCTCTGTAGTATCCATAGCAATTGTTCTAACAGAATTCTCTCCAAGATGCTGAGCTACTTCAAGAACTAATTTTTTTCCATCTTGCTCTATCTCTAAAGCGTCTAATATTGCTGGAAGATGATCATTAAATTTGACATCAACAACTGCTCCCATTATTTGGACAACTTTCCCTTGATTAATTTCACTCATAATTTAACCTCTTTTAATTATAGTGCCTCAGCACCTGAAATAATTTCTATCAATTCTGATGTGATGGATGCCTGTCGTGATCTATTGTATGTAATCGTTAGGTCATCAATCATATCTGAAGCATTCCTTGTCGCATTATCCATAGCTGTAAGTCTTGCTCCAAATTCACTAGCAACATTTTCTAATAAAGCCCTTAATATTTGGACCGATAAGTTCTTTGGTAAAAGCTCTTTAAGTATATCCTCCTCATCAGGCTCATATTCATAGCAGATATTCTCAATATCTTTTTCTTTTTCTTCTTCAACTTCTGATTCTATATCAAAAGGAATTAATTTTTGACAAATAGGAACTTGGCTTAATACTGATTCAAACTTTGCAAAATATAAACTGCAAATATCAAATTTTCCTTCTTCAAATAGTGAAAGTATATTTTCTGCTACTTTCTCAGCTTCGATAAAACCTAGATCTTTAACTTCAGAGAAATCATAAATATCAATTATCTCTTGTCCAAAATCTCTTTGGAGTAATTCCTTGCCCTTTTTTCCTATAACAATCAGTTTTACTTCTTTGCCTTCTCCCTTTAATTGTGAAATATGTTCTTTGACTAACTTTACGATAGATGTATTAAATCCACCACATAGACCTCTTTCAGAAGTGGCAACAATAAGTAAATGACTTTTATCATTACCATTGCCCGCTAAGAGCTCTGGAGCATTATCTTGACCAGAAAAAGACGCAGATAAATTATTAAGAATATCACCAAGTTTATCAGAATAAGGTCTAGCAGTTTCAACATTTTCTTGCGCTCTTCTTAATTTAGAAGCTGCAACCATTTGCATGGCCTTAGTGATCTTCTGAGTTGAAGATACGCTAGAAATTCTATTCCTTAATTCTTTTAAATTTGCCAATTCAATCTCTCACTTATTAATTAAAACTTGCAGTAAATTCTTCAACGGCACTTTTAAGAGTAGCCTCAGTTTCCTCATCAAGACTCTTAGTTGATGTAATAGATTCTAATATTTGTATGTAATTATTTCTTATGTGATTAAGAAGGCCTTCTTCAAAATCTCCAATTTGGTTTACAGCAATATCATCCATATATCCATTTACACCGGCAAATAGAAGAACAACCTGTTCGTTTGTAGATATTGGTGAAAATTGTTTTTGCTTAAGAAGTTCAGTTAATCTTTCGCCTCTAGCTAAAAGTTTTTGAGTTGAGGCATCTAGATCAGATCCAAACTGTGCAAAGGCAGCCATTTCTCTATATTGCGCTAATTCACCTTTAATCGATCCAGCAACTTGTTTCATTGCTTTAATTTGTGCAGATGAGCCAACTCTAGAAACTGAAAGACCAACATTAACTGCGGGTCTAATTCCTTGGAAAAAAAGATCAGTTTCTAAAAAGATTTGACCATCAGTAATTGAAATTACATTTGTTGGAATATATGCAGAAAGGTCATTTGCTTGTGTTTCAATTATAGGTAGGGCTGTTAAAGAACCACCTCCATTATCTTCGTTCAATTTAGCAGCTCTTTCTAGCAATCTTGAATGAAGATAAAAAACATCACCTGGATAAGCTTCTCGTCCAGGAGGTCTTCTTAATAAAAGAGACATCTGTCTATAAGCAACAGCCTGTTTTGACAAATCATCATATACAACTAGAGCATGCATTGAATTATCTCTAAAGTATTCACCCATAGTACAACCTGTGAATGGTGCTAAATATTGCAAAGGAGCAGGTTCAGAGGCGGTAGCTGCTACTACAATTGAATATTCCATTGCTCCATTTTCTTCTAGCGTTTTTACTAATTGGGCAACTGAAGACCTTTTTTGACCAATCGCAACATATATGCAATATAATTTTTCAGACTCATTATCGGATTTATTAACTTCTTTCTGATTTAAAATTGTATCAACTGCAATAGCCGTTTTACCTGTTTGTCTATCACCAATAATAAGCTCTCTTTGACCTCTTCCGATTGGTATCAATGAATCAATTGCTTTTAATCCAGTTTGCATTGGCTCATTAACAGATTTTCTAGGAATGATACCTGGAGCC
>PBRS01000011.1 GCA_002726005.1 Rhodobiaceae bacterium
TAATAAAAAAAGATTATCCCTGGGCATTAAGCAATGTGTAGATAATCCATGGGAAAATTTTGCACAAAAAAATCCTATAGGCACTGTTTTGAAGGGCAATATACAAAATATAACTGACTTTGGTATTTTCGTTCAAGTAGAAGAAGGTCTTGATGGCCTTGTACATTTATCAGATATCGATTGGAAAGTGCCCGGAGATCTTGCGATCAAAGAATATAATGTAGGACAAGAAATAGAGGCACAAATCCTAGATTTTGAAATTGATAAAGAGAGAATTTCTTTAGGAATAAAACAATTGGCTGATGATCCAATAGGCGCTGTCGACCTTAAGAAAGGTTCAGTAGTAACATGCACTGTGATTAATTCTGACAGAGGTGGTATTGATGTTGAAATTGGTGATGGCTTTCCTGCATTTATAAAAAGAAATGATTTATCTATGGATAAATCTGAACAAGATCCATCAAGATTTGAAGTTGGACAAAAAGTAGATGCAAAAATTATGAGTTTTGACAAAAAATCACGCAAAGTAACATTATCAATTAAGGCGCTTCAGATTTCGGATGAAAAAGAGGCCATTAAGCAATATGGATCAAAAGATTCAGGAGCTTCTTTAGGAGACATTTTAGGAGAAGCCTTTGACAAAAATTCAGAAACACACGATGATGAGGTAACTGAAGATAATGAAGATAATGAAGATAATGAAGATAATAAATAATAATGATTAAATCTCAATTAGTTAAAAAATTATTAAATAAAAACCCTCATCTCATCCAGAAAGATGTAGAAAATATAACTTCAGTTATTCTTGAAAGAATTACCTCTGCCCTTGAAAATGATGGAAGAATAGAGATTAGAGGCTTTGGCTCTTTATCAGTAAGAAAAAGAAAATCAAAAAACGGAAGAAACCCAAGAACTGGAGAGAGTGTTTTTGTTCCAGAAAAAAAAGCCCCTATTTTTAAATCTGGAAAAGGTTTGAGGGATAGACTTAACTATAAAGCATAATGAACCAGGTTTTTCTAAACCCTATTATTGTTGCAATTGATAAAAATTCCGAAACTGAGGCTTATGAACTTTCAAAAGAACTTCGAGGACATATTGGCGCAGTTAAGCTTGGTTTAGAGTATTTTGATACATACGGCCCCGAAGGAATAATAAAAATAAAAAATTTAGATATTCCAATTTTTTTAGATTTAAAAATTCATGACATTCCGCAAACTGTAAAAAAAACTATTGATACACTCTCCTCTTTGAAGCCAGCAATATTAAATGTTCATGCTTTGGGAGGAAAAAAGATGATGAAATATGCATTGGAGGCAATATCTCAAAGTTCTTCTGAAACTCAATTAATAGCAGTTACCATTTTGACAAGTTTAGATGATGATGACCTAAGTATGATGGGAATAGATATTTCGACCAAAAATCTTGTATCTAACCTTGCAAAACTAACCAAAGAATCAGGTTTATCAGGTGTGGTATGTTCATCAGAAGAAATTACAATGGTAAGAGAATCCTGTGGAAAAAATTTTAAAATTATTGTGCCAGGTATTAGACCTGAAGGCTCTAGTAAAGATGATCAAAAACGAGTAATGACACCAAAAGAAGCAATTACACTAGGCGCAGACCACTTGGTTATTGGAAGACCAATTACTGAGTCTAAAGATCCTAAAAATACAGTTATAGAAATAGTAAATTCTATTAAATGATTAAAAAAATTAAAATATGTGGGGTTAAAGATCCTAAGGATATTTCAATATGCAATGAATTAGGTATTGATTTCATAGGATTTAATTTTGCTAATGTAAGTCCAAGAAAAATCAAACCAAGCCATGCAAAAAAAAACAATTTATCTAGCTATTGCGGCAAAGTTGAAAGAGTTGCCGTTTTTGTAGACCCTTCTGATAGTTATATAGATGAAAGCATAAAATCTATTAATGCCACATATATTCAATTACATGGTAACGAAAGTGCCAAGAGGTGTTATGATATAAAAAATTTATTCAATATACCTATCATAAAAGCAATTGGAATTAATGACACTAAGGATCTTGATAATGCAGTTCTTTATGAAGATATAGTTGATTACTATTTATTTGATACAAAACCTACTAATAAAGATAAAGGTCAACAAGGTGGCTTAAATAAAACTTTTAATTGGGAAATTCTTAATAGCTGGAAAGGAAAGGATTTTTTTCTCGCTGGAGGAATTAATATCAATAATATTCAATCCGCAATAAATGATACTAATGCCTCATGCATAGATATTTCTTCTGGAGTTGAAAAAGTGCTAGGTGTAAAAGATAGCTATATGATAAAGGAATTATATAAAGAATTTAAAGCATTGGTGTAATTATGAAAAAAAATTCATATAAATTAGGGCCAGATTCAGATGGTAATTTTGGTTTATTTGGTGGACGATATGTTGCTGAAACATTAATGCCTTTAATAATTGAACTTGAGAAAGCTTATTCAGATGCTTTAAGTGATCAAGTTTTTAGAAATGAAATTAGCCAATTTTCTAAAGACTATATTGGAAGGGAGAGCCCTTTATACTTTGCAGAGAGATTAACAAATTATCTTGAAGGGGCAAAAATATACTTTAAAAGGGATGAACTAAATCATACTGGTAGTCATAAAATAAATAATTGCATAGGTCAGATATTATTAGCAAAAAGAATGAGAAAAAATAGAATCATAGCCGAAACTGGAGCTGGACAGCATGGAGTTGCCGTGGCTACTGTGTGTGCTCGATTTGGTTTTGAGTGTGTAATTTATATGGGAAAAAAAGATATTGAGCGTCAAAGATCTAATGTTTTTAAAATAAAATTACTTGGCGGACAGATTGTTCCTGTGGAATCTGGAAATGGCACTTTGAAAGATGCTATGAATGAAGCATTGAGAGATTGGGTTGCCAATGTTGAAAACACTTATTATTTGATTGGTACTGCAGCAGGCCCTCATCCATATCCAGCAATGGTTAGAGATTTTCAATCAATTATTGGTGAAGAAGCAAAAAGACAAATTCTTGAAAAAGAAAATGTATTACCTGATGCTTTAGTAGCTTGTATTGGCGGAGGATCAAATGCATTAGGTTTATTCTACCCATTTTTAGATGATGATGTAGATATGTATGGTGTTGAAGCAGCTGGTTTGGGGTTAGACGGGAATGAGCATGCCGCTTCATTATCCAAAGGTGCACCAGGTGTTTTGCATGGTAATAGAACCTACTTACTTCAAGATACTGATGGTCAGATTAGAGAAGGACATTCAATTTCTGCTGGTCTTGATTATCCTGGTATTGGACCAGAACACTCCTGGTTAAATGATCAAGGAAGAGTAAATTATGTATCTTCCACAGATGATGAAGCGTTAAATGCTTTTGAAATATGTTCAAAATACGAAGGTATCATTCCTGCTTTAGAACCCTCTCACGCTATAGCATTCGTTTTCAAACTTGCTAAGGATATGAAAAAAGATCAGATAATTATCGTTAATTTATGTGGTAGAGGCGATAAAGATATTGAAACGGTTGCAGATTATCTTGGTGTAGAAGTCTAATGGCTACAAGAATTTTAAGAACCTTTAATGAATTAAAGTCAAATTCTCAAACTGGTTTAATTACATACCTTACAGCTGGATTTCCAAATCAAGACTTATGTCTTGATATAATTCATGAGCTTTCAAAATCTGGAAGTGATTTGATAGAAATTGGTATGCCTTTTTCAGACCCTATGGCTGAAGGGCCTATAATTCAACAATCATCAAAGATTTCATTGGATAATGGTCATACGATGGAATTAACTTTTGAGCTTATAAAAAAGTTTAGAAGTAAAGATTCTCAAACGCCTATTATATTGATGGGTTATTACAATCCTATTTATCAATATGGAAATGAGGACTTTATAAAAAGATGCTTAGATGATGGTGTGGATGGTTTAATTGTTGTTGATTTGCCTCCTGAGCATGATTCTGAATTATGTGATCTCACAATAGGTATTGATCTTGATTTTATAAGACTCGCTACACCTACTACTGACAAAAAAAGATTAAATATAGTTTTAAATAAAAGCTCAGGTTTTCTTTATTATGTTTCAATTATGGGTATAACAGGAACGAAAGAGCCTAATCTAGATATTTTAAAGGAGCAGGTTAGTAAATTAAAAAAAGAAACCGATATCCCAATTGGTGTCGGATTTGGCATTAAAAGGCCAGATCAGGCTCAAAAGATATCTAAATTTTCTGATGCGATAGTAGTAGGCTCATCTTTGATAGAAAAAATAATCGTAAATTATAAAGATAATAAAAAAGATTTAGTTTTATCAGAGGTTTCTGACTATATAAAAAGTCTTAAGGCTGTGATTTAGCATTATGAATTGGTTTAAAAAAATTGTTCCTCCGGGACTTAAAAAAATATTTTCTAAGAGATCATCAACTAAAGATTTATGGTTAAAGTGTAACAGCTGTGAAGCAATGCTTTTCCATAAAGATGCAAAAGAAAATTTGTATGTATGCAATGAGTGCGATAATCATATGAGAATATCAGCCAAAGAAAGATTTAACCAATTATTAGATCAAGGGTCCATAAAATATATCGAAGACCCTATTGTGCCTATTGATCCTCTAAAGTTTAGAGATGAAAGAAAGTATATTGATCGCCTCAAAGATTCGAAGAAGAAAACCAAAATCGCAGATTCAGTTGTGATAGGCTACGGGTCTATTAATAAAATTAATGTAACTATGGCTGTTCATGATTTTCAATTTATGGGGGGGTCTCTCGGAATGGCGGCTGGTGAGTCTATCATTAAGGCAATAAAACACTCTCTCGATAATCATTATCCATTTATATTATGTGCTTCTTCAGGTGGCGCTAGAATGCAAGAGGGAATTTTATCATTAATGCAAATGCCAAGAACAACAATTATGATACAGGCCTTAAGAGAAAAGAGAATTCCATACATTGTTTTATTGACTAACCCAACTACAGGAGGTGTTACTGCCTCCTATGCTATGTTGGGAGATATTCATATTGCTGAGCCAAATGCTTTAATTGGTTTTGCTGGACCTAGAGTCATAGAAAATACTATTAAAGAGAATCTACCAGATGGTTTTCAAAAATCAGAATATCTTTTGGATCATGGTATGATTGATATGGTTTCTCATAGAAAAGATTTAAAAAATAACATTACAAGCATACTAGATATTCTTATGAAAAGCGAAATTCAAAAATCTGCTAACTTATAAAATGTTAAAAAATAATTTTAATCAATTTCATAAACAATTTTCAGAAAACTTACCTAGATCTTTAGAACGAACAATTAATCTGCTTAATGAAATTGGAAATCCACAAAACGAAATTAAAAATATAATTCATATTGCAGGAACAAATGGGAAAGGTTCGATTTTGTCCTATATCAAATCATGCTTAACAATGAATAATTTAAAAGTTAATGCTTTTACTTCACCACATTTAGTTCAAATTAATGAAAGAATATTAATTAACGATAAAATAATAGAAGACGAGCTTCTTAATAAAACAATAGATAGGTTATTTCAATATTCAAAGAATATGAACATTGCTTTTTTTGAATTTATTACTGGCTGTGCACTATATTTGTTTAATCAAAATAAAGCAGATTGGAATCTTTTTGAAGTAGGTATGGGAGGGCAATTTGATGCAACAAATACCCTGCCGCAAAAAGATTTAGCAATCATTGCGCCTATTTCATATGATCATGAAGATTTTCTTGGAGATGATATTATTGAGATCACAAAAGAAAAAATGGGCATCACTAACAATGAAACCTATACAGTTGTTGGAAAACAACCAAAAAATATAACTGACTTTATCTTAAAAAATTTTTTGTATAACAAAGAAAAGAGGTTTGTTTACGGTTTAGATTGGACAATGACAAAGAAAAAAGAATTATTTTATTATGAAGATAATGATGCATCTATAAGAATTAATAATCCATTTATGATTGGAGAGCATCAGAAGATGAATGCAGCGCTTTCAATTGCTTCGCTTAGATTTTTAGAAAGATCTAATAAAATTAATTTTTCAAAAAATATTATTGAGAAAGGTATTTCAAAAACAAAATGGCATGGTCGACTTGAAAAAATTAATTGTGATAATAATTTGTCGGAGTTATGGATTGATAGTTGTCATAATCCCTCAGGAACAAAAGCTATTGCTTGTGAAATGAAAAAAATGAATTCTAAAAAACAAAAAAAAATGAATCTTATTTTTAGCCTTAAAAAAGGAAAGAAAATCAGGGATTTTATAACGCCTTTTGAAGGTATCTTTGATGAAATCAAATATATATGTATTAATGATAATCATTATTCTTTTAATGAAATTAAAAAAAATACTAATGGAACTAATATTAATATTAGAGAGGTAAGAGAATTTGATAAAACACTAATTCTTAAGAATAACCATCCATCAAGAATACTAATTTGTGGATCAATGCAACTAGTAGGAAAAGCTATTAGTATTTTTTAACTATTACTTTTAATCCAATCATTTAATTCTTGTTTGGCCAGAGCTCCAACTTTTGTATCTTTAAGTTCTCCATTACTAAACAAAAGTATAGTTGGTATACTTCTAATTCCATAATCTGTTGCAACTCTTGGATTTTCATCAATATTTATCTTTGCGATAGTTAAATTATTATTTTCTTCTGAAGCAATTTCTTCAAGAATTGGTGAAATTTGTTTACATGGCCCACACCATTCAGCCCAAAAATCAACCAAACAAACGCCAGAGTTTTTTAAAATAGAATCTTCAAATTCTTCATCAGTAATATTTATTAATGCCATAACATCTCCTAGAATCAATTACACTAAGCTAAAAAAATCATCTCAATCATTCAAGTAATTTTATAAGTTTTCTTTCATCTCCATAAGATAGTCTTTATAACCCTCAAAGATTTCTTGCTCTTCCTGTTCTTCGAACTTTTCAATTTCTCTTAGGGCATTTGGGATCGTTATCCATGGGCTTTTAAAGTCATTGGACAGCCACCTTGATTTAATAAATTCTAGCAAAATCTTATAGGGCTCTTCATCAATTGTTTCGGGTGAATTATCAAATATAATTCTTTGCGCTATTCTTTTTGACCTTTTATCAGAGAATCTTACTTGGATTTTTTTATCCCATGAGTTTGCATTATGAAATTCTTCCCATGCGAACTTATCCTCATTTGATGGAAAACCAAATATTTGTGTTTCTAGGTGATCACTTTCATTTTTAGGCCATTCTTTTTTTAATGGTAAATAATCTTTAATAAGATTTGATATTATCTCTAATTGGTCTTTTGATGGAAGTTGGTATTGTTCTTCTAAATCATACCATTCCGGACAAAATATTATCCCAGGGGTTTTAAGATAAGTTTCTTTCAACCATTTTGGTTTTTTTCCTTGTTCCAAAGTTGATATATTTTTTTGTGTTAGGCATCCATTTTCAAAAAATTCCTCTAGATTGATCGAGTAATAATTATCATTATCAATATCTACCACTGGTATGAATTCAGTAATTTTTTGTTTAGGAAAATAATATGTAGCAAATTTAGCTTTATCAGAAAAAATCTTATATCTTGCAAATTTCGAAAACATTTTAGTTCTTGTTGCCCAATAATCTGGTTGTTCAAATTTAATTTTATTTAATAATTTAGCTGTTGCTTTAACATCTCCATCTGCTTGATGCCAAATAATGCTGTCATCCTTTGCAAAATTATTCATAAAAACATTTGATAAGGATTGATTTCTTTTGCCATCAATTTCTTCCGGTGTTTTTATAGTTTTGGGATAAATCTTTCCTGCAAGTGATATAAATGGCAGCGCATCACATATAACTTTATCCCCCATTTTATGAGGATATGGAAAAAAACCTGATGTATAAAGCGCTTCAGTTAGTACATTGGAGTCGTATTGTGAATTATATGCCCATAGAATATCATAATCTAGGCTTTCTAATATTTTAGGTATGCTTTCATAAAGACTAGGTCCTTCCATAAGTTTTTTCCATGGTGTAGAGGTTGCTTTTAAAGCTCCAGGGCTTGGTAAATCGTAAGTTGGTAATCGATTATTAATTACCGATAAATTATCTAGATTATTTAAGTCTATAACTGCTAATTGGTGAGGAAGTCTAAATCCCTTATCTGTACCATTAGTTTCAAAATCAAAAACACACTCAGTTTCTTCAGTCATGATTTTAAGGATATTGATCTGATTCTATCTTTCCAACCACCCCCATCATCAACTAGGAGGTTAAGTGTGTTATCCTGAATTTCAAAATTAATATTAAGAATATTTGCAGAAATTGTTGAATCTATTATTTCTGGCCACTCTACAATTAGAGATCCTTCATCGATAATTTTTTGCAGATCTAAAACAGTCATTTCTTCTTTATTTTGTACCCTATATAAATCAGCATGCCCTATTATCCGTTTGTTAAATTCATATGTTTGTAAAAGACTAAATGTCGGTGAGGGAACAATATGGCCTACATCGTTAGCAAAATATTTTGAATTAATTATTGACCGAGCAAATGTAGTTTTTCCGCTTCCAAGCTCACCCTTAAGCAAAATAAGATCATGTTTTTTTATTAGAGATGCTATCACATTAGCAAATTTCTCTGTATCTTGAACTCTCTCTGATCTAATAATTAAGTCTTTCATTGTCTAAATTTAGTTTTTTAAAATGTTTTGCTAATATATACTGCTGTAAACTTTTATCAAAGTAATCCTGTGTAAGGTAATTTTATGAGTAAAGAAAAAACATTAATTATTGGAGGTGGTCAAGCAGCTTGTCAAACTGCAACAAGTCTCAAAAGTAAGAAATATGATGGTGAAATAAAAATTTTTTGTTCTGAAAATTATCTACCATATCAGAGACCTCCCTTATCTAAAAAATTTCTCTTAGGTGAATTAGATAAAGAACGATTATTTTTTAAACCAGAAAAGTTTTATACAGAAAATGAAATATCTATAAATTTAAACTCCTATGTTCAAAGAATTGATATAGAAAATAAAGAAATATTTTTAGAAAATAATAAAAAAGAAAATTATGATAATCTTGTTATAGCTACAGGCACTATTCCAAGAAAAATTGATATTAATAAGAAAATATCAGATAAAGTTTTTTACCTTAGGTCTATTGAAGATGTTCTAAATATTAGGGATAAAATCAAAGAATCCAAAAAAGTTACTATAATTGGTGGAGGTTATATAGGTCTTGAGGTGGCGGCAATTATTAATAATTTGGGCTTACAAGTCACAATTGTTGAAATGGCCTCAAGAATTCTTGAACGCGTGACAAGTGAGACTATATCAAGCTTTTACACTAAATTACATAGACAAGCTGGCGTTGAGGTGCTTACTAATACATCCGTTGAAGGATTGTCAGAAAATAATAATGGAATTGAGGTTGCTACTTCAGATGGTGGCATAATATCTGATTTTGTTATTGTGGGTATAGGTGTCTTACCATGTGATACTATTGCTTCTGAGTCTGGTATAGAGGTTGAGAATGGAATTATAGTTGATGAGTTTTGTAAAACCTCTAATGACTCAGTATTTTCCGCAGGTGATTGTACTATGCATCCAAATATTTTTTATAATAAGAATATAAGGTTGGAGTCTGTTCATAATGCCATTGAACAAGGAAAAACTGTTGCCGCTTCAATTATAGGTGAAAAAACNTCCTATAATCAGGTGCCTTGGTTTTGGTCTGATCAATATGAAACGAAACTCCAAATTGTAGGATTATTGGATAATTACGATGATATAGTTGTTAGAGGAGATACAGAGAAACAATCTTTTGCAGTATTTTATTTAAAAGATAATAGAATTATTGCTTCAGATTGTGTAAATCGACCGTCAGAGCATATGATGTCAAGGAAACTCATATCTGAAAAAGTTTTAATAGATGAAGATAGACTTTTGGACGAAACTATTCCAATTAAGGAAATTGTAAACTAATTATAGATTTTTTTTAATTATGTCTTTATTAAATGATAAGTTTTTACATAGGTATTTATGGTTAAAATTATTTATATAGAACATGATGGTACAGAGCATCCAGTTGATGTCGATGTTGGTACTTCAATCATGGAGGGAGCAGTATCTAATTCAATACCAGGTATTGATGCTGATTGCGGAGGTGGATGTGCTTGCGCAACTTGTATGGTTTTTATTGAAGATGAATGGAAAGATAAAATTGTTTCTATAAGTGATGAAGAAGAAAGTATGCTAGATTTTCATGAATATAAAGAGGATAGCTCAAGATTAGGTTGCCAAATACCAGTTACTGAAGAATTNGAAGGTTTGAAGGTTAGAATGCCGCCATCACAGTATTAGAATAGGATCTAATATCTATAGTGGTCTGGTTTAAATGGNCCTTGTTTACTTAGACTTAAATAATCTGCTTGATCATCACTCAGTTCAGTTAATTTAACTCCTAGTTTCTCTAAATGAATATAAGCTACTTTCTCATCCAAGTGCTTAGGTAAAACATAAACTTTATTTTCATAATTCTCATAATTATTCCAAATTTCAATCTGTGCTAAAACTTGATTTGAAAATGAGGCACTCATAACAAAACTAGGGTGCCCAGTTGCACAACCTAGGTTAACTAATCTTCCCTCAGCCAATAAAATAATTTTTTTACCATCAGGAAACTCTATCTCATCAACTTGTGGTTTTATATTATCCCATTTAAGGTTTTTTAATTTTGCGACTTGAATTTCACTATCAAAGTGGCCAATATTTGCAACAATTGCTCGATCTTTCATTTCTCGCATATGCTCGAGCGTAATAACATCCTTATTACCTGTTGCTGTAACAAAAATATCTGCTGTCTTAGCTACATCATCTACAGTTGATACTTCATAGCCTTCCATGGATGCTTGAAGTGCACAAATTGGATCAATTTCTGTAACAATTACTCTAGCCCCTTGTGAACGAAGTGATTCTGCCGACCCTTTTCCAACATCGCCAAACCCACAAACAACTGCTACTTTACCAGCTAGCATAACATCAGTTGCTCTTTTTAAACCATCGACAAGGCTCTCTCTGCATCCATAAAAATTATCAAATTTCGATTTTGTGACTGAGTCATTAACATTAATAGCTGGTACAGAAAGAGTATTTTCTTTTTCCATTTCATAAAGTCTTAAAACACCTGTTGTAGTTTCTTCAGATAATCCACGAATATCATCTAACAAATNCTGGTACTCTTCATGTATAATTTTTGTTAAGTCACCACCATCATCTAGAATCATATTTGGTTTCCAATCTGATGAACCTTCAATTGTTTGTCTAATACACCAATCGTATTCTTCATCAGTTTCACCCTTCCATGCGAAAACAGGTATATNTTTACTAGCAATTGCAGCCGCAGCATGGTCTTGAGTAGAGAAAATATTACAGGATGACCATCTCACTGTTGCACCTAAATCGATTAGAGTTTCAATTAATACTGCAGTTTGAATTGTCATATGAAGACAGCCAACAATATTTGCTCCTTTTAGAGGTTTAGATTTACTTAATTCATTTCTTAGCGTAATCAAACCAGGCATTTCNGTNTCAGCGATTTCTATTTCTTTTCGCCCCCAGTCCGCAAGCCCTATATCAGCAACTTTGTAATCATTGAATTCCAATTGTGTTCTCCTCAAATANCTAAATTATATATTTTAATTATCCTCTTTTGATAAAATTTCACTTGCTATNCCTATATATTTATGTCCNGCTTCTACNGCAGATTTTATTACTTCCTCAATATTTGTATTTTCTCTTNAGGATCCAATTTTTACCAGTAAAGGTAAATTAATACCACCAATCATTTCTATTCTGTTTTTTTCAATTAGTGAAATTAATAAGTTAGAAGGTGTATTCCCAAACATTTCAGTTAACAGTATTACTCCTTCACCGCTATCAACTTCGGTAATTAATTCTTTTACCTCTTCTTTTCTTTTATCCACATCGTCATCATAACCAATACATACGGTNTCAATATTTTTTTGAGGACCAATAATNTTTTCAAGAGAGTTTTTTAACTCAATTGCAAGGTTGCCGTGTGTAATTATTATTAANCCAATCAAATCATTTGCCTCTANNTATNTATTAACCAAAGGAAAAGTAACTGTAAATANGGCNCCACCATTTTCTTTATTTCCAGCAATAATTGAACCACCATGTGTTTTTACTATNTGTTTACAAATTGANAATCCNAATCCCGAATTATTTCCAAAACTTTTATCATTTGGTCTATAAGTATAGAACCTATCAAAAACCTTTAATAAACTTTCTTTGGGTATTCCTGGGCCATTATCTTTTATTTCTACAATTGCACCTTTATTGCTTTTCCATATTGAAATATCTATGTAATCACCTTTTGTTGAGAATGATAAAGCATTATCAATTAGATTATGAAAAACTTGTGCAATTTTATCACCTATTCCATTAATTAAAATATCTTCATTTATCATTCTAAATTTAATATCAACCCCGTATTTTTTAATTATTGTGGATTCCGTTGCCTCAATGACGGAGGCCAAAACATCTTTCAAATCGGTATTTTTAAACTCACCCTTTGCTAATTCAACTTCTAATCTTGAGCTTGAAGAAATATCTGAAATTAATCTATCGAGCCTTTTAAGGTCTTTAAATGCAATTAAAATAAGTTCCTTTTTTTCTTCTTCACTTTGCGAGGTATTTAATGTTTCGATAGCGCTTTGTAATGAAGTTAATGGATTTTTGACTTCATGAGCAACATCAGCAGTAAAAGCCTCGACAGCATTTACCCTGTCTTGCAAAGCTATCGTCATTCTTCTGATAGATCTTGAAAGTGTACCAATTTCATCTCTTCTATCATCCATAATTGGTGTATCGCCAATACCTGCATCAGTAACGCGCTCTGCTGCAGTTGATAATCTTGTTAATGGTCTTGCGATAGTAGTTGACAGGGCAATTGATAGAAAGAGTGTAACAAATATTGTAATTATGAATACTCTCACAAAACCTTGTCTTCCTTCTTGAAGTATTAAACCAATATCACCTTCCTCGGTTGTAAGAAGTAATGCATTTACAATTTCATTATTGTTAAAAACTGGAACTGTAACATGGACAATTATTCCCCCATTACCTAGTTTGTACTCTTTTGCTACTGCATTACCGGCAAGAGCTTCATTTATATCTGAAGAAGAAAAACCTGTTTTAGGTAAGATTTGAGCATTTCTCCCAAAATAATTTTCTAAAACCTCAAAAATTTTATCGATATATGTTTTACGATTATTTGTATTAATTGATTTTCGATCATCGAAATCATTTGTATCAAAAATAATTTGCAGATCTTTATCAAATATTCTTGTTCGAGTAGTTATAAATTTATTATCTTCCTGTCTTTTTAGTATAAATTTATTTAAGTTTTCTCTGAAGTTTTCTCTAATTTCTGGGTCTAAATCAAAAGAAAATGCAAATAAATTAGCTTGAACTAGTAAGGCCTCAATTCTTGCCTTAACCAAATTATCTTCTGATTTATCTACATATATAAAACCTAGAGCTAAAAGCATTAAACCAATAAAATTTATGGCTATAATTCTTGCCCCTAAGGATCTTGGTTTAAATAAATTAAGCATATTTTTATTGGTTAAATCTGTATCCAACTCCATATAAAGTTTCAATAGAGTTAAAATCTTTATCAATTGCTTTAAATTTCCTTCTGATTCTTTTGATATGACTATCGATAGTCCTATCATCAACATATAAATCATCACTATATGCTGCAGACATTAATTGATCTCTATTTTTTACATACCCAGGTCGATTTACTAAGCTTTCAAGCAATAAAAACTCTGTGACAGTTAATTTTATTCTTTCTTCCTTCCAATGACATTTATGTCGATCCATATTCAAAAGCAAATTTCCACGCTTAATTAAAGATTCATTATTTATTTGATTTTCTTTACTAGAAAATGATGTCCTTTTAAGTATTACTTTTACTCTTTCAATTAATAGTTTTTGAGAAAAAGGTTTGGTAATATAATCATCAGCACCCATTTTTAATCCAAGCAATTGATCAATTTCATCATCTTTAGAGGTGAGGAAAATAACTGGTATATCTGACGAGTTTCTAAGTTTTTGTAATACTTCTAATCCATCCAATCTTGGCATTTTAATATCTAATATTGCTATATCAAAATCATCGTCTTTAAGTGCCTCTAACCCAGAAATTCCATCAGAATATGTTTCGACATCAAATTTTTCTGACTTCAAAGCAAGACTTAGTGATGCTAGAATATTTTGGTCGTCATCTATCAAACAAATTTTTACCATTTATCTAATAAATTAATTTATTTTTTTAAAAAAGTATATAATACCTTATTTATAAGTTTATAACTTTCTGTTATAAATGTTTATTAATTTTAGCGAGAATTAAATTGGAAAATATTGGTGAAAATTTTTCTAAAGTTGGGCCTGATAGTCATGGCTTTAAAAATCTAAAAAAAGTTAATTGGAATCTCAACAGAGATGATATTTACGATATAACAATTTCAAATGGGCAAGGTTTATTGTCAAAAGATGAAGTTCTTGTTGTTGAAACTGGAATACATACTGGTCGTTCAGCAAATGATAAATTTATTGTAAAAAATAATCAAAATGAAAACTCAATTTGGTGGGATAATAATAAATCAATTACAGAAGAAAATTTTGAAAATTTATATGAAGATGTTTTAAATTTTTGTGAAGAAAAGGAATTATATGTTCAAGATTTATTTGGTGGAGCAGACCTTGATTATCGATTAAGTACAAGAGTCTACACAGAATATGCCTGGCACTCTCTGTTTATACAGAATCTGTTAATTGAAGTTAAAGAAGAAGAAAAAGCTGAATTTAATCCTGAATTTGTAATAATTGATATTCCAAGCTTTAAAGCTGATATATCAAGACATGGGTGTTCTTCTGAAACCTTAATTGCAGTCAATTTTGAAAAGAAATTAGTCATAATTGTAGGCACTTCATATGCAGGAGAAATAAAGAAATCTGTTTTTTCAATGCTGAATTATATACTGCCACCTAAGAATGTTATGCCTATGCATTGTTCAGTCAATGTTGGCTCAGATGATGATCCAGCAATATTTTTTGGTTTATCTGGAACTGGAAAAACAACTCTATCAGCTGATCCAAATAGAGTTTTAATTGGTGATGATGAGCATGGGTGGTCAAGTAATGGTGTTTTTAATTTTGAAGGCGGCTGCTATGCAAAGATGATTAGATTATCTGAGAAAGCTGAACCTGAGATTTATCAAACAACAAAATTAAGAGGAACAATTTTGGAGAATGTTGTTATTGATAAATCCTCTGGAGAAATTGATTTAGATGATAGTTCTCTTGCCGAGAATACAAGAGGTGCATATCCCTTATCGTTTATTCCTAATGCTAGTGAAACAGGAAGAACATGTATGCCAAAGAATATAATTCTATTAACATGTGATGCATTTGGAGTTCTTCCCCCAATTGCAAAATTATCTGCCTCACAAACTATGTACCATTTTCTTTCAGGATATACCGCTAAAGTTGCTGGAACTGAAAAGGGCGTAACTGAACCAGAAGCAACTTTTTCTGCATGTTTTGGGGCCCCATTTATGCCAAGACACCCATCTGAGTATGGAAAATTACTACAAAAACTTATTGCTGAGCATAGTGTAAAATGTTGGCTTGTTAATACAGGATGGACTGGTGGACCTTATGGAACAGGNGAGAGAATGCCAATTGGCGCTACACGAAAATTGTTATCATCAGCCCTCACTGGTTCTTTATTGTCTTCAGAAATGAGAATTGATGAAAACTTTGGTTTTGAAGTTCCATCAGTTGTTGAGGGAGTTGATACAAAAATCCTTAATCCGAGAGAAACTTGGGAAGATAAAGAAGGTTATGATTTGCAAGCTCAGAAACTAGTAAAGATGTTTTCTGATAATTTTGATGTATTTAAACCATATGTAGATATTGATATAATAGATGCTGCTCCAAATCTTCAAGCTGCAGAATAAAATTAGTGAGCTTCATCCCANTTTTTTCCATAATTTGTNTCNGCAATAAGAGGAATNTTNAGNTCTAATATTGGNAAATGAGCATTTTCCATCTCTTTTCTAATAATTTCCATGGACTTTTCACAGTTTTCTTCTTTTGTTTCGAAGATTAACTCATCATGTACCTGTAAAAGCATCTTTGTATCTAATTCTATTAATGTTTTATTATTTGATAAGATAATCATTGCTCTTTTAATTATATCGGCAGCCGATCCTTGTATAGGAGCATTTATTGCCGCTCTTTCCATAAATGATCTAGTGGCTGCATTCTTGCTATTTATATCCTCTACAAGACATTTTCTGCCCAATAAGGTTTTTACAAAACCATTTTCACTAGCAAATTTCTTTGTTTCATCCATATAATCTTTAATTGAAGGATACTTACTAAAGTAAGCTTTGATAAATTCAGAAGATTCGGTACGGCTTACATTAAGCTGTTTTGCTAAACCAAATGCTGAAATGCCATAAATTATTCCAAAGTTAATCGCTTTTGCATTTCTTCTGATTTCTGGCGTCATATCCTTTAATGGTATATTAAATACTTCAGAAGCTGTAGCTGAATGAATGTCTACTCCTTCAAGAAAGGCCTTTATAAGATTTCTTTCATCAGCAATATGAGCAATTAACCTTAGCTCTATCTGACTATAATCTGAGCTAATGAGTATATTTCCTTTTTCTGGAATAAAAGCTTTTCTTATCATTCTTCCATCTTCACTTCTAATGGGGATATTTTGTAGATTCGGATCTGATGAAGCTAATCTTCCCGTAGAAGTGGTTGCCATTGAAAAAGAAGAATGAATTCTATTTGTTTTTTCATTTAGATATGTAGGTAAAGAGTCAGAATATGTTGTTTTGAGTTTTGATAAAGCTCTCCATTCGAGTAAAAGTTTTGGAAAATCATGACCATCGTTAGCTAAATTTTCTAATACTTCTGCATTAGTTGACCATGAACCAGTCGATGTTTTTTTCCCACCTGATAATTGAAGTTTATCGAATAATATTTCACCTACTTGTTTTGGTGAGCCAAGATTAATCTCTTCATCAATTAATTTGTAGCAGTTTTTCTCTAAGCTATTTAATTTCTTTTCAAAAACTTTTGATAATTCATTTAATTTATCTTTATCTATAGAGATTCCATGATTCTCCATATTCATTATTACATGCGCTAATGGTTTTTCAATAATTTCATATATTTTAAGTTGCTTATCTTGGGCTAATGAAGACTTTAATTTTTTCCATAACCTTAAAGTCATATCAGCATCTTCAGCAGCGTATTTTCCAGCTTCTATGATGCTTAATTCTTGGAAATTTTTTTTATCTTTTCCGCTACCTACGAGCTCCTTAAATGATATTGCTTTATGGTTAAAATAATATTCAATTAGAGTGTCAAGCTTGTGCCTTATTCCCCCTGATCCTAATGAGTATGACATCAACATGGTATCATCATAATTCTGAATTTTTATATTATATTTATCTAAAACTAGAGCATCGAATTTCATGTTATGTAGGATTTTTTTTATTCCATTATCCTCTAATATTAGTTTTAGTATTTTTATTGCTTCGTCAAAATCTATTTGTTTATTTTCTTCTCCGTCATGCAATAAAGGCACATAACAGGCTTCATTTTCAGATGTGCAAAGAGAAAATCCGACCATATCAGCTTTAACGGCATCTAGAGAGTTTGTTTCGGTATCAAAAGCAACATATCCTAAATTTTCAGACTTTAGATTCCATTGTTTTAATTCATCTACAGTATGTATTATTTGATATTTTTCTATATCAAATTCAGAGTTAACCTCTTCTATCATGTTTGGATTATCAGTTGTTTTCTTTTCAAATTTTTCAACTTGATTTGAGGCTTTAATTTTCTCAGATTCCACATTTAATTCTTTAGATTTCTTTTCAGTAAATGTTTTAAATTCCATTTCCTTTAGGAAGCTAATTAGTTTTTCAGCATCTATGTCTTTTAAGGTAGTTTCATTTATAGGTATTGGCAGTGGAATATCATTTTTAAGAGTGACTAATTGTTTACTTATATAAGCCTGATCTTCAAATTCAATTACATTTTCACGTCTCTTTTTTTGTTTAATTTTNTCAGAATTTTTAAACAAACCCTCTAAATNATCATATTCATTAATCAATAAGGCNGCTGTTTTAATTCCTATTCCTGGGATNCCAGGAATGTTATCTACTGAGTCACCTGCTAAAGANTGAACATCAATNACTTTTTCTGGGTAAACNCCAAATTTTTCTAAAACATCTTCTCTCTTAAANACTTTTCCCTTCATAGTGTCTAACATAGAGACATTATCAGAGACTAACTGCATTAAATCTTTATCGGATGATACAATTGTGACTTTCATATTTTGTTTTTGNGCTTCTTCTGCATAACTCGCTATCAGATCATCTGCCTCGTATCCAAGTAGTTCAACAAAAGGTATATTGAAAGCAGAGGTTGCTTTTCTAATTACTGGAAATTGAGGTATCAAATCTTCCGGAGCTTCTGAACGATTAGCTTTGTATTCTGGAAAAATATCATTTCTGAATGTTTTGCCTGAAGCATCAAAAACAACAAGGAGATGGGTAATACCTTTTTTATCCTTTTCTTCTCTTACTAATTTATCAAGCATATTACAAAAACCTGATATTGCACCAACTGGGAATCCATCAGATTTTCTAGTTAATGGTGGAAGAGCATGATACGCTCTAAAAATATAAGTAGATCCATCAACTAAACATATGTGTGGTTTTTGGTTTTTCATTGGTATTCTTTAATTACTATTATGACATTAACTTTAATGTGGTAAAAGAGAATATAATTTATATTTAATTTTAATATGTCGATAAATAATTTACCAGATGATGCGATAAGCATAAANAACCTCTCTAAAAAGTTTAAGAATCCGAATGGAAAAGGTTTTTTTTATGCTCTTGATGATGTTTCTTTGTCTATACCAAGGGGATCAATATTTGGTTTACTTGGTCCAAATGGGGCTGGAAAATCTACTTTCATTAATATTCTTGCCGGACTAACAATTAAGACATCAGGTGAAGCTGTTGTTTGGGGGAATGATATAGACAAGCATCCAAAGGCCTCTCGTTCATCTTTAGGAGTTGTTCCCCAAGAATTAACAATTGACCCTTTTTTTACTCCAAAAGAATCTCTTGAACAACAAGCTGGACTATATGGGGTTAGGCCAAAGGATAGAAATATAGATTATATTCTTCGTATGCTTGATTTAGAAGATAAATCTGAAGCATATTCTAGAACCCTATCAGGTGGTATGCGTAGAAGATTATTAGTGGCAAAAGCAATGGTTCACAGACCGCCAATATTAATTCTTGATGAACCTACAGCTGGTGTTGATATTGAACTAAGAGTGCAGCTTTGGGATTATGTTCGAAAACTTAATGAAAATGGAACAACAATTATCCTAACAACCCATTACCTTGAGGAAGCAGAGGAGCTATGTGATAAAATTGCTATTTTAGATAAAGGAAAAATTGTAAAATCAGCTTCAAAAAGGGATTTATTGGAGGATGCAGATTCTAAAACTATTGCTCTTAAGGTAGAAGNTATTCCTGATATTAATCATCCAATATTATCAGATCTTGGTGCAACTATTAATAAAAATAATGACTTGGTGATCAATTTTAATCCTAAGATTACTAGTGCAAGAGAAATATTAGCAAAAGTTGAAGAGGCTCAGGTAAAGCCCTTTGATTTTGATGTAACNGGCGCTTCTTTAGAGACAGTTTTCTTATCGATTACCCAAAAGAAATAATTAAGGGCTAATTTTAATATTTTAGATAAAAAAAACGGCAGTTAAGAACCGCCGTTTTCCTTTTGTATTTTTATTANTAATTAGAACTGAAGACCAAGTGTGATACCAGCAGTTTGTGGATCCATTAGGAATTCGTTTCTAAACATACCTGATGTATTTTCAGTATGATAATGTGCAATTACATTAGAGTCATCAGCAAGGTTTTGACCCCATATTCTTACATACCAGCCATTTTCAACTGACGCAAAAGTTATACTTGCATTAATATTATCATATTCATCAATACCATCTCTAGGTCCTTTGTAAGGACGAGACCACATATTATCTTGCCAGTAATAATCAATTCTTGCAGTAGCAACTACACCTGGGTTGATAAGTGTATCATATTGAAGTGCAACAGAATATGACACTTCAGGTGAATAAGGTAATGGATTACCACTGATATCTATTGGTTTAGATATACCAAGTGTTCCATCTTCAGCCATTAATCCAGCTGCAGTAAGCTTACCGTCAATATTAGCACAATGACCAATTGTTGGTAATGCTCCCATACCTCCGATTTGAATTAATGGATTAACAGTTCCACTAGGATCAGCTGATGTAAAGCCATCAACAGATAATGTTTTAGGAGCTGCAATCATATCTAATGCACCTGCAGTAGGATCAAGATTTAGAATACCTCCACCTATACCAGCAAGTAATCCCATTTTTGGGAAAGTCATAGTTCCCCAACTATCGATACATCTAAGCTGCCATAGACTAGGATCGTTATTCCCCTTATTAGTAGGATTAATATCTGATGTTCCACTAGCATATTTAGTATCAAGTACTGACCCNTTGAATTCAACAGTCAATCCAGGAATTGCTTGAACTTTCCATTGCAACTCAACTTCAAAACCAGTCATTTCAGCATCTAAATTCACATTAACAGCCGTACGGTTGGTTATTTTTGTTGTTTGCATTCCATCATATTCATAATGGAAAGCGGATAAGTTAGCCAACAATGTACCATCAAATAAAATATTCTTTGTTCCNATTTCAAATGCATCTATCATTTCTCCATCAGACTCTGTAGGCACACCAGGATATTGAGCAGGATTAACAATTGGGTTAAACATTCCNGGTCCATAACCTTTAGAATAAGAACCATAAATTAATGTACTGTCAGTAAATTCAAGATCAGGCGTCCAATTTACTACAACTCGCCCAGTCATTTCTTCCTCAGTTATCTCTGTAGGTAAGCCATAAGTTGCTCTTTGTTCACCTAAAGCAGGAAAGTCAGCTAATTTATTTTGAGCTGGACCAGTTTGACCAGTAAGAATTCCAAATAAATTAGGGTCACTTGTTTGTACCGTTGCGAAAACAGGAACTCCAGGAGCTGTTCCACCAGCAAGGATAATTGAATTTAATAATAAAGATCTATCTTTAACAGTTTTTGTAACATCATTATGTCTTACACCAACTGAAATACTAACATCTTCACTTACTTCATAAGTTCCATCAATATAAAAACCAATAGTTTCAGTTTTTGCTGGCTTACTTTCATTTCTAAAATGTCCAGGCCATAACCTTAGTCCTTGAAGGGCAGGGAATAAACTTGCTACATCACCACCATTAAAATAAACATCATAAATTGTGTGAGCTTCACCTTCACCATAATTAGCACCTAATTGGAAATTAAATGGTCCATCTAATTCTGATACTAATTGAACTTCAGCATAATAACCTTCTGAGTCTAAGAAAGATGTATCATAAGCAGCTGGAAAATCTACATCTCCATAATACCCACCATTAAAGATACCGCCAGCTTCAGGAGTATAGTCAGATAAAGGTGTTAGACCTCCTGGGAATGCAGGGTTAAATGGACTTAATTTTGTATCTGTTCCAGAGTTAGANTAATCTTGTTGCGACATTACGAAGTTAGTGTATTTAGCAGCCCTAACAGCAATTAAATAATCATCACTTATTTTTGTTTCTAATTTTAAAGCATACCCTTCTTCTTTTGTTATATAAGTAGGATCACGCCACATATTAACGGTTCTTTCACCCACTTCATTACTTGATTTTGTATAATCAAGCGGAGAAAATCCTAATAAACCTGATAAAGCAAGTGTTATACCATTTAGTCCTGAAGCACCAAGTGGAGATCCGTCGTAACCAATTTTATTTGGATGACAACCCCAGTTAGGNGTTTCAGTTGCGTGACACATTGTTCTTCCTGCACGGGCTCTTGTGCTATTTTCAGCAAGTCTAAATGCAGTCAATGTTATGTTTGTATCTTCAGAAAGATTAGCTTTTAAAATTGCACGAAATTGATCCATATTTCTTCCATCAATATCGTTACCTGTTACATTATTAGTTGTAAAACCATCTCTTGATTGAGACATTCCAGAAACTCTTAGTGCTACATTATCTCCCATTGGGATATTAAGTGCCACTTTCATCACTTCATGATTAAAGTTGCCAAGTGAAATTTCACCTGACCCCTCTATTTCACCCATTACTGGTTGTTTAAAGTTAATATTAACAACACCACCTGTTGCTGTTGAGCCATATAAAGTTCCTTGAGGACCACGAAGAACTTCAATTCTTTCTATATCAAAAAATTCACCTTCGACAATTCTTAAGCCGCCAAAAGGAATTTGATCGACATGAAGCGCAACTTTAGCTGAACCTGATGCACCTGTTTGAAGGTTTTGAACACCACGAATTGCAAAGTTTGCACCGGTAAAGTTTGATCTTGCGAAATGAACATTAGGCATTGCTAATTGAACATCCATAAAATTATCAAGCTGTTTTAAAGCTATTGCTTCACTATCAAAAGCTGATACAGCAATAGGAACATCTTGAAGATTTTGTTCTGTTTTTTGTGCAGTTACAATTATTTCTTCAATTTGATTTGATAAAGCTTGTGATTTGACAGCTCCAGTAAAAAGTAAAGGTGTCAAAATGGCTAGCATAGCTATCCTTATGGTATATTTATACATTNTTATATGTCCTCCCCAAAATTTACGCTTCTCTTATTATTGTTGGATATGTAAATGTTAAGGCGATTATAAAAATATGAGAGCTATTATTCAATTACTAAATTATTATTATTTATAATATAAATAGTATGATAGTTATTAATTCTTGAAAATAATAGTCGAGGCTATATAAGGGTTTATTAGTAAAAATTATAGATTTCTTAGCTAATAATAATAAAAATCATAAAAAATCTGATTATTCATTTGGGAGGAAGCTTAATGCTTTTTAGAAAATTCAATTTATCATTAACTAAAGTATTTCTATCCACATTACTTTTAGTTCTAATAACATCAAAAAATGTTGATGCTCAAAATACGCCTTCATTAGATATTGAAGAAATTGTTGTTACATCAACTAAGAAAAATACAACGCTTCAAGAAACACCCGTATCGGTTTCTGTTATTCAGATGGAAGATATCGAAAGATTAGCTATTAGCGATATTCTCGACTTACAAAGCTCTGTTCCATCTTTGCAAATAAATCAGACACAATTTGCTGCGCAGAATACTTTTCAAATTCGTGGATTTGGTAATGGCGCGAATAATCCAGGTGTTGAGCCATCAGTTGCTATTTCAATTGATGGTGTAATGATTTCTAGAAATCAATCTGCAATTAATGATCTTATAAGTATTGAAAGGGTTGAGGTTATTAAGGGCCCTCAATCAACCTTGTTTGGTAAAAATGCAATAGCAGGTGTGATCAATATCACCACTGCTTTACCAGAAAATGAATTTGGTGGAAAATTTCAAATTACTGCAGGGGAGTATAGTTTGAATAAGATTGGTGGAACTGTAACTGGACCAATTTCAGAAAAAACTTCATTTAGATTATCTGCAACTTCTCATAAAAGAGATGGTTATACTAAGAACTTAGAACTTGGGACAGAAATTAATGATAGAGATCGATATGCAATAAGAGCACAACTTTTAAGTGAATTAAGTGAAAACTTAACAGTAAGAATTATCGTTGATAAGGATGAGGCTGAAGAAGTTTGTTGTACCACTGCTGCATTACTGAATGGGGCAGTTACAATTGGCGCAGATGCACTATTGGCCCCTGGCAAAACTACAATAATAAATCCAGTAAATACATATGGATATCAAACTTATCTTAACTTTGATCCTGCAGGATCTATCGAGAATCAAGGTATCTCTTTACATGTGGATTATGATTTAGGTTTTGCGAATCTAAAATCAATCACAGCTTATCGTGAAAGCGAGCAAGATGTTAATGGTGATGTTGATTTTAGCTCAATGCCTTTATTAACAAATGGTATTTATGATGAGTTTGAAACATTTACACAAGAATTTAGACTTACTTCAAATAATGATGGACCATTACAATGGATGGTAGGAGCTTTTTATCAGGATGAAACAGTAAAGCATGACAGAACTGTTTTTTATAAAGAACTAATTGGGCCATTTGTTGATTTAATCTTATCTCCTGTAGGAACAAGCTTGAATGGAATTGCTGGTCAGGTTGCTGTATCAGCTCTAGCTCAAATATCAGCTTTACCTTCTGCTGTTCAAGGAGCCTTACTTGGAGCGCCAGTAGCTTTCCCTCCTCTTACACCTGTTCAAATTGGAACAGTGCTTGCGGGAGGAACAACAGGTAATCCTTTATTAGATGGTGCAATAGGCGCAACAATTCCTGGAATTGCGGCAAACACAAGAAGTACTTGGTATAAAACTAATGGCGGTCTTCAGAACGAACTTTTTGATATGGATAATGAAGCATTCAGCATTTTTGCTCAAGTTGATTATGATATTACTTCACAAACATCTATTTCTCTTGGAGTTAGTTATTCTGAAGATACAAAAGAAGTTGTTTCAAATGTTGTAATTGATGATGAATTTGCAGCAATACCTTTCATTTTAAATCCAGCTACTGCAGCATTAACAGGTTTCCAATTTTTCCCTCCTTTCTTTAATTATCCAAATGGGAATGAAGATGGAAAATGGACTTCAGACGATGTAACACATTCTATAAAATTGATTCATGAATTTGATGATAGTTTATCCATGTATGTAAGTCATTCTACAGGCTTTAAAGCTATTTCAACAAATCTAAGTGCTAACGCGACTGTTTATGCGGGCTTACCAATGGACTCACGTATTTATTTTGCTGACCCTGAAGAGGCCGAAAATATTGAAATTGGACTTAAAAAGACTTTCTCAAATGGATATGTAAATCTTTCTTTATTTAATATGTCTGTTGAAGGCTATCAATCAAATCTATTTATTGGAACAGGTTTTAATTTAGTTAATGTTGGTGAAGAACTTCATAGAGGTTTTGAAATTGACTCTTTATTTTTCCTTTCTGAGAATTTAGTAGTTACTTTTGCAGGTAGTTTTATAGATGCTAGTTTTGAGGATTTCAAAAATGGCCCATGTGATAGAACATTTGTTCCGCCTGCATCTGATGATTGCCCAATAGTTAATGGTGGACCAGCAAGAGTCAAAGACTTTACTGGAAGAACTCCTTCAGGTGTTCCAGAAATTGCAATTACTGTTTCAGCTACATATTCCTTTGATTTAACCCCCAACACTTCTGGTTATATTAGAGGTGAATATGTTTACGAAGATGAACATCAGGCTACAGACGCTGTACCCGTTGAAGTACCAAATGCATTAAGAGAAGTTGGTACATTAAATGCAAGTTTTGGACTTAAGCATGAGCCTTCAGGATTTGGTCTTATGGTGTGGGGTAGAAATATTAATGATGACGAATATATTTATACTGGATTTAATGTTCCAGGTTCACCAGGATCATATGCTGGTTACCCCGTTGTACCAAGCATGTGGGGAATTACATTAAGTAAAGATTTTTAATTTTACTGAAATACTATAATAAAACGGCGGTTTCTAACCGCCGTTTTTTTTGGTTAAAGTGTCGCATTTATTAATATAATTTAATTCCATATATATATGCCTGTGCTCTGAATAATAATTTAATAGGATAATATAATGTTTAGAATATTTTTTATTTTTATAATCTTTTTCACTTCACCTATTCTTGCGAATACATTCTCAATTGATATGTTAAATGTAAGATCAGATGGTCAGAGTATGGTTTACTCTGAAGATATTCTTAAGGTTGAGGTTGGTGACACTGTTGTTTGGAAGCCAAAAGATAAAGGCCATAATGTTGAGTTTAAATTAGGTCCTGATGCTGTAGAATTGCCAAAGAAAAGTAGAATTAATCAAGAATTTACTTACACCTTTGAAAAACCAGGTATTTATTTTTATCAATGTACACCTCATAAAAGCATGGGAATGATAGCTGTGGTTATAGTTGGTGATGACTTAACAAATCTTGATCAGGTAAAAAAAGTAAAGGTTTTTGGTAAAAGTAAAAGAAAATTAGATCAGATACTTTCTCAAATCTAATTAACTAATTATTACTTCAAATTAATTTCTTCTAGCCTAATTTTTAAAAAATCATTTGCTGAGATTGGGTCCTCATATTTATTTGGAGAATCTTTATCAATACAATTTGATAGTGTCTCAATTATATAATCGGGATTAAGATGAAGAAAAAAGGGTATAGAGTATCTTGGTTGATTTTGTTTTAGATCTCTAGGATTACAAACCCGATGTGTAGTTGATTTTAAATTGTCATTTGTAAGTCTTTGAAGCATGTCACCTACATTACAAACAATTTTATTTGACCCTACATTAATTGGTATCCATTTTTCTTCTTTATTTAGAACTTCTAAGCCTTCTTGCTCTGTTCCTATTAATAAGGTTATCAAATTAATATCTTCATGAGCCTCAGCCCTTAATCCTGCAGAATTATTTTTGAATTCTGGATAATGTATCATCCTCAGAATTGAATTACCTTGGCTAATTTTATTATCAAACCAATTTTCTTTTAAATCTAGTGCTATAGCTATTAAGGATAGTATTTTTTTTCCAACTTCTTCAAAATTATTAAAAAGATTTATCAATTCATTATTTATTTCTTCGACTTCCTTAATTATTAGGTTCTCAGGCATATCTTTTTTATATTTTTGATTCCAATGAGATCTGCCATGATGCCAAAATTCTTTTTGATCTGGCATTTTCGAGTTTTTTGCTGTTTCAACCCCTAAGGGAGTGTAACCTCTTTGTCCTGCTCCACCTTTTATATAATATTTATTTTTTATTTCTTCAGATTGATTGAAAAATTCAGCAGATAAGTTCAGAACATTTTTAATTAAATTTATATCAAGATCATGATCAACAATTGTGAAGAAACCAACATTTTGGCATGCTTCAAAAATATCTTTACTGATGATACTTTTTCTTTCGTTTATATTTTTAATTGAGATGGTGGGAATTTTTTCCATTTTTATCTAATTTTTCAAAGCTGTTCCCTTTAGAACGAAACCACCTAAAGGAGTATCAATTATTACCTTAACGGGCGCCCATAGATCTAATGCATCAAAATATTTAAACCAATACCTAACAGATCCAGGTTTAGAAATTTCATCAAGAAATTCACTTTCTTTGTACCCGACTATCGGATCAAAATAACCAATACATTTTGATGTTATAACCTCCTGTTCACCTATCTTAATTTTTTCTTCTTTAGCCGATCTAACAAATATTGTTTTAAAGGATCTTAAACCATCAAAACCCTGTGCAATAAATTTACATGGATCTGAATATGATCCATGAACTAAGAGTGCGCTATAAGGATCGTTACCATTAGAACCATATTCTTCTAAAAATTCTAATGATGGTATTTCACTATCATCATAATTTGGTTCTGCAGATAATCTAATCGGAATATTATCCTTATATATTATTGAGCCTTTTCTTGAGCTTCCTCTCCCAGTTAAGTAAGAGAATTTATACAGTTCAGGAACTAATTTATTATTACTTATAATTCCTTTACTCTCAGTTGTTGAGATGAATTTAACGAGCACATCTACAATTCCTGCTGCTTCTACTTCAGTTTGAAGTGACCAGTTTTTTTTATCACTTTTAATTATGAAGTTTGCATCAGCAATTTTAATTCCTCCAAGATTCACATAATAATCTATTCTTGTTTCAGCTAATAAGGGCCAAGAAAAAATTAACAAAAAAACAACTTGAATATACTTCATTTATTTTTCCGATTTATTTACCTGTAAATTTTGGAGTTCTTTTTTCCATAAAATGATTAACACCTTCTTTAAAATCTTCTGATAAGAAACTTTTTTCCATCTCTAAATCTCCAATTGAAGCAGCGTCATTTAAATTTTGGAAGAAAGCTTTATATATTTGAGATTTCATTACAGCAACAGATCTTGGAGATGACATATTTGCTAGATCTTTAACATATTCAAGAGTTGATTTCATAAAATCATCTTTAGGGAAGCAATTATTAATTAAACCAATTTTAAAAGCTTCTTCAGCAAGGAAAACCCTTCCTGTAAATAAAATATCCATTGCATGAGCATGCCCAATTAGTT
Organism: Rhodobiaceae bacterium; assembly: GCA_002726005.1. Taxonomy (GTDB): domain Bacteria; phylum Pseudomonadota; class Alphaproteobacteria; order MED-G09; family MED-G09; genus AG-430-B22. Next base: position 28,334 of record PBRS01000011.1, read on the forward strand.
TTGGTAGTATCCAGCTGATACCATGCTCAGCAATTAAACCTCTTCTAGAAAAAGAAGTTGTAAATTTTGCACCTTCTGCAGCAAATCTTAGATCACAAAATAAAGTCATGACTAAACCAATTCCAGCACAAGGGCCATTAATTGCAGCTATAATAGGTTTCCTACAGGTAGCCAAAAATCCAAATCTTGTTTGAAAATGTTCTGCTATTTTTGGACCTATAATTTCATTTGGAAGTTTTTCATCTATGCTAGCTTCTGGAGTAATTTTATTGTTTGTCTTTGTAGTTTTTTTTAAACCCTCCATATCTGCTCCAGCACAAAAACCTCTTCCAGCGCCTGTTATTATTATTGCATTAATATTTTCGTTACTTTCGATTTTCTTTATACCTTCTTTAAGACCAGTAAAAATATTAACATTGTATGCATTTAATTTTTCGGGTCGGTTTAAAGTTAATATGGCAATATTATCTATTTCAGAATATAAAACATCTGAGTTTGAAGAATTTATAGGTTCACTTTTCATTTAATGCTCCATTAATTAGAATAAATTAAATGTTAAAACTTGAGCCAAGGATATAATAGTATGAAATATAAAGCAATTATATGGGATTTTGGAGGTGTTATTACCTCGAGTCCTTTTGAGGCATTTAATGAGTTTGAAGAAGAAAATGGCTTACCTAAAGATATAATTAGGACTATTAATTCTGAAAATCCCGACTTGAACGCTTGGGCTAAGTTTGAAAGCAATAGTATTACAATTGATGAATTTAATGATCTGTTTTTAGATGAGGCTAAAGCAAAAGGTTTTGATATCAAAGGAAGAGATATTATAAAACTTTTAAAAGGAAGTATTAGAAAAAATATGGTGAGCTTTCTTAGAGAGCTTAAGTCAGATTTTAAGCTTGGTTGTATTACTAATAATGTTAAATCTTCTTCAGAAGAAAATACTGATAATGAAACCAAAGAGGCAATGTCTATATTTGATCATGTAATTGAATCTTCTATAGTAGGCATAAGAAAACCTAATCCTGAAATTTATATGATGTCATGCGATGCATTAAATGTAAGTCCTGATCAATGTATATATTTAGATGATTTAGGTATTAATTTGAAACCTGCAAGAGAGTTAGGTATGACGACTATAAAAGTTATACAACCTGAAGACGCTATCCAAGAAGTAAGAAATCTTTTAAAATAAAAATACTCTCATGGCAGAAGAAAGCAAATATACTCCTAATTTAAGGCTTGGTATTAGACTAAAAACTCTAATTCTTCTTAGGTCTGTAGCTGTTATTGGGCAACTATTAACTTGTTTAGTGGTTGGCAACATTCTACTTTTTAAATTACCATATCTTGAAGTCTATATGACCATTGGCGCTTTGGCTTTATCTAACCTAATTTTATTTCTTTTATATTCTTGGAATAAAAGACTGAGTGAAACAACAACTACTTTTGTTATAGGTGGTGATATAATTCAATTAGCCCTTTTAGTTTTTTTTACGGGTGGATTATCAAATCCATTTGTAATGCTTTTCATTGTACCAATAGCAATTTCTATTGATAATCTTCCAATTAGATCCTCATTTATCCTAATTATATTAACACTTGTATCCGTATCTTTAATTGGCCTTTATAATTATCCATTAATCCAAAGTGATCTTTCTTATCTAGCAAATCCTCCTATAATAACTATTGGAATTTGGTTTTCTTTGTTGGTAACTATTCTATTTTTATCTCTATATGTTGGAAGGCTGGCTAATGAATCTAGAGAGGTATCTAGGGCTCTTAAGGTTACAGAGGAATTATTATCTAATGAACAAAATTTATCATCTTTAGATGGATTAGCGGCAGCGGCAGCTCATCAACTAGGCACTCCATTAGGATCGATAAATTTAATTGCAAGTGAATTATTAGATAACGAGTCATTAAGTGCCCAAGGAAAAGAAGATTTAAAAACGCTTACTAAAGAGATTCAAAGATGTAAAAATATTCTTGGATCCCTTGGAGAAAAATCATCAATTGATGATGATATTGTTAATAAGATTGAGCTTCATGCCTTACTGGAAGAATTGAGTGAACTTGTAAAAGTTAAGGGCATAAAAACAGACATTATTTTTGATAAAAATGATCAGGACTTAGCAAGCTTTATGATAGAAAGGCGCTCTGAGCTATTGTTAGGCCTATCAAATATTATTGAAAATGCAGGTGAATTTGCAAAAGAAAATGTATTTATGAAAATTACTAAAATTGATAATAATATTCAATTACTTATAGAAGATGATGGAAATGGTTTTTCTACTGAAATTCTCCATAGACTTGGTGACCCATATGTTACTAGTAGACAGAAAGATGCTAGCCTTAAAGATGGGCTAGGTCTTGGTTTCTTTATTTCCAAAACTTTATTTGAACGACTGGGCATTAAGATGGAAATATATAATAAGAATAAACCAGAAAGCGGTGCTGTAGTATCAATTTTAATCCCTAAGCAAGGTTGGGCATAATTTAATGGATAATGAATTTAAGAATCAAAAACTACTAATTGTTGATGATGATAGAGTATGGCTAAATCAACTATCAAGGGCTATGACTAGAAGGGGTATGATTGTAATTGAGGCGCAATCTGTCAAGGAAGGCCTAAGTATACTCAAAAAAGAAAAATTTGATTATGGTATTATCGATCTTAGGTTAGATGATGGTGATGGATTAGAAATTATTACAGAGTTGAATAGATTAAATCCCAATTCGAAATCTATAATTCTTACTGGATTTGGTAATATTGCTAATGCAGTTTCAGCAATTAAACTAGGCGCTGTTGATTATCTATCTAAACCGGCAAATATTGAAGATATTATATCTTCTCTTTTGGTTAGCAAAGATGAAAAGGCCCCCCCTCCAGATGAACCTATGAGCGCTAATAGAGTTAGATGGGAGCATATCCAAAGAGTTTATGAATTATGTAATAAAAATGTTTCCGAAACTGCACGACGCTTAAAAATGCATAGAAGAACTCTTCAAAGGATATTATCTAAAAGAGCTCCAAAGTAATTAATTAAGATTAGATAGAAAAAGTTCTAAAGCTGCATATGAAAAATTAACCATATTTTCAAATCTATTATCTGAATTAGTATTAATATGAGAAGAAATATTTTTTTTCCCAGATATGGCAAAGCATGAGTATCCTGCTGGATCTCCATACCCATTTCCAGATGGCCCTGCTGCTCCAGTTTCAGTAATACACCAATCTGTAGAGTACATTTCAGCTCCTTTTTCTCCAAGTAATAATGCAAAAGGCTCACTACTAGATCTTATATTTTGTTCTTTCAGATCTCTCAATCTTAAACCGGTAACTCCTCTAATTGATCTTGCAGTATAGACAACCTGTCCACCTATGTAATAGGCCGAAGCCCCAGGCTGTGCCAACAAAGAACTTGAAATTAAGCCTCCTGAAGATGACTCAATCACTGATATTGTCTCTTCTCTTTGGGTAAGCTTCATTGATACTTCTTTGGCAATTTTTAATAATTTTTCCATTTAAATTTTCCTAGTAAATCTTGTTCCTTTTTCTGGCGGATTTTCGGGCGGACCTGCAAAGCATTGTGCAATAGATACCCACTCATTGGCAATTTTCCCTGAAACTTTTAATGATGTGTCATCAATATTTCTTACTTGTGTAACTACTTGACCAAATTCAGTAGCAGATCCTGATATTATATTTTCTTCATTATCTTCATTCCATTCCCATAATTTATTTGAAGGCGATAATAAAGATAATTTCGGCATTTTTTCAGGTACTGCTAAATTTCTATTAATAAAAGTCCATCCAAAAGTATTGATTCCGATGATTACTATATTCTTAATTCTATCCGTATCAATTCTTTCAAAACCCATTTGATCATAAATTTCTTGTCCATGAGCCCATGTCTCCATATGTCTTGCTGTTATACTGGATCGTACACTCATATCTGGACCTGCCCATTTTACTCTTTTCTTAGGATCAGATTTAGAGAATTCATCTGAAACTTTTTCATATGTTTCTTTCCATAAATATAGAAGATCTAATCCTTCGGTATTATTTGATAATTTTTTTTCATATTCTCTTGCAGAATTTCCAGATTTTATAGCTTCCATAAAATTTTGCATAAATTCTTTAAATTCATTCTCATTTTTTAAGGATAAAAGTGCAGCAATATTCCATACATGAAGATGATAAAGTACATCGTTTATTGTCCAAGATTTAAATTGTGTATTTAATTTGAATGAATTGTTATCAGCATTTATTAATAACTTATATAATTCATCACTTTCTTCTTTAAAATGTATTGCTTGTTCTAACATTTTTTAATCATCAACCTGATAGCCATACAAATAATAAAGGAACCCATATTAGGGATGTTGTAATAAATCCTTTTATAGCTTGGTAAATAATCCAAAGCCAAAAGTATCTTTTACAAAAATCTCTGATGGTTGCTATCATTTTATAACCATTCTGGAATTGGTAGATTGTTTTCTTTTAAGAAATCAATATTAAACATCTTGCCTTTGTATCTATCCGCTAGATCACATAGTATAGTTACTATTGTGCTGCCTTTTTTCAAGTCTTTTGCTAATAGTTTTGCTCCAGCTATATTTATACCGGATGATAAACCTAAAAATAGTCCTTCCTTTTCTATTAATTTAAATACAATCTCTAACGCTTCAGCATCATCGATCAAGTAAGGAAAATCAATAATACTTCCTTCAACATTTTTTGTAATCCGCCCTTGACCTATTCCTTCAGTTATTGAACTTCCTTCTGCTTTAAGTTCGCCATTTTTGAAATAATTATACATACTTGCACCATGAGGATCTGCTAAACCGATAGAAATTTCTGGATTCTTAGATTTCAGGTACTGACTTATTCCTGATAAAGTGCCTCCAGTTCCAATAGCACAAACAAACCCGTCTATATTTCCATTAGTTTGATTCCATATTTCTGGGCCTGTTGTTTTAATATGGGCTTCTTTATTTGCTATATTATCAAATTGATTTGCCCAATATGCTCCATTTTTAAGTTTTTCATCTAAATCTTTTGCTAATCTACCTGAGTATTTAATATAATTATTTTCATCTGTGTATGGTACTGCTGGGACCTCAATTAATTCTGCTCCAGTAAATCGAATTGCATCTTTTTTTTCTTGTGTTTGAGTTTCAGGAATAACGATTACTGTTTTATATCCAAGAGCATTACCAATTATAGATAATCCGATACCAGTATTACCTGCAGTTCCCTCTACTATAGTTCCGCCTTTTTTTAATAAACCCTTCCTTTCAGCATCTTTAATTATATGAAGAGCAGCCCTATCTTTAATAGATTGTCCAGGATTGAAAAACTCAGCTTTACCAAAAATCTCACAACCAGTTTCTTCAGAAGGTCCTTTTAGCCTTATCAAGGGAGTATCGCCAACCAAATCCTGAATATCTTTGATTTTTTTCATATCTCTTTAATAATCTTTCTGGCTATATTTCTTTGTTGAATTTGAGAAGTTCCTTCATAAAGTCTAAACAATCTTGTATCTCTATAAAATCTTGTAATAACATTATCCTCTAAATAACCTGCGCCACCCATAATTTGCAATGATCGATCTGCAACTTTAGAAACCATTTCAGATGCAAAATATTTTGCTGATGATATTTCGGTTTCGGGAATAATGCCTTCATCAAATTTTTTTGCTGCATTAAGAGTTAGTGCCTCGGCAGCTAACATCTCTGAATAACTGTCAGAAATTAGATTTTGTACAGATGCCATTTGAGAAATTGGCTTATTAAATTGAATTCTATTATTTGCAAATAAAATAGACTCTTTAATAAGTCTTTTAGCCTGTCCAACACAAGTTCCTGCTACATGTAATCGAGCATGATTAATGCCCCTGAGAGCAGGCTTGAGACCTCCGCCTTCCTTTTCTCCAAGTAATGCATCTTTATTTACTCTACAATTTTGGAAATAAACTTCAGGAGAAGCCGAACCTTTTTGTCCCAGCATTTTAGGCGTTTCGCCTATTTCTATCCCTCCTAAATTTGAATCTACAAGAAATGAAGATATTCCCTCAGAGCCCTCAATATCGGGATTAGTTTTTGCCATTACTAGAAAAACATCAGCATAAGGAGCATTGGTTATATATTTTTTTGTTCCATTAATAATATATTCTTCCCCATCTTTTTTTGCAGAGGTTTCAAGCGATAAAGCATCGCTTCCGGCATTAGGCTCTGTTAGAGCAAATGATCCAACTGCCTTTCCAGTTGCCATTAAGGGTAAATATGTGTCTTTCTGTTTATCCGTTCCAAAATCAAGTAAAGCCTGTGAACAAAGACCTATAGTTGTAGAAAAACGTGATCTGTAGACTGCTGAAGCTCTCGTAAATTCGAATGTGAGTAAAATTTGCTCTTTCATGCTTAGACCTAGGCCACCATAATTTTTTGGAATGGAAATACCAAAAAGATCATTTTCTATAATCTTTTTCATGATTGAATCTGATACTTCTCCATCATCTTCTAATTGTTCTTCATTAGGAATGAGAATGTCATCAGTAAAATTCTTAATTTTATTCAGATAATCTTCAAATTGCATAATTTTTTTATAAAATAATAATATCAAATATACACTTAAAATATTATCTAATATGACTAGTTTTATTTTTAAATTTACTTTATTTAATTGTTAAACTTTTACTTCACTTAATTAAAGAGGATATGTCCATATATAAATATATATTAATAGCTTTCATTCTAGTCTTATCTCAAGACTATGCTTTATCACAGAATAATCAAATTGAAGAAGTTGAGGAAGTTATTGTTATTGGTTCAAGATTATCTGATAAAAATATAAATAATCTATTGCCAACAACATATATTGATTCTGAGACAATTGATCTTTTGGGAATTGATTCTGGCGATGAACTACTTAGAAGCATAATCCAGCAAGGTACAAATAAGTTTAATGATGCAGGAAATGCTATTGCCGGTGTAAATAGTGCAAGAGGAGATATTGGCGCTTATAACCTCAGGAATTTAGGGACCGGAAATACCTTAGTATTATTAAATGGAAGAAGAATAATTAACTCTCCAGGTTTTCAATCAGAATCTGTAGGCGGAAGTTTTATTCCAGTAAATTCAGTTAACACAAATACTCTTCCAATAGGAGGCATTGAAAGACTTGAAGTTTTGAGGGATGGTGCATCTGCGATTTATGGAGCTGATGCTGTTGCCGGAGTAGTGAACACAGTTCTTGACAGAAATTATGATGGTTTATCTGTGAGTGCAAAATATTCAGAGTTTGAAAATTTTGCTCGATCTGATAACAGGTTTATATTCAAATACGGTTCTGAAATAAATGGAGGAAAAGGTCACCTTACTCTTTTTTATAGTTTATATGATAGAGATCCTATAAGAGCCAGTGAAGATGAAAGAATGGGCGTTTCGGATTGGCGTAATTTTCCCGAAATTTCTGGAACAAAGTGGGATAGCACAAGATTTCGCAGAGATTCGACGAACTCACCCTATGGTCAGTTTGATGTCATACCAAGTGTGAGAAATCTTGAATTTTTTAACCTTTACGGCCTGACCGATAGTGCAGGTGAATTTGAAATTTTTCCTGCAAGCGATCCAAAATGTAAAGTTAAAATTAGTGATGATTCATGTATTGCAGCTGATACAGCCACAAAAAGATATAATATGAATTCAGAAAGATGGATTTACTCTAAACTTAAAAGAGACAATCTTTTTATATCATTTGATTATGATTTAAATGAAAAGCTAAGTTTTTTTTCAGACTTTCTCTATTATAAGTCTGATACAACCCAAAACAACAGTCCGTCAGCAGCTTTTTCTACATCTAGAATAATTGTTCCAGCGAATAACTATTGGAATCCTTTTGGCCCGCTTACTTTTCCTGATGGCACTAATAATCCAAATCGTATCGTATATGATATTTCTGGTCAGGACGTTTCTCAGAGCATACCCGATGAAGGTTTACCGATTCTTATTGATTGGTATAGGTATGTTGATATAGGCCCTAGAATTGTAAATGTTGAAAAGGATACATATAGAATTCTTTTTGGACTAAAGGGTGAGTTTAGAAATTGGAATTGGGAAACTGCTGTATTTAGTTCAAAGGCCAATACAGATGATATTACTTCAAATAGGTTATCAAATAAACTTGTTGAAGAAGCATTAGCTTTATCTAATCCGAATGCTTATAACCCATTTAACGGAGGTGGTAATTATATAAATTACATTTCAACTGGAAAAGACGGAACTCCAAGCAGAGATTCTTCAATAGAAAATGCAATTATTGATGTTTATAGAAAAGGGGAAAGAGAACTTAATAGTATTGATTTTAAGATTATTAATAATTCTATTTTTTCTTTGAGATCAGGTCAGGTTTCTTTTGCGGGTGGTTTAGAATTTAGATCAGATAAATTTCAAGATGATAGGGACCCAAGATTAGATGGCGCTATAAAATATACAGATAAAGATGGAGATACATTTCCTTTTGTAAGTGATGTAATGAATTCTAGTCCTACACCTGACAATTCTGGAAAAAGGGATGTTTTTTCTGTTTATACAGAATTTTTAGTACCTCTTGTATCTGAGGAAATGAATATATCGTTAATAAGGTCATTAAATTTACAAATTGCTGGTAGGTATGAGGATTTCTCAGATATAGGTTCAAAATCAGTACCAAAAATAGCTATTGGATGGGAAGTCACTAAGGATTTATTTATAAGAGGTAGTTTATCAAAGGGCTTTAGAGTTCCTAATTTAATACAAATAAATGAGAGTATTGTATCAAGGCAGTTATCTAGAGATGACGCATATTTATGTCTTCAACAGATAAGATCCCAAGGTCAAATTGATGACTGCGATTATTCTATTCAAAGAGTAGCCCAAGGCAGCAAGAAACTTAAGCCTGAGAATTCGACAAATACTTCGATAGGATTGATTTACAATCCTAGTTTTATAAAGAATTTAAATTTCTCTCTTGATTGGTGGGAGATTGAAAAAGAAGATACTATAGGTTTATTCGGAGAAAATAATTTAATTTTGTCAGACCTGATCTTACGTTTAAATAGTAATGATATAAATAATTGTTCAAATGTTAAATTTAATGAAAATGTAATTAGAGAAAGCATTGATCCATCTGAGGCAGAATCTTTCTTAAACGTGGGCTTGTGTCCAGTTGGGGCGATAACAAGGGTTGAAGATTTTTATCGAAACTTAGATACAAGAATTATTAGTGGCTTTGATTTGGGTATTGATTATAATTTTTCATCTAAATTTGGATTCTTTAATATATCTGTTAATGCTACTAAGATTGACAAATTTATTCAAAAAGCTGGACCAGATGTGTCTGAGTTATTAGAAGCTCAGAAACAAGGACTTATTCCTTCAGAATTTTCAATTCAGGGTTTTTCTGATTTATTAAAAAAAGATGGATCACCTGAAATTCAAGCAAATTTAAAACTTTTATGGCAATTAAATAATTGGGGTGCTGGCTTATTCTTAAAACATACCGGTGATTTTGTCCAAACTCGCGTTAGAGCCAAAGATGGTGAGTACTGGAGAATTGATGAATATAATAAAGTTAGTGGATATTTAGATTATACAATTAACAGAAATTCAAATCAGACAAGATTGAGATTTGGCATTAATAATATCTTTGATGAAAGAGCACCTCTTTCGTCTGATATCTTTGGTTATTATTTTGATTTACATGATAATTTAGGTAGATACTATTATTTTGATATAAAATATGACTTTTAGAAATGAAAATAGCTCAAAATCATTCAGCGCTAAGATATTTTGTTAACATTTTACCTATTTTGGCCATCCTTTTATTTAGTTCATTAAATGCAACTCCATCAAATTGTGAAACAGAAATTTTCAAAATTGATCGCGATTTTTTATCATCAAATTTTTCAAAATGTGAAGTTTTAGAAAAAAACTCAATTAGATTATATTTAAGCCCAGAAGATAACTTTGTTAGTAATCCAAGCCCTTGGTTTGCCTTTAGAAAGTCAGCTCATCAGGAAGAAATTTATATAGAATTATTTTACGAAAAATTTGAGCACAGATATCATCCTAAGATAAGCAATGACCTTATTAATTGGAAAAAAATTGATATGGATAAGGTTAAAATAGAGGATAATGGCAAAAAAGTTATTTTAACTTTTAAGGCTAATAGTGATTATACCTATATTTCTGCTCAGGAAATATTGTCATCTGCGTGGTATGATAGTTGGTATGAAATAATAAGAGATATTAAGAATGTTACGATATCTGAATTAGGTAATACTTCAGGAGGTCGTTCAATTAATAAAATCTTAATAGAAAATGATTTCGAAAATCCATATATTTTCTTAATTGGTAGGCAACATCCTCCAGAAATTACTGGTGCTTTTGCTTTAAAAGCTTTTATCGAACAAATATTGGATGATAATGCTCTATCGGATGATTTTTTGAATAATTACAATATTATAAGCTATCCTCTAGTGAATCCAGATGGAGTAGATTTAGGTCATTGGAGGCATAATTTGAGGGAAAAAGATTTGAATAGAGATTGGGGGTTTTTTTCACAAATAGAAACTTCAATAATCTATGATGATATAAGAAAAATTTTGAACGATAATGAAATTGTCCTTATGATTGATTTTCACTCTACATTTAAAAATATTTTTTATATTCAGGATGAATTAGAGACTGCTGGATATAATTTTGCACAAGCTTGGCTTTTGGAGCATTCATCAGATAGAAATGATTATAAATTTGCAATTAAGCCTACAAAGAATATGGAGAATGGAGTAGCAAAAAATTATTTTAATTCTTCATACGGCATACCAGCAATTACATTTGAGGTTGGTGATGACACTGATAGAGCAGCTATAATCAACTCCTCAAAAAACCTTGCTAACTCAATGATGCGCTTACTTTTAGAGAATAATTAAGATGCTTGATTTAATAATTTTTACTACCATATAAATAAATTAATCAAGGTCTTTCAATGCAAAATGTAGCAATAATTGGAACAACTGGCTCTATCGGAAAAGCTTTCTTAGAATATTATGTATCTGATGATAATACAGGTAGAGTTTATTCTATTTCTAGATCTAAAAATAATGTGGAAGATAAAAAAATAGTCAATCTAGATATAAATCTCACTGATAAGAATGGTTACGAAAAGCTTTCAACCTCTATTCCAAAAGATAGTTTAGATAAAGTAATTATTGCATCTGGAGTTCTTCATGATGATGATCTACAACCTGAAAAAACAATATCATCCATAGATTTACATAATTTTCAAAAAATATTTAATGTAAATACTTTTGCGCCAGCTTTACTTCTCAAGGTCTTTTTTCCTCTTATTAGAAGAAATGAGAATGCCTTAATTGGTATTCTATCTGCAAGAGTAGGTAGTATATCTGATAATAGAATTGGTGGTTGGTATGCCTACAGAGCGTCAAAGGCAGCTCTTAATATGATAATTAAAACTGCAGCAATTGAATTGGCAAGAAAGGATAAGACTGCAAAATTAATAGGTCTTCACCCCGGGACGGTCGATACAAATTTATCAAAGCCTTTTCAGAGAGGAGCACCTAAAGGAAAAATTTTTACACCATCCCAATCCATTAATTATTTAACAAAGGTTATAGATAGTATAGTTCCTGATGACACCGGTAAGATTTTTGATTGGGAGGGTAAAGAAATCACTGCATGACAAAGAGAATTATTCACATATTTAAGAATGACCTTCGCTTATCTGATAATCCAGCACTTACTGAAGCATCTAAGGCTGGTCATGTTATCCCAATATATATTGTTGATGAATCTGATTTACATAATGATTCTGCTCAAAACTGGTGGTTACAAAAATCATTAGAAAAATTAAAAAAATCTCTAGATAACAACCTTTATTTTTTTAGGGGCGATTACAAAGAAATCATTACTTCAATTATTTCAGAAAATGATATTCAAGGTGTTTATTGGAATAGATCATACGACCCATACTCTATTCAAAGAGATAAAGATCTAAAATTATATTTAGAAGATAATAATATTGAAGTTAAAACATTTAATTCATTACTTTTATGGGAGCCTTGGCAAGTTGCAAAGCAAGACGGATCTCCATATAGAGTATTTTCTCCATTTTATAGAAATGGCTGCTTGAATCAAATAGAACCAAGATTTCCATTACCTAAACCAAACGAGATTAATTATTTTAAAATTAATGGTTCAAAGGATACTAAATCCTTAAATCTTTTAAATCGTTTTAACTGGTACGATAAACTTAATGAACACTGGGATACAGGCGAAAAAGTTGCCCAAAAAAAATTATCTTTATTTCTTGAAGACGGCATCGATAATTATAAAGATGGAAGAAATTTTCCATCTAAAAAAAATGTCTCTAGGCTATCACCTCATATTAGGTTTGGAGAGGTATCCTCTAATCAGATTTGGTATGCTGCTAGGTCATTAAAAGAAGATAAAAATATAGATCATTTTTGTAGTCAATTAGGATGGAGGGAATTCTCTTATTATTTACTTTATCACTTCCCATTTATGGAAAAAGAAAATCTTAATAAGAAATTTGATAATTTTCCGTGGATAAATAATTTGGAGCATTTACAGGCTTGGCAGAAAGGTTTGACAGGATATCCAATTATTGACGCTGGCATGAGAGAGTTGTGGGAGACAGGTTATATACATAATAGGGTAAGAATGGTTGTAGGATCTTTCTTAGTTAAAAACCTATTAATTCATTGGCATTATGGACATGCTTGGTTTAACAGCTGTCTCGTTGATGCAGATAAAGCCAATAATACTGCCGGTTGGCAGTGGATTGCCGGCAGCGGAGCTGATGCCGCACCATATTTTCGTATCTTTAACCCTATTACCCAAGGGCAAAATTTTGACGAAGATGGAGTTTACACAAAAAAATGGGTTCCAGAATTATCAAAATTACCAAATAAATATCTTTTTAACCCATGGGAGGCTTCTTCAAATATTCTAAATGAGGCTGATTTAGAATTAGGAAAAGATTACCCTTTGCCAATTGTTGATATTAAGGAATCCAGAAAAAGTGCTTTGCAAGCTTTTGAAACAATAAAAAATAAATCATGAAAAAAGAATTGGGATGAGGTACGCTATTATTTACAGGTTTGTAGAAGTAAAAGATATCAACTAAAAAAAGAGATTAGATTGCAGAATAATATATTTCACTTTGAGAATACTTATATGAATTTGCCTTCTGAATTTCACTCATATGTGAAACCCAAAAAAGTAATATCACCCAAATTAGCAATTTTTAATGATGACCTTTGTTCTGAACTAGGATTTGATTTTTCATCATTTAAGCCTGAAGATATATCAAATTTACTCAGTGGAAACACAATTCCAGAAGGATCTTCACTTATTGCGCAAGCTTATGCTGGTCACCAATTTGGCCATTTTACAATATTGGGAGATGGAAGAGCAATTTTATTAGGTGAACATGTGTTAGGTGATAAAAGATTTGATATTCAGTTCAAAGGGTCAGGTCCAACACCTTACTCTCGAAATGGAGATGGATTAGCTGCAATCGGACCAATGTTGAGAGAGTATATAGTTAGTGAAGCTATGCATTATCTTAATATTCCTACATGTAGAAGTCTTGCAGTAGTTGAAACCGGGGAAGAAGTTATTCGAGAACAAAAATATCCGGGCGCAATATTAACTAGAATTTCTAAATCACACATTCGTGTTGGAACATTTCAGTTTGCAGTTATTCAAGAAGATAAAGATTTAGTGAATAAACTTCTTAATTACACAATAGAAAGACATTTTCCAAATCTTATAGAATCTAAAAGTAAAGCACTTGATTTCTTGTATGCAATAATTGAGCAGCAGGCAGATTTGGTTACTAATTGGATGAGAATAGGCTTTATTCATGGGGTAATGAACACTGATAATGTAGCATTATCTGGTGAGACAATTGACTATGGCCCTTGCGCATTTATGGATCATTATGATCCTTTGACGGTATTTAGTTCTATTGACCATCAAGGAAGATATTCTTTCGTCAATCAACCTATAATTACTCAATGGAATTTAGCTAGATTAGCTGAAACAATATTACCTTTAATAAGTGATAAACAAGAAAACGCTCTGAAATTAGCTGAGGAAGCTATAAATATGTTTGCAGATTTATATCAAAGCAAATGGCTTGATATGATGAGATTGAAAATAGGCTTATTAACTAAAGAGAATGAAGATAAAGATTTAATAAGTGAACTGTTAGATGTTATGCAAAAACATAAAGCTGATTTTACAAATACATTTAGATTATTAAGTGAAAACACTTTACCAGATGATGAATTTTTTAAAGCTGAAGAATTTTTATCTTGGTATAAAAAATGGAAAGTAAGATTAGAAAAAGATTTAAAGTCTTTTGAAAATGCAAGAACGATAATGGAGACCAATAATCCAAAAATTATTCCTAGAAATCATTTAGTTGAAAGAGCTTTAAAAAAAGCCGAAGAGGGTGATTTAGAAACAATTAAAGAATATATCCAAATTTTGAAAAATCCTTATGACTCTCAAATAAATATAGCTGACGAATACTTTATGCCACCAAATGACAATGAAAAAGTATTGCAAACTTTTTGTGGTACTTAAACTTGAAAAGAAAGTGGATCACCTAAAAATATCAGGCGATCCAAACTTTTTAATCAAAAGAATATGTTAGGCGAAGACCATAAGTATCAGGAACTCCACCCCATGTTAGACTCGTTAGAGCATTATCTAGAGCAAAGTCATGATAATCCTCATCAGTAATATTTTTACCAAATACAGTTAACTTAAGCCCGCTTTGAGCAAAAGTATATGAAACGCTAGCGTCTAATAGACCGTAAGAGTCAGTTTTAATTGCCTCTGTCATAAGAGCATTATTATAGAAGTCATCTGTATAAGAATAAGAAATTCTAAAATCTAATTCGGCACCATTTGCAAGAGGTTGAAAGTAGTTTGCCATAATATTGTATGTCAA
>PBRS01000012.1 GCA_002726005.1 Rhodobiaceae bacterium
AAAGTTAATCAAAATGATATTGTTGTTGCTGGTAAAACAATTATTGCTGAAAGATAGTTTATGAGAAAAATAAATAAAATAGATTTTAAATCACAAATACCAAATTTTATAACTCTTGCAGGTCTTTCATTTGGCTTAAGCTCTATTAGGTTTTCTTTAGATTATAATTTTGAAGTAAGTGTTATATGTCTTCTTTTGGCTTCAGCATGTGATGCTTTGGATGGTTTTTTTTCTAGAGTTCTGAAAAGTGAATCAGAGTTAGGCGCTGAACTTGATTCTTTATCGGATTTTCTGTCTTTCGCAGTAGCTCCGTGTATTCTCATTTATATGAGTCTTATTAATCAGAATGAAGTGATAGGTTCGATAGCCTTACTTTTATTTGTTGTATTTTCATGTATAAGACTTGCGGTTTTTAATTTAAATAAAGATAACGCTGAAGATATATCAAGTTTTTTCAGTGGTATTCCAACTCCAGCAGGTTGTGGTCTTTTAATTTTACCTCTAGTACAAAGCTTTTTAGGTTTTAATTGGGCTAAAGAAAATGAAATCTTTTTAAGTATCTATATTTTAATTATTGGTCTTTTATTAATAAGTAACTTACCAACATTTTCTTCAAAACAATTTAAAATAAAAATAAGCAGAAAAAATTATTTATATTTCTCAATGTTCTTTTTTCTCATTTATCTATCGCTCATAAACTTCTTATGGATAGCAATAAATGTAATTGGAATAATGTATTTACTCAGCATTCCTATTTCAGCTTGGACATATAAGACAAAAAGCTAGTTTATTTTATAATAATCAGGAATTTCATCTTCGTTGATTGGTTTTAGAGTTTCCATCGGATTCTCTCCAAAATATATATCTTCGCCAACTAATTTTAAATCTGGATCAGATGGCCATACTGTAATTAACTGAGTATTGCTTAACCACAAATCACTATTATCAAGTTCCCCGAAAGTATCTGTT
Source organism: Rhodobiaceae bacterium (assembly GCA_002726005.1). Classification (GTDB taxonomy): domain Bacteria; phylum Pseudomonadota; class Alphaproteobacteria; order MED-G09; family MED-G09; genus AG-430-B22. Next base: position 970 of record PBRS01000012.1, read on the forward strand.
GTTAATCCCATGAGTTTTAAATTATCTTTTGTGTAAACTTGCTTAACCTTACCTTCGGTAATAACGCCGTCATCGTTTACGATGATTCGCTTTGTCACGACTTCAAATTGTTCACCACCATTTTGGAACATATTACTGTAAAAACCAGAAACTTCCTCATAACCATTAAGAATCATATTCACATCACTTACTCTCCAAAAATGGTAAACAGGTTCTGATGTAAGGGTATTCATTAAAGGTTCTAATTGTCCTTTGATTTCTGCCTCCATATGATTTGCTACTTCATTTAGTAGTTTTTTATGATTTAAGTTTTCAGTCTCACTCGCTTTTTCTCTTAAAGGTAGCCAGCTTTTGTGAGGGTCTATTTTTAGTTCAGGCATTTTTTTTCCTTATTTTAGTAGTAACAAGATAACATTAATATAAAAAAGTTCTTTCTAATAGGTTATTAAATTTCTATTCTAAATTTCACTTAAAGAATAATTTATGTCCACTGAAACACTAAAACAAAAATTTTATGGCTGGCGTATGATAGCAGGCGCAAATCTTGTAGATTTCTTCTCAGCAGGCCTTGCTTTTTATGCTTATGCCGTATTTTTTGGTTTCATTCAGGAAGAATTTTCAGCAAGTAGGTTTCTTGTTTCTTTAACGGTATCTATGACTATTTTGGCAGCTGGTATTTATTCTCCACTTTTGGGATATATACTTGATAAGTTCCCAATAAAAAAAGTTTTAACTATTGGAGCCTTGATATTCGGACTGGGTTTTATTTTGCTCTCAGTTACACAAACATTTTTTCAATTTTTACTCGTATATGGCGTTGTGATTGCATTAGGTATGGTTATCTTTGGCAATCTTAGTACCTCAAAATTGATTGCAAATTGGTTTAATGAAAAGATTGGTACTGCGCTCGGATATGCATCAATTGGATTATCATTTTCTGGAGTAATCATTCCTCCAATTGCTGTCTTTTTAATTTCAAATCTTTCTTGGCGAGGCGCTTATCTTGTTTTTGGTTCATTTGTTCTAATTATATGTTCTATCTCCGCATATAAATTTTTTATCGATAAACCAGAGGATGTAGGACAGTTTCCTGATGGTGTAGAAGGAGATTCCTTAGCAGATAAAGTTTCTAGTGCTGATGTTTTGTCCTTTAAGGATATTCTTTCAAATAGTATTTTCTGGATTTTAACAATAATTTTTACTCTTCAATTGAGTGCAAATCTTGGCGTTTATACTCATATTCCTATATTTTCACAAGATCTGGGCTACAGCCCTTTGCAGGCTTCTTGGATTTATTCCGTGGCAGCTTTTCATGCAGCTATGGGTAAAATAGTTTTTGGAAGATTGCTTGATAATCTTGGCGCAAGAAGAACAATATTAATATCTCTATTTTTCCATGGTCTTGGCATCGCTATTTTAATTTTTGCTACAAATTTAGTTATGCTTTTACTGGCCGTAATGGTAATGGGCTTAGGTCTAGGTGGTACCATTCCGCTTCTAAACTCAACTTTTGCTATAGCCTTTGGTAATGCTAACTTTGGTAAGGCCAGAGGATTAATAGGGCCATTTATGGTGCCAATGCAAATAACGGCTGCACCATTATCAGGTTGGCTATATGATACCTATGGTAATTATTCTTTGGCTTTTTCTATAAATGTGGTTCTATGTGTTATTGCAGGAATTGTAGCATTATTTTTACATCTTCCTGATAGGAAATAATTTTAATTTTTTATTAATTATAGGGGAATAGAATGTCTGGAAAATTAAATGGTAAAGTTTCACTAATCTTAGGTGCGGCTGGAAAAGATAATATGGGCCAAGTAATGGCTAGAAGATTTTCTCAAGAGGGCGCTAAGATTGTTGTAGCAGGCAGAAACGAAGACTCTCTTAAAGAAATATCCAATGAAGTAGGCGGAGATTATGTTGTTTGTGATATCACAAAGAAAGAAGATATTGATGCTATGACATCTAAAGTTTTAGATCTTCATGGAAAGCTTGATGTCGGAGTTCAAGCTACTGGCTGGGGTTATTTATCACCCTTTCTAGAAAGCACAGAAGAAGATCTAGTAAAAATTATGAATCTTCAATTCAAAGGTCCTTATCAATTTTTTCAATCATGTATCCCAGCGATGAAAGATGGAGGAAGTATTATTCAAATTTCTTCTGCCACAGCAACTATTATGCTTGATAATCATGCTGCATATATGGGAACAAAAGCTGGAATCGATCATGTTATAAGAACCATTGCAAATGAGTTTGGTGAGAAAGGTATTAGAGCAAACTCCATTTCACCAGGTTTAACAGCAACACCAATGACCTCCGACGCTATGGCGGCTCCTGGCCTTGAAGATGCATTTAAAAAAGAATATCCGCTTGGAAGAATTGGAACATCTGAAGATGTTGCTGCTGCCGCAGTCTTTTTATGTAGCGATGAGTGTTTTTTATCTGGTCAAAACCTACAAGTTAATGGTGGTTTAACACTTAGACGAAATCCTAGAAGTCATGAAATAGATGCTTCAGTGGCCGCTGCAGTAGCAAAATTAGAGGATAATTAAAAATTTAGGTTTCATATGAAAAACTCTGGAATTAATAAAAAAAGTGATATCGTTGCAGATTTACAAATTGGTCCAACTAACAAAGGCATGGTAAGAATATTTGTATCTTCAGATAAGATCGAGATTCCTATGGATTTTTCTCCAGAGGAAGCAATTAATATTGCAGAAGAATTAAAAGTATCTGCAGAAACTGCAAAAAAAAATCATTAAAAATTAAGAAAGCATAATGAAAAGTAACAAAAATTTTATGTTATATGGATTAGGGTCTGTTGCTTTTGGAATCAAGAATAACGCCTTTGGGTGGTTCCTTTTATTTTATTATAATATTGTTCTTGGTTTACCTGGGTGGATGGCATCTTTAGCTATTGCTATTGCGCTCATAATAGATGCCGTTTCTGATTTGCTAATAGGTTATGCGTCAGATCATACGCGCTCCAAATTTGGAAGAAGACATCCTTATATGTATGCAGCTCTTCTTCCTGTACCTTTAAGTTTTTATTTGTTGTGGAATCCGCCTTCTTTTTCTGAAGATATAAATTTATTTATATATCTCCTTGTAATGACTATTTTTGTTAGAACAAGCACAACTCTTTTTGAGATACCTAATCAGAGCTTAGGCCCTGAAATAACGCGAGGATATGATGAAAGGACAAAATTAATGTCCATTCGTTACTTCTTTGGCTGGATGGGCGGTAACGCAATGTCTTTACTTAATTACTTTNTATTTCTCACGCCAACAATTGCTTATCCTGATGGACAATTAAACCCTGCNGGTCACCAAATGTATGGTGTTGTAGGCGCTTGGTTAATATTTGGCTCAATGCTTTTATCCTCAGCAGGNTTACATAAAATTATTCCAAATTTAGAAGAGCCAGTTAAGAATGAAAATTTTGACGATATAAAAAAAGAATTGCGTCATACATTATTAAATACCTCTTTTATAGTGCTTTTTATAGGCGGTATTTTCTCAGGTATGGCCGCAGGCTTTTCAGCAGCATTAAATATATATTTTAATACTTATTTTTGGGGCTTTTCATCTACACAAATAGGTATTGCAGGTGTTGTTGGAGTTATCCCAGGTATTTTTGGAGCTGTTGCACTATCGACTTACTTGTCAAAAAAAATTGGTAAGAGAAGGGGTGCAATTTACTCTTCTCTTATAGCAATATTTTTTGTTCCCTTTCCATATTTACTAAGAATATATGGTTATATGCCTGAATTTGGTTCATATGATTTACTTTGGATCATGTGCGGTTATTTTTTTCTTGAAGTTATGACAGCAGTAGCATCAACAATATTAGTATCTTCCATGATAGCAGATATTGTAGAAGATTCTGAGTTAGCAACGAAAAGAAGATCAGAAGGTTTATTTTTTGCCACTGTAGGTTTTTCTGGAAAAGCTATTTCAGGTGTTGGTATATTTTTAGCAGGTTTAGTAACTTCAATTGCAGGCTTACCCGAGGGAGCTAAGCCAAACGAAGTAGATGACAATATATTAGTAAATGTTGTCTTTCTTTTTTTACCTATCTATATTTTATTTTATTTAATATCCGTCTACTTCTTTAGTCTTTATAAAATTAATCGTGACAAGCACGAGTCTAATTTGGAAGCGATTAAACAAAGAAATAATTAATTTTAAGTTAATTATATTTACAAATGATGTAGTTTTTTTATATTTACTTGCATGAAAACAAAAAAAATAAATGAAGTAAGGAAGCAAATTGAATATGAGTACAAACGAAACTCATATCCAGATGGATTTCCTAAGATTCCTGATATTTCAGGTAAAAGATATACAGATCAAGAGTTTTTTGACCTTGAATTTAAAAATATTTTCTTAAAATCTTGGCTAATGATTTTTAGGGAGGATGAAATTCCTAATCCTGGAGATTTTAAAATATTTGATAAATTACAAAGAGATATTTTGATTGTCAGGCAGAAGGATAAAAGCGTTAAGGCTTTTTACAATACATGTTCTCATAGAGGTGCCCCAGTTGTTAGGGAAAAGCAAGGCTCAACAAAATTGCTTAAATGCCAATATCATAGCTGGGCTTACGATCTTGACGGATCTTTATTAAGAGTTCCTGATGAAAGAGATTTTTTAGAATTAGATCTTTCTTGCAGAGGGCTAAAACAAGTTCATTGTGATACATGGGATGGATGGATTTTTATATCACTTCAAGATAAAGACCCTGGTAGTCTTAAGGAATTCTTAGAGCCAGTAGCCTCAGAGATGGATTGTTTTAAAAGTTCAGAATTAAAAACAATTTGGAAAAATAGCACTCTTGTAAAAGCTAATTGGAAAACATGCTTAGATGCCTTTATGGAGGTTTATCATTCTCCAACTATTCATAAAGATACAGTTAATATTTTACTAGATGGGAATGGCATGGCAGCAGGCTTATTAAAAAACGGTCATTCAAGAATGGTTACTCCAAAAAGAATAAATCTCGATGGAGGAATGTTAGGTGCTGAAGGACAAGATTTTGTTCCATTTATTGAAACATGTGACAGTATTCATGCTGAAACAAATGTTGCTTATGCAATGTTTCCTAATTTTATTACTCCTACAGATACTTCCGGTTATGTTGCAATTCTTTTTTGGCCGAAAAGTCTTCGTGAAACTGAAATTGAATATTTACAATTAGGCCCGAAATGGGAAGGTAAGGAGAAACCACAATATTGGATTGATCAGGAAACCTCTTTTTATTCAATAATGGAAGAAGACTTTAAAAATTTAGAACCAATGCAAAAGTCCCATGATTCCGGGGTTTTTGAAAAAATGCCATTAAATTATCAAGAAAGGCGAATATACTACTATCATCAAACAGTAGATGATTGGGTTGGTAGGGAAAATATAAAAAGTGAGATGATTGCAGAAGATATATTGTCACCATTTATAGAGAAATAATCATTGCCCTTTTTGAAAACGGAAAGAATTAAGTTTTATTATGAAATTAAAGGAGAAGGTAAGAATCTTCTATTTATTTCTGGTACGGGTGGAGATCTCCGTTTATCACCAAACGCTTTTGATAATGATCTAAAGAATAATTTTAAATTATTAGCATATGATCAAAGAGGATTGGGGCAATCTCAAAAACCTAATGGACCTTATACAATGAAAGACTATGCTGATGATGCATTCAGTTTACTGAACGCATTAGGACATAAAGAAACTTATGTTATTGGTGTGAGTTTTGGCGGTATGGTTGCACAACATTTTGCTATACATTATCCAGAGATAGTTAAAAAATTAGTTTTAGTATGCACTTCTCCAGGTGGAAAAGAATACCATTCTTATCCTCTGCATGAACTTGAAAAGATTTCTGATGATCTCGAATACACGAAGAAATTTATTTCATTATCTGATTTAAGGATTAATGATCAATTTATAAAAGATAACCCTGAAACATATAATACAATTGTAGATCAGATTAAAAATTATTTGAGAGGAACTGATAGTAAAGAAAATATAGGAAAGTTACTTCAACTTGATGCGAGAAAATATCATGATGTTTGTAAGGAAATTGTAAAAATAAATTGCCCAACTTTTATTGCTGGTGGTTTATATGATGGCATTGCTCCAAAAAATAATATTAATATTTTAAACAAACTTATATCAAAATCTGAGAAAAAATTTTATGAAGGTGGTCATGGTTTTTTTATGGAAGATGCTCAGGCTTGGAAAGATATAATTAATTTTCTTAAAAATTAATATCTTGATTTAAGAAAAAGAATTAAGGCAAAACCATATTCAAAAGCTGCAAATATAATCTGAGTTTGTTCAGCGCCATCAAGATAAAGACTGACAGTTCTCCCTATAGCTAACCCTAACATCAAAAGGGCGAATGCCGAAAACCATCCTTTTTTTCCAGATGGATTATGTGTAGCGTAAAGCACGCCTAATCCTATAGCGGCAAACAATCCTCCGAGGGATCTTATATCGCTCATACCGAGCGTACCAGTAATTTGAACATGAAGGCTAGCCCAGTCACTTTCAGTAAAAATCGCTGGGTTAATTACCCCTGATAATCCTGCAGCTAACCAGATAATACCAACAAGGTATGTTAAAAGATTAATTATTAAAGTCATATATTCTACTTATACTAATTTATAGAAAATAAAAAGATTATCTAAATCTTAAATTATTACGATTAAGTTCTTTTAAAGAACGGCACCCCATTAGCTTCATATCTCTAATGATTTCATCTTGAATAAGGCTATATGCTCTTTCCACGCCTTTGTGACCACTTCCTGCAAGAGCATACAAGTACATTCTTCCTCCTGAACATGCTTTGGCGCCTAAAGATAGGGCTTTTAAAACATGCGTTCCTCTCCTTATTCCTCCATCACAAATGACATCAATCTTATCTCCTACGGCATCAACAATCTCGGCAAGTTGATCAAATGGAGATCGCGAACCATCTAATTGTCTACCCCCGTGATTAGAAACCATAATTGCAGTCGCCCCTACATCGATTGCTTTTTTAGCATCTTCGACAGACATTATTCCTTTAAGACAAAGATGACCTCCCCATTTATTTTTGATATCGGAAATACTATCCCAAGTAATGCTTTGATCCAACATAGTGGAAAAATAATCCCCTATCGAAATATTTATATTGGTTCCTTCTTGAACAAAATCTTGAAGCTCAGGTAATTCAAATTTCTTTCTAAATAAATAGTTTAGAGTCCAGTCAGGGTGAAAGGCAAAACTTAAGAAACTTTTGAGATCTAATTTAGGTGGAGAAGTAAATCCAGTATAAAGATCTCTTTCTCTATTACCGCCAACTATTGTATCGACAGTAATAGCAATGGCATCAAAATTATTGATCTTACATTTTTCAATCATACTTTCATTAAGTCCTTTATCTTTATGGATATACAGTTGAAACAATTTAGGGCAAGAGAATCTATTTCCTATTTCTTTTATGCTAACTGTTGCTAATGAGGATATACCAAAAAAAGTATTAAATTTTTCTGCTGCCTTACCCACTGCTAACTCTCCTTCATAATGGAATAATCTTTGAAGTGCAGTTGGAGAAAAAAACAAAGGTGCATCAATCTTTTTCCCCATAATCTCAGTACTAATATCAATATTTTCAACACCTTTTAAAACATTTGGAATTAAATCAACTTCTTCAAATGCTTGAGTATTCCTTCTCAGAGTAACTTCATCATCTGCTGCGCCGTCAATATAATGAAATACAGGAAAGGGAAGTTTTCTTTTTGCAAGTTTTCTAAAATCTTCTGTATTGAAACAGTTTTTAATTGAATTAAGCATTAATCTTTTTCTTTTCTTTCAGGTAAAAGTTCAAGGTTATTATTAATTTTATATTGAATTTCTTTTTGTGTAGCCCTTATATTGGCCCATCTCTCTGATGATGTAGGGTGTGTTGAATTATAGTTGATAGTGGAGCTAGGATTTTCTGCAGCAAGTTTCCTCCAAAAATTTTCAATATTTGAGGAATCTATATTTGATTTAGCTAAAATATATAAGCCAACATAATCTGCCTCTCTTTCAAAATCTTGTGAATACATTTGAGCTCCCATTGCACCAAAACTACCTCGCGTATCAATACCTGCTCCCGCAGCTGCTATATCAATTATTGTTCCTAAAATAGAATTATTTACCTTTTTGTCTATATGTCCTTCAATATTATGAGCAAGTTCATGGGCTAAGATAAATTGTAATTCGCGATCTTCATCTACAAATCGTAGCATACCTGTTGTTAAATATAGATTATTACCATCAGCATAAGCATTGAGAGAATCGTTTTGTGAAAGAACAACGCCATAATTACAAATTTTGTTCGGTATTATTTCAAGCTCTAATAATTCTAATTCCTGATCATTTTCCGTTGTTTCGTTCTTACGTATTACAGAAATTTTGACGATTTCCTTAGAATAGTTCTTTTTTTCATTATTTATAAAAATATCATCATTCTTCCATTGCTCATTGACTGTGCTTACTTCCGAAATAATATCTCCAGATTTTATACCAGCTTTAGCACTAGGAGAGTCATCAATAGTGAATAGAACTTTTTGACTTTCTGTTATTAATAATTTCTGCTTTGCAGCTTTTCGAAATCTTTTATCAATTTGATTAAGTGAAATTGTTTTTAAACCAATATCATATTTTATTCGGTTTCCACAAAATTCAATTGATTTTGTTAATAGGGGATAGGTTAAGTTGTTGAGTTTCTCGAACCGTTTATAATAAGTATCCAAAGCAATGCCTTGCATTATTATTCTTTCTTTATCAATTACCGATGTATCGCCTCTTGTAATCACTGTTGTAGGAGAGCCGCAGGAACTTAAAAAAACTGCAAGAGAAAGTGCTATTATTATTTTTAGTAAACTATTATTTACTTGTAATTTAAAATTGGCATTAACCATTTTTCACATTCCGACAAAGTCATTGATTTTCTTTTAGCATAATCCTTAACCTGATCTTTGCTAATTTTACCAACTCCAAAATAATTACTTTTTGGATTACTAAAATATAATCCAGATATTGAAGCGCCAGGCGACATTGCAAAACTTTCAGTTAAGGATACATCAATATTTTTTGTAGCCTCTAGTATTTGAAATAATTTACCTTTTTCAGTATGATCAGGCTGGGCTGGATAACCATGCGCAGGACGTATTCCACTGTATTTTTCTTTAATTAAGTCTTCGTTGTTTAAATTTTCTTTTGGTGAATATCCCCAAAATTCTTTCCTGACTCTCTCGTGCATTCTTTCAGCAAATGCTTCAGCTAATCGGTCTGCTAAAGCTTTTGTCATAATTGAGTTATAGTCATCAGAGTCCTTTATAAATTTTTCAGATAATTCATTTTCTCCATGCCCACATGTTAGTGCAAAGCCACCAATATAATCTTTGATTTTCCCGTTTTTTGATAATGGCGCAATAAAATCAGCCAAAGCATAATTTGGTCTATCTGTAGAATGTGAAGCTTGCTGTCTTATTGTATGAAAAATAGCTAGTTTTGAATCTCTTTTTTCATCATTAAATAAGATAATATCATCCTTATCACTGTTTGCAGGCCAAAAACCAATCACGCCCTTCGCACTTAATAAATCATTATCAATAATTTCATCTAATAAATCATTGGCATCTTTATATAGATTCATTGCTGTAGAACCAATAGTTTGATCTTTTAAAATATTTGGGTAACTTCCATGAAGATCCCAGGAACGGAAAAATGGCGTCCAATCAATATATTCTCTTAATTCTTCTAGATTGTAATTTGTAAAAACTTTATTGCCTATGAATGAGGGTTTTTTTGGATTGTATTCTTTATAATTAGCGCTATATTTGTTTCTTCTGGCCTCAGATATACTTAATCTCCTAGATTTATTTTTACCACTTTTATAGTTTTCCCTTATCTTCAAATATTCATCATATGTATTTTTTGTAAACTCACTTTTTTTATCTTTGGATAGTAGGTTGCTAACTACACCAACAGCCTTACTTGCATTTGATACATAAAAGGTTTGTCCTTTTAGATAATTTTCAGAAATTTTTACTGCAGTATGAACTTTGCTTGTAGTTGCCCCGCCTATTAATAGAGGTATTTGAAAATTCTTTTTTTCCATTTCTTTTGCCACTGAGCACATTTCATCTAGACTAGGCGTTATTAATCCAGATAAACCAATCATATCTACTTTATTTTCTATAGCTTTTTTCAAAATCTCTTCGCCTGAAACCATGACTCCGAGATCAATAACCTCATAATTATTACATTGTAAAATGACACCAACAATATTTTTGCCAATATCATGAACATCGCCTTTAACTGTAGCAAGAAGTATTTTTCCAGAATGTAATTTGGTCTTATTTTTTTCTTTTTCCATAAAAGGCTCTAAATAAGCAACAGCTTCTTTCATAACTCTTGCTGATTTAACGACCTGAGGAAGAAACATTTGTCCAGAGCCAAACAAATCGCCAATATGATTCATACCATCCATCAATGGACCTTCAATTACTTTTATAGGATTTCCGAACTCAAGTCTGGCATCTTCTGAATCTTTCACAATAAATTCACTTATACCTTTTACTAAAGAATACTTAAGTCTTTCAGATACATTTTCATTTCTCCATTTTACTTCTTTTTCTTCAATTTCATTTTTTGTACCTTTATATTTTTCTGCTATTTGAATGAGTTTTTCTGTAGCATCTTTATTTCTGTTAAAAAGAACATCTTCGATGGATCTTTTCAGATCCTTGTCAATATCTTCATAAATCGACAATTGACCTGAATTCACTATTCCCATATCTAAACCATTTTTTATTGCGTGAAACAAGAAAACCGAATGCATTGCTTCTCTTATTGTGTCATTGCCTCTAAAAGAGAAAGAGAAATTTGAAACGCCACCAGAAACATGAACATTTCTCATTTCTTTCTTAATTTTTTTTGTAGAATTTATGAATGCCTTCCCATAATCCCCATGCTCTTCAATACCTGTTGCAACAGCAAAAATATTTGGATCAAATATTATGTCTTCCTCAGGAAATTCAATTTTCTTTGTAAGTAAATCGAACGCTCTTTTACAAATTTCATATTTTCTGTCTTCTGTGTCCGCCTGGCCTTTTTCATCAAATGCCATGACTATAATAGCTGTTCCATATTTTTTACATAGTTTAGCTTGTTTAATAAATTGCTCTTCTCCTTCTTTTAGTGAAATAGAATTAACAATAGCCTTGCCTTGAATATGTTTTAAACCTGCCTCAATTACATCCCAATTTGAGCTATCAATCATAAACGGCACCTTAGCTATGTCAGGTTCTGTTGAAGCAATTTTCAGAAAATGCTCCATAACATTTTTTGATTCGAGCATTCCTTCGTCCATATTTACATCAATAATTTGTGCTCCATTTTCAACTTGCTGTCTTGCTACCTCTATAGCTGAATTATAATCTTCTTCTAAGATTAGTTTTTTAAACTTTAGGGATCCTGTAACATTTGTCCTTTCACCAACATTCACAAAAGGTATTTCTTTAGTTAAATTTAGTGGTTCTAGTCCTGAAAGACGCATAATATTTTTTATTTTTGGTAACTTTCTTGGTCTGTATTTTTTAACTTGCTTAGAGATCTGTTTTATATGATCCGGTGTTGACCCACAGCACCCTCCAACAATATTTAAATAACCATCTTTTGCAAAATTTTCTAAGATATTGGACATATCAAACGGAGATTCGTCATATTCCCCCATTTCATTTGGCAATCCAGCATTAGGATAGATACAAATATGTGTATCGGCAATTTTAGAAAATTCTGCTACATAAGGAGCCATTTCTTTTCCGCCTAAAGCACAATTAATACCAACAGCAAAGGGTTTTGCGTGTCTAACAGAGTTCCAGAATGCTTCTATTGTTTGACCTGACAATGTTCTTCCAGAAAGATCCGTAATTGTTCCAGAAATAATTATTGGAAGATCAATTTTTTTATCTTCGAAAAATGTTTTAATAGCATTAATTGCAGCTTTCGCATTAAGAGTATCAAAAATAGTCTCAACCAAAATTAAATCTACTCCGCCATCTATTAAACCCTTGACGGCTTCATAGTAACTTTCATAGAGATCATCATATGTTATGTCTCTTTTGCTTGGGTCTGCAACATCTGGAGATAATGATGCAGTCTTATTTGTTGGCCCAATTGCGCCTGCAACATATTTTGGCTCCTTAGGAAATTGTTTTTCATATTTATCACAAATATCTCTAGCAATTTTAGCGCTTTGAAAGTTTAATTCATAAGCTAAATCACTCATTAAATAATCGTCCTGAGAAATATTTGTAGATGAAAAAGAGTTTGTTTCAATAATTGAGCTTCCAGATTTTAAAAATTCTAAATGAATATTTGAAATTAAATCAGGTTGAGTGATAGATAAAATATCATTATTTCCAAAAAGACTTTTCTTATGATCTTTAAATCTTTCACCTCGATAGTCTTCTTCTGTAAGTTTTTCAGCCTGAATCATAGTTCCCATAGCTCCATCTAATAAGAGTATTTTTTCTTTTAAAAGCTTTGGTAATTCTTTAATTCTTTTTTTACGATTCCATTTCATTTAATTATTCATCACTAATATTCAAACTTTGACAAACTGATAGAGTTAATTCAGATTGGTTTAATGTATAGAAGTGTATTGCTCTAAAGTCATTACTGATAAGTTTTTGACAAAAATCTACCGCAATTTCTTTAGAGACTTTTTTTCTTTCATCAAGTTTATCCTCTAAACCATTATATTTTTTTTCGATCCATTTTGGTATACTTGTTGAACACTGTTTTGACATTTTCTGTATACCTTTAAAATTAGTAGTTGGCATTATTCCAGGAATTATAGGGATGTTTATATTATGTTTTTGAAGAAGATCTCGATATGCAAGGATAATTTGAAAATCAAAACAAAATTGAGTAATTGCTTTAGTTGCGCCTGCATCAATTTTTCTTTTTAGAAATTCTATATCTTGATCAAGTGATAGGGCATCTGGGTGCTTTTCAGGATATGCGCTTACAGTAACATTAAAGTCTTGTTGACTTAAATTTTTAACTAAATCAATAGATGATTTATAGCCTTTAGGGTGTGGCTCAAAGTCCAAAAAGTTTGGCATGTCCCCCCTAAGAGCAACGATGTGTTTAACACCTATTTTTTTATAACTATCAGTTATTTCTTTTATCTCATCTTTAGTAGAGTTTACGCATGTTAGATGAGCTGCGGGTTCAAGATTTGTTTCTTCAATTATTTTTTTGACACAATTATGTGTTCTATCGCGTGTAGTGCCTCCTGCGCCATATGTTACCGATACAAAATCAGGATTCAAAGGTTCAAGTAGTTTGATTGATTCCCATAATACAGTTTCAGCTTGATCAGAGCTTGGCGGAAAGAATTCAAAAGAAATATCCATAATTTAAAATATTAATACACTATGATTTAAATTAGAATTTAATAATTATCTTAAATGGTGCCCAGGGGCGGATTTGAACCACCGACACAAGGATTTTCAGTCCTCTGCTCTACCAACTGAGCTACCTGGGCGTATTTAAAAAATTGAATGATGCAATATAAACTTTTAGACACCTTTTTCACAACCCTAAATTTAATTATTGCTACCATCTTCTTCATTAATGCCAATATGATATTTTTCACCCAACCATCTGTTTAAATCAATTTGTGAGCAACGTTTTGAACAAAAAGGAATGTACTCTTTTTTAGAAGAATTCTTACAAATCGGACAATTTTTGGATTCCATAAGTTCCTCTACTTATGTCTATATGTGATACGACCTTTTGTTAGATCATAAGGAGTCATTTCCACTGTTACCTGGTCACCTGCAAGAACTCTTATTCTATTTTTTCTCATCTTACCTGCAGTATGAGCAATAATTTCATGATCGTTTTCTAATTTAACCTTGAAAGTTGCATTGGGTAATAACTCTGTTACAACACCTGGAAATTCTAGTAATTCTTCTTTAGCCAATTTTTTTCCTTTTATCGTTTATATCAAACAATCTTTTATAGTCAAATTTCTGGTTTTAAATATACAAGGAATATAGAAGTGTAAACATTCTTCTTGAAGTATTGTGATCCATGGTGAAATTTGCCTCAGTAATTTTAATCAATTTATCCGCACCTTCATTATGAATATTTCTTCTATTTTTCTCAATTTCTTCTATTTTATCTATTGAACCTTTTTTAATTGAGTCGAAATACAAATTGCATGCTGTATGGTAGATTTTAACAGTCTTTTTTAACGAATTAATTGGAGCTCTGTGAACTTGTGAATATGACTGATTATCATTAGTTATGTTTACAATTAGTACATTGTCGCTAATCTCTATCTCAATAATATATGGCCCCTCAATATTATCTTCATTTATTGAAAATGAATTTTCATTAATCAGATCGTGAATAGCTGCTTGCCTTTCATAAGAAATAAATTCTGCTAAATTTTCACCATCTTTGTAATTTAAGTTTATTTTCTTAATATAATTCTTATTTTGATCCGACATTTAAGAATCTTTTATTCTTATTTTTATAGAATTTGCATGTGCGTCCAGACCCTCACAATCTGCTAATAACATAGCTGAGGGACCAAGAGTATTTATAGTTTTTTTACTGCTTGAGATAGTTGATTGACGTCTTAAGAAATTATAAACAGACAAGCCTGATTGTCTTTTGGCCATCCCATTTGTAGGTAGAATGTGGCTCGGGCCAATAATATAATCACCCATGGATTCTGGAGTCCATTCATCAGAAAATATAACACCAGCATTAGTGATTTTGTTTTCTATTTGATTATTTTCTTTACACAATATTGATAAATGTTCAGGAGCTATATTATTAATAATCTCAATTGCGTCCTTAATATTAGATACAAGAATACCATAGCCATTTTCAGCGATACTTTTTTTAATTATATCTTTCCTCTCGAGAGCCTTTGTCTGGTTTACTAATTCTTTATTAACACTTTCTAGTAAATTTTCACTATCAGTAACTAAAATTGCTTGAGCAGAAATATCATGTTCTGCTTGAGATAAAAGATCAGCTGCAACCCAATCTGCTCTATTATTTTCATCTGCTAAAATTAATATTTCGCTAGGTCCTGCTAGCATATCAATATTTATATTTGAAAGAGCTTGTTTTTTTGCTTCGGCAACCCATTTATTCCCTGGCCCAATAATTATATCTACATTGTCAACAGATTCAGTTCCCCATGTAAGTGCAGCTATTGCCTGAGCGCCTCCAATTTTGTATATTTTTTTAATTCCACATAAATCTAAAGTGGCCAGAACAAGAGGATCTATTTCATTATTTGGACAAGGAACTGTAGCAAATATTTTTTTAACTCCAGCAACTTGAGCCGGGATTACACCCATTAATACTGAGCTTGGATACGATGCAGTACCACCTGGGATATAAATTCCAGCACTATCTAGTGGAATCCATTTAGTCTTTACACTTACTTCTTCTTGGTCTTCATATATTGAATCTTCAGGTAATTGATGTTTATGAAATGCCTCAATACGATTTTTAGCAATTTTGATTGCTTCAAAACTTTCTTGCGTGCAATTTTTTTTTGCTGATAAAATATCTTCCTTACTATAGCAAATATTCTCTGCAGAACATTCTACATTGTCATATTTAGACATATATTTAAAAAGACTTATATCGCCATTATTTTTTATATCCAAAATTATGTCATTAACTTGATTGGTTATATCTTCATCAAAGTTTTTCCTAGAGTTTATAATCTCAGCAATACGGATATGAAAATTTTCGTCTTTATATCTTAGTAAATTTAACATCACTCATTATCATGATTAGGTTTTTTAGTTGTTAACCATGGATCCCCAATATCTGTGAGAAATACTTCTATATTCTCTACCAATAAATTAATAGCTTTATTTCCAGAAAACTCTAAAGTTATTGACCCGCTTGGTTTTTTTGTTTCATCAAATTTAATTGCTAATAAAACAAGCGTTTCATCTTTATCATCTTTATTAATGTTTTTTGTTTTTAAGTTTTCAACATAGTCAAAATGAATAGCGGTTCTTATTCTTCGTTTATCTCTTGCTTCGTGACAAAACCTATTCATTAAAATAGCAAACCTTTTGGATTTTTCATCATAATCGTACTCATTTTCTTTGATTATTGAATCTTGACACAATGAAGAAATAATAGTCAGTCCATCTTCATCAAAAGCTTTTAATTTTAATTCTTCATCCATTATTCACTAATCCTTTTTATTGACGCACCACAATTATTTAACTTACTTTCTAAATTATAGAATCCTCTATCTAAATGGTAAATCCTACTAATTGTAGTTTTACCTGTTGCAGCTAGTCCGGCAATTATTAGTGAAGCTGAAGCCCTTAAATCTGTTGCCATAACATTTGCTCCATTGATTTTTTTTACACCCTTTATAAATGCCTTATCTTTATCTAATTTAATATTAGCACCCATTCTTACAAGTTCTTGTACATGCATAAATCTATTTTCGAAAATATTTTCTTTAATTTCAGATTTGCCATTTGATATTGTCATAAGTGCCATAATTTGAGCCTGTAAATCAGTTGGAAATCCAGGATATGGACCAGTTTTAATGTTTACTGGATAAATGTCATCATTCGTTTTTTGAATTGTAATTGAATTTTTTGATTTATTAATTATTGATCCAGTTTTTTCTAATATGCTGAATAGTAATTTATTTTCTTCATAATTTGTATTTTCTAATTTGATCTTCCCTCCAGTTGCAGAGACTGCTATTGCAAAAGTTCCGGCTTCAATTCTATCTGAAGGTACTGTTTCATTAGTTCCGTTTAACTTTTTAACACCCTCAATGATTATTTTCTTTGATCCTAATCCTTTAATTTTAGCACCCATTTTATTTAATAGCATTCCAAGCTGAACCACTTCAGGTTCGCATGCTGCATTAGATAATTTGGATGTTCCATTCGCTAAGCATGCAAGCATAAGAAAAAAATGTGTACAACCAACAGACTTTTTTTCTAATTTGAAGTTTATACCTTTAATAGGAGATTCTGTTTTTGCTACAATATAGCCATTATTTATTGAATAATTGATATTCATTCCTTTAAGCATTTTTAAATAAATATCTATTGGCCTTGTTCCAATTGCGCAACCCCCAGGCAAAGAAACTTCAGCATACCCTTTCTTTGCTAAAAGGGGAGCAAGAACCCAAAAACTGGCTCTCATTTTTTTTACTAACTCATATGATGCTTTATGATTAATTATTTCTTTTGTGTGAAGATAAAGATTATTTTTTTTATGCTCAATATTAGTGCCTAAAGATTTTAGAATAGATATCAACGTCTTTACATCTGATAACATAGCTATGTTATTTAAAGTCATTTTTTCATCTGTCATTAGTGATGCTATCATCATTGGCAGGCAGGCATTTTTCGATCCAGAAATAGGAATATTACCTATTAGTTTTTTTCCGCCATTTATAATTAGTGAGTCCATTTATTTTTTATCAGTTAATTTATTTTTCTTAATTTGTTGTTTTCTTCTTTTTAGGTTTTTCCTTAAGGCATCATTTAATTTTTCTTTTCGTTCAAAGGATTTATTTTTCATTAATTATTCTCTATAAGTTTAATTTCTTAATATATAAAAGATATTATATTAAAAAATTATAATTAATAATGTTTCATTTTGCCCACGTAGCTCAGGGGTAGAGCACTCCCTTGGTAAGGGAGAGGCCAAGAGTTCAATTCTCTTCGTGGGCACCAGACATAATTTATTATAATATAAGTTAATAAATTCAGTTATTTATGAAGAATTATTTTTATAATGAATTTTTAGTGGTGATTCGTATAATAGCATAATAAATTTTATATATTTTTTGTAATATTATTACAAAATATTATGAATAATCTAAAAAAGTTAAAAAAATACCACATCTTGTATTATATTAATGAAAAACTACATAATTTTTATTCATATCAATTAATTGGCTATTTTCTACTATTCCTGAGTATTAAAAATTAGAATATGGCAAAATTTTGTCAAAAATATGATTGTTTAGTTGACAATATTGATAGAAAAATATGGAATCATACCCAAGTGAAGATTCGGAGGGATCCCACTAATTAATGCAAAAGGAGGATTAACATGCTTAATTCAGCTAAAAACTTTTTACGTGAAGTTGTTCAACTAGGACTTTTATTAATTGCTGTAGCAGTTGTGCTACAAGTTATTTTCGGTAGCGCTGTACCTTTCGTAGGTGGAGATATCGTAGGTAACCTTACTGGTATTATTACTAGTTTAGGTGACGGAGGACTTGTTGGGTTAATTTCTGTAGGAATTATCCTATATCTTCTTGATCGTGCGTAATTAATTACCACATCAATTAAATTAAAGGGAGACATTGAAAAATGTCTCCCTTTTTTTGTTTTTAGTGTAATGTTCTTTTAATCAGCGGAGATTTAAAATGTCAGGATCAGGTAGTTGTTTGTGTGGAAGTGTGAATTTAGAATATAAGGCAGAACCAAACTTTTTTCTATTATGTCATTGTACAGATTGTCAAAAAGCCACAGGTAGTCCTGTTGCATCTATTATTGGTGTTCCAGAGGATGATTTTATGATTAAAGGTGAAACGAAAAGTTATAAATGTGAAGCAGGTGTAACAAGGTCTTTTTGTGTAAATTGTGGTTCACAAATTTTTAGCACTGCAGAAGGCGCGCCTGGTTTAATGTTAATTAAAACTGGAGTTCTTGATGAACAACCAAATATTGATCCAACTATGGTTTGTTGGACAGATAGTAAACCTAATTGGCTTGAAATTAAACATCCAGACATAAAGTTTGAAAAAAACCCAGGTTAATATTCCCAATACTATAAATCTTTTAGTGATTAATGATGAAGAAACTTACTAAGCCAATACTTATTTCTTATGGAGCTTTAGCTGTTCCTCTTGCTGCTTTAGGTTTGCCACTTACAGTCTATCTTCCCCCATTTTATGAAGGGCCTATTGGTTTAAGTGTTGGTACAGTTGGTATTATTTTTATGGTTGCTCGATTTTGGGATATTTTTACAGACCCCTTAATGGGAGCTTTAGTTGATAGATATCCTAGTAAATGGGGTAGAAGAAAGCATTGGATAGTCATTGGTATTCCAGTCTTGATGATTGCTTCTTGGTATGTTTTTATTCCTTCTGAAGGCGAAAAAACGGCTATTTATTTAGCTTTTTGGTTATTTATTTTATATCTAGCATATACTTTTGTTGGTCTTACTCAGCAAGCCTGGGGAGTTGACTTAACCTCAAAATATAATGAAAGATCTCAGGTTTATGGCTGGAGAGAGATAGGATCTATTTTTGGTATGATGGCTGTATTAGCTTTTCCAGCTATTCTAGAAATATTAGATTATGATTTTAGAACCATGATTGCTGGAATGGGTTATTTTCTCTTAGCCGCCTTTCCGCTAACCGCTTTAGTAAGTCTTATTATTATCCCTGACAATAAAGTTTCCAAAGGAACTTATTTTCCTAAAGTTTTTGATATAAAAAAAATTATCAAAAATAACAATCCATTGAAAAGGGTTCTGATCGCAGAAATGTTATGTAGTACTGCTTCATCAATATCTGGTTCTACATTTATTTATCTTGCAATACATGTTTTTGAAATGGGAGATATTTCAAGTAGAATATTGTTTGTTTATTTTTTTGCTGGCTTATTAGCTATGCCACTTTGGATGTTTCTTTCATATAAAATTGGTAAACATAAAGTTTTATTTCTTTCCGCATTATTATGTTCAGTAATCTTATCTATATATATCCCTCTTTATTATCTAATTGATATATCTGAAGCTTTTTGGCTAGTTATGTTTTTGACGACTTTGTTTGGAGTCGGGTATGGCGCTCCCTTTACCCTAACTAGAGCAATGATGGCTGATATTGTTGATGCAGATGAACTTAGAAGTGGTGAAAAAAGACCCGCTTTATTTTTTGCAGTTTTAACAACATTGTCAAAATTTGGAAGCGCATTAGCAGTTGGATTAGTATATCTTTATCTTGAATCAATAGGATTCGGATCTGGAAAAGAGGTTACCGAAGGCATTAGGGAGTCTTTAGTATATGCTTTTGCATTTTTTCCAATGTTATTTTATTTTTTGGCTTCATTAATTTCTATTGGTTATGAATTAACGCCCGAAAAACATAAAGATATTCAATTAGAGCTAGAAAAAAGAAATTAATTAATATTTAATTATAATCTAAATAGACCATGATTTGGGAGAATTAAGATGGGACCATTAGAAGGAATAAAAATTATCGATATATCAACAATTGTTTCAGGCCCTTTGGCAGCTTCGATGCTCGGAGACCAGGGTGCTGAGGTTATAAAAATTGAACCTCCATTTAGAGGAGAAAACGCTAGAGTTATGGGTCCTATAAAAGAAGGAAGTGGCGCCTTATTTGCAGTAGTTAATAGGTCAAAAAGAAGCTTAGCAATGGACTTAAAACAAGAAGAGTCAAAAAAAATAATCTACAAATTAATTGAAACTGCTGATGTCATTATTGATAATTTTCGTCCTGGTGCATTAGAGAGACTAGGGTTGGATTATGATAGTATAAAAAAACAAAACCCAAAAATTATCCAAATGTCTATTACGGGATATGGAGAAACTGGACCTTATTCTAAAAGAAGAGTTTATGATCCACTTATTCAAGCTACTGCAGGAGTTTGTGATGCTCAATCAATCGAGGGTCAGCCCAAATATATGAAAACACTTATGTGCGATAAGATAACTTCACTTACTGCAGCTCAAGCTATGACAGCGGCATTATACAAAAGAGAAAAAACAAACAAAGGGCAAAGAGTAACATTATCTATGCTTGATACTGCTTTATACTTTATGTGGTCAGATTCAATGTATAATTATTCTTGGCATGGTGATGATTGGGCTCCGATGCCTAATATTGCTGATTTTTATGAACCAGTTAAAACAAAGGATGGTCATATTGCATTGGTGGCAATTAATGATAGCGAGTTTGCTGGCGTCCTTAAAGCTATTGGGAAAGAGGATCTTCTAAAGGATGAAAGATTTTCTACAACTGAAAATAGATTAATGAATGTAATGGAAATGCAAGAGATTTTATTAAATGCATATTCAGATTTTACCTCCGATGAACTAGTTAAGAGAATGGAAGAAAACGATGTACCGGCTGCTAAAATTAATAAAAGAGAAGAAATATTTTCAGATCCACAAGTTATCAATAATAATTCTGTTATCAACACAAAGAAAAATGGCGAAGATCTTTTAAAGGGACCAAAACCACCCGCCAATTTTCTTGATAATCAATGTGAAGAACCAAAATTTATGCCAGCTCTTGGCCAGCATTCATCAGAGATTCTTCAAGAATATGGATTTTCTAATGATGAAATTAATGAATTAATTGATAGTGAAGTTATTCAAGGAGATAAAGTTGGTTAGTTTAAGAGGAAGGATTTGGTTCTCACTTATAAATCGTGTATTAAAAAAATTAGATACAGTATTTGATATTGATAAATTAGATAATCAAAAGTTAGGCTCATCTTTTCCAAATTGGAAGAAAGCAGATTTTGTAGATATATCAGAATTCAAAATTGATAAATTAGATGTTCTTAGACTTAAAAATATTAATAATAAAAATAAAAAAACTCTTTTATATCTTCATGGAGGAGCTTATGTTGCATGCGGATCCGAAACTCATGGACCGTTAATAACCATGCTTTCTATGTACTCGCTGTCTGATGTTTATTTTCCAATTTATGGTTTAGCTCCAAAAAATCCATTTCCATGCGCTATTAACGATGCTCTTACCACATATAAATATTTACTCGATAATGAGGTTAGTGCTGATAAAATTTTTGTAGCAGGAGACTCTGCTGGCGGAGGTCTTACACTTGCTCTTTTACAAAAAATTAGAGAAGAAAATTTAGAGATGCCAGCATGTGTTGCTTTAATCTCTCCTTGGACAGATTTAACATTATCGGGAAAGTCCGTTGTTGATAGAGCAGAGAGAGACCCAATGATTAAACTCGATAGTAATTTTGATAAGATCATTGAAGCGTATGTTGGTAATGAGAGCACAAAAAATCCATTAATTTCTCCTATCTTTGCCGATCTGAATAATTTTCCACCTTTTCAAGTTCAAGTTGCCTCAGAAGAAGCAATTTATGATGATAGTACGAGATTAGTTGAACGTTTAAAAGAATTTGGAAATGACAAAGTAGAATTCATTGAATGGAAAGGTCTTTTCCACGTTTTCCAAGCATTTTGTATGGGTTTTTTAGCTATTCCTGAGGCAAAGAAGTCACTAAGAGAAATTGCCAAATTTTCAGAAAAATATATTAGCTGAGAATTTTTTTTACTGATTTACTAATATCTTCAATAGCTTTCTTTGTTATTTTAATGTCGAGTGGCCATGATATAAAGCCGTGTACGGCATTATCATATTCGATATGTTGAACATTATTTCCCGCTTCTTTAAGTTTAGAAACATAATCCCTTCCTTCATCCCTCAGAATATCACTTAGAATGGTTACTATATAACAGGGCGGTAAATTAGATAAATCTTCAGCTAAAATAGGTGAGACTCGCCAATCATTCCTCTCTTGCTCAGATGCTAGATAAAGTTCATAAAACCAATTCATAAGACTGCTTGATAAAATATATCCTTCAGCATTTTCTTTCCAGGATTCATTATCTTTTGATCCATCTATTACTGGATATAGAAGAATTTGGTAGATAATATTTAGATTAGTATCTTCACGCGCCATTATTGCTAGAACCGCAGCAATATTTCCTCCCGCACTGTCTCCGGCGACAATGATTTTTTTTGGATCAACAAATAATTCATTACAATTATCACTTATAAATTTAAGCGCTGAATAACTATCTTCTAAAGGTACAGGAAATTTAAAGTCTGGAGATAATCTATATTCAACTGAAAAAACACGACAACCAGAAGTATTGGCCAAATGTCTACATAAAATGTCATGACTATTTCTTGATCCAACTACCCATCCGCCTCCATGATAATAAACTATTGCAGGTAGTTTATCGTCATATTCGGCATCTTTAGGTAGATAATGATACATTGGTATTGGTCCAAAAGGACCATCAGCTCCAATCTCTACAACACAACCTACATCAGGTATTTCATCATCATCACCAGCGGTCCATGGAATTTGCCTTGCTTCATTTGGTGACATTTCTTCAATTTTTATATTTAGCTCATTAACTGCATCAAGCCTTTCTTGAACTTGCTTATCTAACTTATACTTAGTCATTTATCCCCCTCAGGCATCCTAATGTTATCAACTATTTCATAAACTTCAACTGGTGGTGGTTTTGTAATAGAGCAGATAAATATTGCAACTAAGAAATTAATCATCATTCCTATAACCCCAATACCTTCTGGAGATATTCCTAAAAACCAATGCTCTTGTGTATTATATTCCGGTGAAATAAACTTAAAAAACACTATATAAGAGGCAGTAAAAGTTAAACCAGATAACATACCGCATATTGCCCCATATTGATTCATTCTTTTAGAAAAAATACCCATAACTATCGCTGGGAATATAGATGCGGCTGCTAAGCCAAAAGCAAAAGCGACTACTTGAGCAACAAACGCCGGAGGATAAATTCCAAAAATACCAGCAATTATTATAGCTGTTGCAGCCGATACTCTTGCCAAAAGCAGTTCCTGTTTCTCAGTAATGGAAGGTTTTAATGTCTTTTTCATTAGATCATGGCTGACAGCCGAGGATATCACAAGCAGTAAACCTGCAGCAGTTGAGAGAGCCGCTGCAAGAGCACCAGCAGCAACGAGCGCAATTACCCAATTAGGTAATTTTGCAATTTCTGGATTTGCTAAAACCATTATATCTCTATCAATATATATTTCATTTTCATTTGATGTTGGATTGTTAAGAACTAATCTTTGGTTATGTTTTCCTCGTTCAGGAGAGAATTGTGGCTTTGTTTTTTCTAGTGCATTTCCTGATCGATATTGAATAATTCCATCTTTATTTTTATCTATCCAAGAAATTAACCCAATATCTTCCCAGTTTTTAAACCAGTTAGGTGTATCTGTATAAGCTGTATTATCAACAGTATTAATAAAATTTAACCGAGCAAATGAAGATACTGCTGGAGCTGTTAAATATAAAATTGCTATAAAAAGTAGTGCCCAGCCAGCAGATGTCCTTGCGTCTTTAACTCTTGGAACTGTAAAAAAACGAACTATCACGTGAGGAAGGCCTGCAGTACCAACCATTAATGCTGCAGTTATACAAAAAATATCAATTTTCGACTTATTAAAATCGGTATATGAGTTAAACCCAATATCATTTAGAACTAGGTTGAGCTTATCCAGTAAATATATGTCTTCGGTAAGAAGTTTAGAGCCAAATCCTAATTGTGGTATAGGGTTCCCAGTCATTAATATTGAAATAAAAATAGCTGGCACCATATAAGCAAATATTAAAACACAATATTGAGCAACTTGAGTATAAGTAATACCTTTCATGCCACCTAAAACAGCATAAATAAAAACAATTGCCATACCTATTATCACACCAGTGTTAATATCAACTTCTAGGAATCTAGAAAACACAATCCCAACGCCACGCATTTGACCAGCTATGTATGTGAAAGAAATAAATATAAGGCAAATTACAGCTACTAATCTTGCTATATTTGAATAATATCTATCACCTATAAAATCAGGAACAGTAAATTTGCCGAATTTTCTTAAATAAGGCGCTAACAAAAGAGCTAGCAATACATAACCCCCTGTCCAGCCCATTAGGTAAACTGAACCATCTCTTCCCATGAATGAGATTATTCCGGCCATAGATATAAATGATGCGGCTGACATCCAATCTGCTGCAGTAGCCATTCCATTAGCAATAGGGTGAACTCCACCTCCTGCAACATAAAATTCGCCAGTTGACGATGCTCTAGACCAAAGAGCTATTGCGATATATAAGGCAAACGCTGCACCAACTATTATGTATGTTAATAATTGAACATCCATATTTAGTCTTCGCTAACTTCAAATTTTTTATCCAATCTATTCATTAAGAAGCAATAAATAACTATTAAGAGGACAAAAATAATTATAGATCCTTGCTGCGCGAACCAGAAACCAAGTTCAAATCCACCAATTTTTATTTTATCTAAAAAATCAGAAAAAATAATTCCTGCACCAAAAGATGAGATAAACCAAATAGAAAGCAATATTGAAACAATTTTAAGATTAGCCTTCCAGTAAGAATATTTATTNATTTTTTCTTTATTCATTTTTAATTATGACATCACATAAGGTATTAAGAAAACAGAAATTAATGCAATTATGATAATACCAATAATATTTAATGCAACACCACTAATCATCATTGATCTTATACTTATAAAACCAGAACCATAAACTATTAGATTTGGTGGAGTTGCAACTGGAAGCATAAAAGCACAACTTGCCGCTAAAGTTATTGAGGCACCAAACATTATTGGATCTTCACCTAGACCAATTGCTAAAGCAGCAATAACAGGTAAGAAAACACTTGTTGTAGCAATGTTAGATGTTAATTCAGTAAGAAAAACAATTAATGTTACCGCGGCAAATATTAAAGCTATAAGTCCTAATACGCCAAATGGCTCTAAACCATTTCCTAGCCATGCAGCTAATCCAGTGGAAGCGACAGCATTTGCTAGGCTTAAACCTCCGCCAAAAAGAATTAGAAGATTCCAAGGAACTTTCTGAGCATTTTCCCAATCCATTAATTTACCATCTTTACTGCCATCTGAAACAAGGAACAGCATTATTGCTGAAATCATTGCTATAACATGATCTGTTAAATTATTAAGGAAGGGGATTAATTGAATTAAATCCCTAAACATCCACGATAGNGCAGTTAGAGAAAAAATTATNGCTACTCTNTTTTCAGGAATTGTCATGGGTCCTAATTTTTTGTATTGGTTTTGGAGATGAATAGCTGTATCACCACCTTTCAAAAAATCTGTTGAATAAACAATTTTTGATAAAGTTATCCATGAAAGCGGGAGTAAGAGAAGCACAACTGGTAACCCAATTGTCATCCATGTTCTAAAACTAATTTCAACACCATAATTGGTTTCAATAAAGCTAGCAAAAATTGCATTAGGAGCAGTACCCACTAATGTTGCCATACCACCAATACTTGCTGCATGAGCAATACCTAAAAGGAGAGCTTTTGCAAAATCAGAGTTTCCATCTGTAATTTGATTTTGCTCATTAATTATATGAGCGACGGAAATACCTATCGGAAGCAACATTAATGTTGTTGAGGTATTCATCATCCACATGGATAAAAAAGCACTTACAAACATAAAGCCAGCTATTAAACTCGGCCCACTTCTACCTGCAAAACGTAAAATATTCAGAGCTANGCGCTCATGAAGATTGGACTTTTGGATGCTTAAAGCAAGAATAAAACCGCCCAGAAATAAAAAAATATTTTTGTTTGCATATGGAATTGCTGTATCGGCAAATGAAGAAACGCCAAGTAATGGAAAAAAAACTAGTGGAAATAATGCTGTTACAAATAATGGAATGGCTTCGGATGCCCATAATACAGCAATTAAAACACCNACAGCTGCAACATACCATGCTTCAGAACTTAATCCATCAGGTTTTGGTGATAGGATAATAACTAAAAATAAAGTTAAACCTANAAAAAGACCGGTATTTATATTAGGAAAAATATTTCTCATTTCTATAACTATTAATAAAGTAATTTATGCATAAAAATTTAAATATAAAAGGATAGAATTTAAATTATATTTATGATTAAGTTCAATTTAAATTTGTATTTGCAAAGGGGTAATTTATGGGAAATCAGATAATTAATAGAATGCTAAAACTTAAATCCAGGCCAATGATGGACGATGTTTCATCTGAAAACTTTGAACTTGTTGAAGAAGAGGTTAGAGACATTGAAGAGGGTGAAATCTTAGTAAAAAATCTTTATCTATCATTTGATCCTACCCAAAGAGGATGGTTAAATGATGTTCCATCATATATACCACCTGTTCAAATTGGTGAGGTAATGAGAGCAGGTTCTGTTGGAAAAGTTATTGAGTCCAAAAATCAAAATTTTTCTGAAGATGATATTGTTCAAGGTTCTTTTGGCTGGCAAGAATATGCTATTTCTGGTGAAGGATCAGGTTTNATGCCTCCACAAAAACTTCATGAAGGTATATCTCCTACATCTGCTTTAAGTATTTATGGAATAACAGGTTTAACAGCTTATTTTGGAATGCTTGATATAGGTAAGCCAGAACAAAATGACACTGTTCTTGTGTCGGGTGCAGCAGGAGCAACAGGCTCAGTAGCTGGACAAATAGCAAAAATTAAAGGGGCAACAAATATAATAGGAATTGCCGGAGGCCCTGAAAAATGCAAATGGGTTGTTGAAGAAGCTGGTTTTGATAGCTGTATAGATTATAAAAATGAAGATGTAGCTAAAAGAGTTACCGAATTAGCTCCAAATGGCCTAAATATTTACTTTGATAATGTTGGTGGCTCTATATTAGAAACAGCACTTGCTAATATTGCTCAAAAAGCAAGAGTGGTTATGTGCGGTGGAATTTCTTCGGGTTATACTATGGAAAGATTAGCCCCGGGCCCTTCTACGATCTTTAATCTAATTATTCAAAGAGCAAAAATGGAAGGTTTTATCGTTATTGATTATGCTGAAAAATTTCCACATGCGGTTATGGAGTTAGCAGGATGGGTCGCTGAAGGAAAAATTAATTATAAAGAAGATATNGCAGAAGGACTTGAAAATTGTCCAGATACTTTAGCTAATTTGTTTAAAGGTAAGAATTTTGGGAAACAACTTCTTAAATTATCAGATTAAATTATTAAGATAAATTCCCAAACTTTTCTATTGTTGCATAGAATTCACTTATTGTTTCGTTAATAATATCTTTTACTGGCTTTTCTTTTTCTATTCNTCCAGCTACTTGACCCGTTAGAGCAATTGAAGATTCCATATCTCCACCAAAATAAAGGTCTAGAGCTGTACCAAATTCTTGCATAGCATTAACATCATCATTCTTTTCAAGTTTATTTGTTTTATCTGTTCTTAAAGCTCTTAGTGCAGGACTTGAAAATCTATTCAACAGAACAGTGGATTGATCATCTGCTGACATTATTGCGTTTTTCCAATTTTCATGAACGGGAGATTCTTTTGAAGAGACCATTCTTGTACCCATTTGTATTCCTTGTGCTCCTAATGAAAATGCAGCAGCCATAGTCTTGCCATCAACAAAACCTCCNGCTGCAATTACAGGAACATTAACTTTTGAACAAACTAAAGGAAGAAGAACCATTGAAGCAACACCATTAGGACTTTTAAAACCTCCACCTTCAAAACCCTCGACGACTAGACCATCCACACCTGCTTCAATAGCTTTTAATGCTGCAGAAAGTGAAGGCACCACATGAAAAACAGTTAAGCCAGCTTCTTTTAATTCACTGCAATATTTATTTGGATCCCCAGCAGAGGTTGTTACGAATTTAACACCTTGATCTATAATAAAATTGACTATATCTGGATCTCTTACAAATGCTTGCGCAATATTCACACCAAACGGCTTCTTTGTTTTTTCGCGCATAAGTTTAATTTCCTCTCTTATGACATCTAATTCTCCAGAAGATGTTTCTATTATTCCTAAACCTCCTGCTTCTGAAACAGCCGAGGCTAACTGTGAACGNGCAATCCAACCCATNGGNGCTTGAATAATTGGATAATCAATATTNAAAATTTCAGTTAAATTATTTTTTATTGGTTTCATCATAAGTTATGTAAAATTTAATTTTTGACATAAATTCTGTCAATATTTTATACTTTTTANCATGTTAANAAATATACGCAATTATCTTCAAAANAAATTTTTATCTAGAGCACGAAATAAACTAATGATGAATTGGTCTAACGAAAAATTATTAATTCATGAAAGGAAAAAAAGAGAGAAGATAAGAGTTTCTGAAAATAGATCACATAAGGTATTTTATTATCATCAGGTTGATGATCCTTATTCTATTTTGGTTCTTCCAATACTGGAGAAGCTTAAAAGTTGTTATCAAGTTGATTTAGAATGTATCTTAGTTGGCAGCCCTCCAGAACAAACTGTTCCTGAGCCAAGCATGTTCAAAATTCATTGCTTAAATGATGTAAGGAATATTGCTCCTTGGTATGGACAAGATAAAAAAATTTTAAATTACCCCTTAAAAAATGAAATAGATTTAGCTAATAAAATTCTTTCAAATTGTGAACAAGGTAGATTTATTCAGATAGCCTTAGATATAATGGATAATTTATGGATTGAGAAAAGTAAAAGCCTTGAAACAATATATAAAGAAAACTTTAATTCACTAAATGAAATAAACACCACAATAGAAAAAGGAAATAAATTTAGAAAAGGCAATGGATATTATAGCAGTTCATCATTTTATTATGAGGGCGAAAGCTATTGGGGAGTCGATAGATTAAACCATCTTGAGGATAGATTAATAGATTTAGGTCTTAAGAGGATAGATAAAGATAAATACATTATTAATAAAAAATCTAATAAAAATTATATTTCAAATCAGGCTAATAAATTAAATTTAACTATATATCCTTCATTAAACAGCCCATATACATACATATGTTTTCCTAGAGTAAGGAATATAATAGAGAAATATCCTGTAAATATAATAACTAAACCAGTGCTTCCTATGCTTATGAGAGGTATGCATATACCTCGCTATAAAGGTAAATATATTTTAGGAGATGCAGCCAGAGAGGGTAGAATTAATAATATTTATTTTAATAGAATTTACTCTCCTTTAGGTAAACCAGCAGAATTAGCTTATTCACTATTCCCAATAATTAATGCTCATAATAAAGGTTTTTCATATATTGAGGAATTAACAATCGCTTCTTTTCATAATGGCGTTAATATTGGAAATAAAGCATTTCTAAAAAAGTTAGTCATAGAGTTAGATCTTTCATGGGATGAAATTAAAAAAGATCTTGGTAAAAGAAAATGGAAGAAAGTTTTAGATGAAAATCTAAATGAAATGTATGAAGGAAATTGCTGGGGAGTTCCCTCTTTTAAAATTACCGATGAAAATTATGGAAATCCATTTTATCAATGGGGACAAGATAGACTCTGGTTGATTGAAGAAGAAATCAAAAAAAGATTAAATTAACCACCTGTTACAGACATATGTCTTTCTATTTTAGTATTTTTTATTTTTGGTTTGATTGAGAATTCATGTTTTTCCGGCTTTATTCTCATAGCAAGGTTTATAGCAGCATCTAATTTATTATAATCTTTAGATCTTAATATTGATTTAAAATCAATTTTATCATTTTGCCCTAAACACATATATAACATACCTGTGCAGGTAACCCTTATTCTGTTGCAAGAACTACAAAAATTATTTGAAAGAGGCGTAATAAAGCCAATATTTTTTCCTGTTTCTTTAACCTTATAATAATCTGAAGGGCCAGATGTTGTATAAGATGATTTCGTTAGAGTAAACTTCTTTTCAATTATTTTTCTCATTTCATTAATAGAAAAAAATTGGTCATAACGATCGCTATCAATATCTCCTAAAGGCATAGTTTCAATTAAACTGATATCCATTCCATTTTTATGTGACCAATAAATTAACTCAGGAATTTCATCAATATTACTGTCTTTAAGTACAACCGTATTTATCTTTAATTTAAAATTATACTTCTTAGCCTCATCAATGCCTCTTAAAACTTTTTTTAAGTTTTTCCTTCTAGTAATTTTTTCGAAAGTTTCCTCATTTAGTGTATCGAGAGATATATTTATTCTATCAATTCCGGAGTTTTTTAGCTCCCTACTATAATCTTCTAAAAGAGTGCCGTTAGTTGTAAGTGTAATTTCATCAAGCATATTTAAATTTTTGAAACTTTTAAGATTATTAATAAATTCTAATATGCCTTTTCTTACGAGAGGTTCACCGCCAGTAATTCTTATTTTTTTAATGCCCCTTGAAATAAAATGCTCACATAATTCATACATCTCATCAAATGACAAAATATCCTTTTTGCTCATAAATTTCATTTTTTCAGGCATGCAATATGTGCATCTTAAATTACATCTATCGGTAACTGATATTCTTAGGTAATCAATTTTTCTACCATAATTATCTATCAAAATATTATCTATGCTAGGAATTTTTAACATAAATAATGTTATAATATAAAAAGATACTAATGTAGGAAAAAATTTAAAAATGCAGATTTCTGTAGTTATATTGACTATATGCAATATTCATGCCATTTATATAAAATAAGGTAAATTATGGTAAAAATTTCTTTAGTTCAAAATATCAAACAAAGTCAAAAAATGACTTTGACTCCTCAATTGCTTAAAGCAATTAAACTTTTAGAGTTAAATAATATTGATCTTGATGATTATCTTCAGCAAGAGATCCTTGACAACCCTCTTTTAGAAAAAGCAGGTGATGATGAGAGTTTAAAAGACAACATAAATGACAATGATAAAAATTTATCTTCTCAGGATAAATTAGAAATCTCATTCTCACATAATGAAGATTTAGAAGGAAGTCCATCGTTTGACACAGCTAATCTTTATGAATCATCATCAACATCAATAGATAATATTATTGAGGAAACACTAGAATCTAAAAACAGTTTATATCAAATAATTACTGATCAAATAAATATATCTTTTCAAAATAAGATTGATAGATTGATTGCTTTATCAATACTTGGATTTATTGAACCTAATGGATATTTGAAAGTGTCTACAAAAGAGCTTTCAATAGATCTAAATATTGACTTATTACGCATTGAGAAAATTCTAAAGGTTTTGAAGTCATTTGAACCATTAGGTGTTTTTTCAAATGATCTTAAAGAATTTTTAACTCTACAATTAAAATCACAAAATTTATTAGATAGTGATTTAAAGCTTCTATTAAGAAACTTAACGATCCTTGCTAATGAGAATATTTTTTCAATATCAAGGAAACTTAAAATTGATAAAGAAAAATTAATAGATAGTTTAGACATTTTAAAAAGATGTAGCCCTTCCCCTATTGATACAGATAGTGATTTAATTTCACATATTAATTCTCCTGATATTATTGTAGAAAAAGATAAGAATGAATGGATCGTGTCTCTTAATGAAGAAACTTTACCTAAAGTAATTTTATTAACTGGGTATTGGGAAGAGTTATCAAGAAAAAAATTATCAAAAGAAGATAAAAAGTATTTGTCTACAAATTTCCTAGCTGGCAAGGGATTAGTCAAAGCTCTAGAACAAAGAGCTTCAACTATCTTAAAGGTTGCAAAAGAAATTATTAAGAAGCAAGATAAGTTTCTTGATGATGGTATTATGGGCTTGAGGCCTCTAAAATTAAAGGATATTGCAGAGGAACTCGATATTCATGAGAGTACAGTATCAAGAATAACTAATTCTAAGACCATTTATACACCTCGAGGCACTTATGATTTGAAATTCTTTTTTTCTAAATCTCTTAACACATTATCTAATGATGACGGATTATCTTCAAAGGTTGTAAAAGAAAAAATTATTCAACTAATTAATAATGAAGAAAAAATATTATCAGATAATAAATTGTCTAAATTACTAAAGGAAGAAGGCATTAATGTTGCTAGGAGAACTGTTGCTAAATACAGAGAAGAAATGACACTCCCTCCATCTCATCAAAGGAAAAGATTGAAACAGTTAGCTGTTTAAGTTCTGATAATTTTTTTATTTTCTAGTTTCTCTATTTCGGTTTTATCGTAATTTAACTCTTCAAGAATTTGTCTTGTGTGTTCTCCAATTTCAGGGGCGGTTTGAGGTTTTCTTTTCTTTTCATTTTTCATAAAAATTGGACTATCAACAGTTAGTAGATCTTCTTTATCAGTGAATTTAGTAAAAAATTCGTTATCAGCTATTTGCTGATCATTAATATGATCATACGGCTCAGAGATTGATCCAAATGTTACACCGGATTTTTCAAAAAGTTCTTTAAGTTGCTCCCAATCCTTTGAAAGAAATTCTTCATCTAAAATTTTCATTAATTCCAAAGAGTTTTTAGCTCGACCTTCTCTTGTATTAAAACGTTTATCATNATTAACATCTTCTCGNTTTAAACATNTAAGTAAAAGAGGCCATTCTCTNTCTTCATTTAACATTACNAGAATAAACCATCTGCCGTCCTTNCATTTATATTTTTCTGCTAAAGCNCCTTTTGTTCCTCTTCCAGTATTTTCTACAAANTTTGCACCACATAATGCNGCTTGATTATATATGCCATTTGACCAGAGCCCGTTAGCCATTAAAGATGAAGAAACTTCTGAACCTTCACCAGTTATCTCTCTTTTATATAATGCCATCATTATTGCTCCAAAGAGTGCTGAGGCAGTAGGGTGATCTCCCATTCCTGGAGTTGAAGAACTTGGTTCTGAATTTGAATTATTTCTAACCGCGTGCATTAGCCCTGACCTTGCCCACCATGCCGTTGCATCATATCCCGTCTTATCTTTTTCGCGTCCTTTTTCGCCATATGGGGATAAAGATGCATATATTAGTTTTTTATTTTCTTCTAATATATCCTCAGAGTTTATTTTTAATTTAGTTCTAATTGGAAATGGATAATTAGTTATAAATATATCTGCTTTTTTTATTAATTTGTGAAGAATGACATGAGCTTCTTTGAATTTAAGGTTTAGCGCTAGGCTTTCTTTATTTCGACTGGTTAATATCCATGGATAGTTTTCATCGCTTTCCGGTAAACCTGGTAAGCGAAGTAAACTTCTGTAAGAATCGCCAATATCTGGGGATTCTATTTTGATTACTCTAGCCCCAAAGTCAGACAATATTGTAGCTGCTGCAGGGCCTGCTATATAGCTAGCACAATCAATAACTGTAATTTTTTCTAATAAGTGATCCATTTTTTTTGAATAAATGATAAATTTTTTTTACAATTTATGCAATTAAACCTTTATAAAGGCCTTTAGTTATTAAGAGAAAGAAATGACTGATAAAATTAAACCAAATTCATATGCAGCCTTAGATGCTGCACATCATTTTCATCCTTATTCTAATGCTAAAAGAATTGAAAATCAGGGGCCAATGGTTATTGCAAAAGGTAAGGGAATAAAGGTTTGGGATGACCAAGGCAACGAATACATTGAAGCTATGGCAGGTTTATGGTCAGTAGCAGTTGGGTTTGGCGAAGAAAGACTTGTTGAGGCAGCAAAAAAGCAACTTGAAACATTACCTTATTATCATTCATTTACTCATAAATCCCATCCCGCAGTTGCTGAGCTTTCGCAAAAATTAACTGAAATTGTTGGTTTAAATATGACTCATGCTCATTATACAAATTCTGGATCTGAAGCAAATGACTCTGCTATGAAGATGATATGGTATTACAACAATGCCTTGAATAGACCTGAAAAGAAAAAAATTATATCAAGATTTAAGGCATATCATGGAATAACAATAGCATCAGGTAGTCTTACTGGTATTCCTTTGATGCATAATGATTTTGATTTACCAATTAAACAGGTTCTTCATACTAGATGTCCTCATTATTGGAGAGAAGGTCAAGAAGGAGAAACTGAAGAAGATTTTGCTACTAGATGTGCAAATGAATTAGAGGATCTAATTATTAAAGAGGGACCAGAAACTGTTGCAGCTTTTTTTGGTGAACCTGTAATGGGTGCTGGAGGATTAATTGTGCCTCCAAAAACATATTGGAAGAAGATTCAAGAAGTATGTAAGAAATACGATATTTTGATTGTTGCAGATGAAGTTATTAATGGTTTTGGTAGGACGGGAAAGAGATTCGCGTGTGAACTTTATGAGATAGAGCCAGATCTAATAATTCTATCAAAACAAATTACATCAAATTATATACCAATGGGCGTAGTTCTGATGACAGATAAAATGTATGAACCTATTGCTGAAAATACTGTAAAAAACAATCTTTATGGAAGTGGTTTTACTTCTGCTGGACATCCTGTTGCATGCGCAGTTGCTCTTGAAAACATTAAAATTCTTGAAGAAGAAGGCCTTATGGAAAGGGTTCCATCTTTAGAGCCAGTTTTCCAGGAAAGACTAAAGAATCTTGAAAAGAAAGAATTAGTTGGAGAAGCAAGAGGCGTAGGTTTAATGGGTGCAGTAGAATTAGTTAAAGACAAGGAAACTTCTATTCCTTTTGATCCTATAGGAAGTGCAGGCCCTGTTTTAGCTGAAATTGGCCATAGTGAAGGTATAATTTTGAGAGCTATTGGAGATGTATTAGCTGTTTGTCCGCCCCTAATTATTAAAGAGAATGAAATTCATGAGTTGTTTGATAGATTTGAAAATACTCTTGATAAAGGACTTCAGGCAGTTAAGTAATTAAAAAACTTCAAGAATAATTTTTCCAATATTGTTGTTATTTTCCATTATTTCATGTGCTTTATCTGCTTCTTTAATCGATAACTTTTTATAAATAATAGGTTTGATCATTTTTTTTTCGAAATGATCCCAAATATTTTCTTGTAACGCGTTCATCACTTTGCCTTTTACCTCAATTGATCTTGATCTAATTGTCGATCCAATAATTTTTTGTCTTTTCATTAATAGATGACCAATATTTATCTTTCCATTAACTCCGCCTAAAATTCCAATAATTATTAATCTTCCATCAATAGCTAGATTATTTAAGTTTTCTTCAAAATAATTCCCACCAACAGGATCGAGTATAATATCTAACCCAGAAGGGCAATGGTCTTTAAAGGTTTTAAATGAATTTCCTAATCTAACAGTGCCAGCGCTAGAACCAAGATCTATACAGAATTTAACTTTTTCTTCACTTCCAGCGGTTATAAATGACTCACATTGAAAAATATTACAAAGTTGAATTCCTGCAGTTCCTATTCCACTTGCTCCAGCATGAAATAAAACTTTTTCTCCCTTTTTTAAATTACCTTCCATAAACAAATTCAACCAACAAGTTGCAAAAACTTCTGGTATAGCCGCACCATCACTTAAGTTTATATTTTTAGGAAGAGGAAGAGTTTGAACTTCGGGACATGAAACATACTCTGCATATCCACCTCCAGCAAGTAATGCAACAACTTCATCACCTACTTTTCTGTTAACAACATTTCTCCCTATTTCTTGAATGATCCCGCTGCATTCAAGTCCAAGAATTTCACTTGCTCCAGGAGGAGCAGGGTATAGGCCTGCTCTTTGAGCAAGGTCTGCTCTATTAACAGCAGTGGCTTTAACTTTAATAATGACTTCATTATCTTTACAATCTGGATCTTCATTATCTACCCAGTTGAGTTTGTTTTCATTTATTACAATTGCTTTCATGAATTTATTTATTTTGTCTATTTTCTATTAATTCATCGACAACCATAGGTTCGGCTAGCGTTGATGTATCACCTAATTCTGAATATTCATTTTCAGCGATTTTTCTTAAGATACGACGCATGATTTTTCCTGATCTTGTTTTTGGTAAATTTGGTGCAAATTGAATTAAATCTGGGCTAGCTATTGGACCGATTTCTTTTCTTACCCAGTTTATTAACTCTTTTCTAATTTCTTCGTTACCGCTTTCTCCAGCATTAAGAGTTACATACGCATAAATTCCTTGACCTTTAATTTCATGAGGAAAACCTACAACTGCGGCTTCAGATACTTTTACATGTGAAACTAGGGCGCTTTCTACTTCAGCTGTCCCCATTCTATGACCAGAAACATTTATAACATCATCTACTCTTCCGGTTATCCAATAATAGCCGTCTTCGTCTCTTTTACACCCATCTCCGGTGAAATAGTAACCATCATATTGACTAAAATAAGTTTCAATAAACCTTTTATGATCCCCATAAACAGTTCGCATTTGTCCAGGCCAACTATCAGCTATACATAAATTTCCTTCATTTTCTCCTTCTAAAATATTTCCTTCAGAGTCTAGGAGTGCAGGTCTTACGCCTGGCAGAGGTTTTGAGGCTGATCCTGGTTTTAAATCTGTAGCACCAGGTAAAGGCGAGATTAATGTTGCCCCAGTTTCTGTTTGCCACCAAGTATCAACTATTGGGCATTTTTTTTCTCCCACTATATTAAAATACCACATCCAAGCTTCTGGATTAATCGGTTCTCCAACAGTACCAAGTAATCGTATACTTTTTCTACTAGTTGATTTGACTGGTGCGTCTCCTTCTTTCATAAGAGCTCTTATTGCTGTTGGAGCAGTATAAAAAATATTAACACTATGTTTATCGCATATTTCCCAAAACCTTGAATTAGATGGGTAATTTGGGACTCCTTCAAACATTAAGGTAGTGGCTCCATTAGCTAGAGGTCCATAAACTATATAAGAATGTCCAGTTACCCAGCCAACATCAGCAGTGCACCAATAAATATCCTTATCATGGTAATCAAAAATTATTTCATGAGTGTATGATGCATAGACTATATAACCACCGGTTGTATGAAGAACGCCTTTGGGTTTACCTGTTGAGCCGCTAGTATAAAGAATAAAAAGTGGATCTTCTGCATTCATTTCTTCAGGAGGGCATTCATCACCAACAAGTTCTACTGCCTCATGATACCAAACATCTCTATCTTCTTTCATTTCAATGTCTCCACCAGTTCTTTTAACAACAAAGACATTTTTTACATCTGGGCATTGCTCAAGAGCTTTATCCGAATTAACTTTTAGTGGTACAATTTTACCACCCCTTATTCCTTCATCAGCAGTTATTAAGAATTTAGAATCACAGTCAAGTATTCTGCCAGCAAGCGCATCAGGAGAAAAACCTCCAAAAACAACAGAGTGAATTGCTCCAATTCTTGAACAAGCTAACATTGCATATGCAGCTTCAGGTATCATTGGCATATATATTGTAACTCTATCACCTTTTTGAACACCAAAGTATTTCATCATATTTGCAAATTTAGAAACATTTTGGTGTAATTCTTTGTATGTAATTTTCTTTGACTCGTTTGGATCATCGCCTTCCCAAATAATCGCAATTTGATCAGATTTATCCAATAAATGTCTGTCGATACAATTATAACTTGCATTCAAGGTTCCATCATAAAACCATTTAATATTTACATCGTTATTGGACCATGTCACATCTTTGATCTTCGTATAAGGGTTTATCCAGTTTATTCTTTTTCCCTCTTTTTCCCAAAAGGCCTCAGGGTTATCCGAAGCAAATTTATAAGCCTCTTCATATTTATCTTTGGTTAAATGAGCGCTATCTTTGAAATTTTCAAATACTGGTATTTTGATATTATTAGACATTTTAAAATTATAATTCTTCATTAAGTAATTTAATTACACCTGAGAAATCTAAATTATCAGTTCCATTCTTTTCCATTTCTTCATAAATAGCAGTAGCCTTTTCACCTAAAGGTGTTCTTGAATTTGAAAAAGAAGATGCTTCTTGTGATAATCTAAGATCTTTCAACATCAAGGCAGCAGAAAATCCAGGTTTATAGTCATTATTTGCCGGGCTAGTTGGAACTGGGCCAGGAACAGGACAATAGCTTGTCATCGACCAACATTGACCTGATGCCGTAGAGGCAATATCAAAAAAAGTAGATGCATCTAAACCCAAATTTTTTGCAAGATTAAAGGCCTCAGAAGTTCCAATCATTGATATCGCTAAAAGCATATTATTTGCTATTTTTGCTACCTGTCCATTTCCTGCTTGGCCAGCATGAATAACATTTCCACCCATAATATCTAGAAATTCTTTTGCCTTATTAAATGCATCGGTGTCTCCACCAACCATAAAAGTTAGTGTTCCTGCTTCTGCACCAGTAACACCTCCAGAAACAGGCGCATCAAGCATTTTTAGATTATTTTCGTTTGCACATTTTTCAACTTCACGGGAAGTCTCAACATCTATTGTTGATGAATCAATTAGAAGTAAATCAGTACCAGCATTTTTTATAATTCCATCATCACCCATATAAATTGTTTTGACATGTTTTCCTGACGGAAGCATTGTTATTGCTGTATCAGATTTTTTTAACGCGCTAGGTATATTTTCCTCTTTATTTCCACCTGCGGCAATAAATTGATTCATTTGTTCCTCAGAAAGATCGAAGCCATAAACTGTGTGTCCAGCCTTAATCAGGTTCTTTGCCATAGGAAGCCCCATATTTCCTAGACCTATAAAAGTTACATTTGCCATATTTACCTCGTATTAAAATTTAACTCATTGTTTTCTAAATCCTTGAAAAACTCATCTATGATTTCATCTGAAATTTCTTCAATATTTTCTGGCTTCCATAAAGGTTTATTGTCTTTATCTATTATGAGAGCCCTCACACCTTCATAAAAGTCATGATCAGACATAACCTTTGAAACCATTCTATATTCCATTCTCATGCAATCTTCAAAATCTAATTCTGATCCATTTTTTATTTGTCTAAAAGTAATTTTAAGAGATGTTGGTGATTTAGATTTTAATAAGCTAAGGTTTTTTTGAGCAAAATCAGATTGATCATTCTCTAATTTTTTAATAATTTCTTCAAGGCTATCTCCAGAAAAAAGTTTATTAATTTCTTCAAAATTATTTTTAAGATCTGAGTTAATATTATTAGAATGAAATGATGAAAGAATTTCAGTTGGTGAAGAGCCTTCAGATAATTTATTAAATATCTCGTTATAGTTTTCTGACTCAATATAATATTCTGCAATACCCAGTTCAATTGCATCAGATGATTTAATACGACTTCCTGTTAAAGCTAGATACATACCAACATTATTTTTTAATCTAGATAGAAAAAAACTTCCTCCAACATCTGGAAATAACCCAATCCCTGTTTCAGGCATTGCAAATGAGTAATTTTCTCCAGCTACTCTAAAAGCGCCATGCACCGAAACACCAACGCCTCCACCCATAACAATGCCATTAACGAATGATATGTATGGCTTAGAGTATGATTTTATTAGTTGATTGAGTTGGTATTCTTCATAATAAAAACCAGTAGCTTTTTTATCATTACTTTTTCCCCAATCATAAAGCGCCCTTATGTCTCCGCCAGCACAAAATGCTTTATCACCAACTGCGTTGACTGCTACAGTTTTGATTTCATCATCTTTCTCCCAAATTTTAAGTTTTGGATGAATTTCCCTTACCATTTTTAATGTTAATGCGTTTAATGCGTCTGGCCTATTAAGTGTAACAAGACCTAAAGAACCTTTTTTTTCAAAAAAGACTTCTTCAACGTTCATTTATTTTCCTTGAGTATTTCTCTAGCTATGATAACCCTCATGATCTCATTAGTTCCTTCAAGAATTTGGTGTACTCTTAAATCTCTAAGGTTTCTTTCCAGAGGATAATCTTTCAAATAACCGTAACCCCCATGAATTTGTAGTGCTTCATTCACAATGTTAAAGCCCGCATCAGTAACAAATCTTTTTGCCATAGCTGCGGCTTTTGTTTTATCAGATGTATTATCATCAACTTTTGTTGCAGCTTCTCTCAGGATTAATCTTGAGGCTTCTAATTCAGTACACATATCTGCTAATTTAAATTGGAGAGCTTGAAATTCTTGTAATTTTTTTCCAAATTGTTCTCTTTCACCAACATATTGAACAGCTTTTTCATATGCCGATTGTGCTGTACCAAGAGAGCAGGCAGCGATATTAAGCCTACCTCCATCTAAGCCCATCATTGCAATTTTAAAGCCATCACCCTCCTGTCCGATAAGGTTCTCCACAGGAACCTTACAATCTTCAAAAATTACTTGAGATGTAGGTTGAGAATTCCAACCCATTTTCTTTTCTTGTCCACCAAATGAAAGGCCTTCACTATCTTTTTCTATAACAAGGGTCGAGATTGAGTTTTCATCAGTTTTGACCATTGTAACATATATATCTGAAAAACCTCCGCCAGAAATAAACGATTTCGTCCCATTTAGAATATAATAGTCTCCAGATTTCTTCGCTTTTGTCCTTAAACCACCGGCATCTGATCCTGCACCTGGCTCAGTTAAACAATATGAACTTATTTTTTTCATTAAACAAAGATCAGGAACAAAACGCTCCTTTAACTCCTGACTGCCAAAATTATCTATCATCCATGTTGCCATATTATGTATAGATAAAAATGCAGCTGTAGATGTGCAGCCTTGACTAAGGCCTTCAAAAATTAATGTTGAGTCTAACCTTGATAATCCTGATCCACCTAAGTCTGGAGAAACATAAATGCCCGCAAAGCCTAACTGTGCTAATTCATGCAATGTCTCAACAGGAAGGATCTTTTCTTCATCCCATTTTTCTGCATGAGGCGCCATTTTTTCAATTGCAAAATTTTTTGCAACATCATAAAAGGCTATTTGTTCTTCAGATAGTTTCATTTTTCTCTATTGCATTTCTAAATACTAGATAAAGTATCACTCAATTATAATAAATTCAGTTAAATTTAATGACTTTTTGAAAATAATTAAATTAACTAATTTTATTCATAACATCACCGAAGAGCTCTTCATCTGAAATTAATTCTTTGGTTTGAGATAATGGTTTTGATACCCATGTTTCATTAATTAAATCTCTCCAGGAAATATTATTATTGGTTCCATTTCCGCCCCAAGAACCACATCCTAATGAAAATGTTTGTCTCATTCCATTCCATAAGTTTCCACTATTTGATGCTGCCTGAGGTTGATTAACCATAACTCTTGATGTCTTAGTAATATTAGCAAGTTTCATTATATTTTCATCGCTATTTGAATAAATACCACAAGAATGTCCTTGTCCCTGGTACGATTGAATATTGTTTGTAAGTTCAATGGCATGATCTATATCATTTGCTTTATATAATGCCATTACTACCGACAACTTTTCACCTGAAAATAAATTTTCGGGTCCCCATCCATCTTCAGGAACAATTATAAATTCGGTATTTTCTGGAATATCTAGTCCTGCCATTTCAGCAATTTTTTCTGCTGGTTGAGCTACAATAGCTGTATTCAAATGGCCTTCTTCATCCCATATAGTCTTACGTAGTTTTTCTTTTTCCTCTGAATTTGTTAAATAACCACCTCTTTCCTCTAGCTTTGAAAGCATATCCTCATAAATCTTTTCCACTAAAATGACTGAATTATCCGCAGAGCATGAGGCTGCTAAATCAAGAGTTTTTGAAATTTTTATTTTATCAGCTGCATCATCTAAATCAGCAGTTTCATCAACGGTAATAACAGCATTACCAACTCCAACTCCTAGAGCAGGTGTTCCGCTTGAATAGGCCGCATTAACCATTGCACCGCCTCCAGTAGCAAGCACCCTATCACACTGAGCCATAAGTTCATTAGTAAGTTCTAAAGATGGGATTTCAATACCTATTACTAAATCAGCTGGTGCTCCACAGCTTTCAATTGCCGCTCTCATGAGATCACATATCTTCTTGTTTGTTAGTTTTGCTCTAGGATGGGGGGCAACAATAATTGAATTTCTTCCTTTGACAGCATGTATAGCTTTAATAACTGGGGTTGCCTCAGGGTTTGTAGATGGAGCGAGCGCTCCAATTACACCCATAGGTTTTGCAATTTTGACAATTTCTCTTTCTTTATCTTCTTCTAATATTCCAACGGATTTTTCATCAATAATATCCATTAGAGTTGCTCGAGTTTTTCTCTGTATCTTTAGAAATTTACCTTCGTAGTTCCCTAGCTGTGTTTCATCAACTGTAAATTGAGCAATTTCTTCTGCAACTCCAGGTCTTGCAACACACCAAACCATAGCTCTTATAAGTTCATCAACTTGTTCCTGAGTATAGTTTTCAATTTGCTTTTGAGCTTCTCTAGATCTTCTAACCAATTCTTGAATTTCTTCCTTTGGTTCAAGTTCTGATTCATTTACTTGTTTATCCATCAAAATCTCCTCAATTTTAATATTTATATTCAATCGGTA
This sequence comes from Rhodobiaceae bacterium, assembly GCA_002726005.1. Taxonomy (GTDB): domain Bacteria; phylum Pseudomonadota; class Alphaproteobacteria; order MED-G09; family MED-G09; genus AG-430-B22. The sequence goes on from PBRS01000012.1 coordinate 44,024, forward strand.
TTAATACACCACTATATAATCTTCGTCCACGATTCATTAGACAATATAATCAATTAGTTAGTTATTTTTAAAAGTTGTTTTCCTTTATTTTTACCATCAAAAAGACCTTTAAGAGTATTAGGTGCATTCTCAAAACCCTCTCGTAAATCTTCCTTGCAAATCAGTTTGCCGTCTTCAATCCATTTTTTCATTTTATTTCTAGCTGAAGCTGTCTCTGTCATATAATCTAACATCAAAAAACCTTGCATGGTTGCTCTTTTGAAAATTAAATTTGAATAATTTTCTGGTCCGAAATTCATGTTATCGGTTTTATGTCTAGATATTATGCCACAAATAGCAATTCTTGCATTCAATGCTAAATGCAGCAGGCAATCATTTAAAATCCTTCCACCAACATTATCATATACAATATCAGCTCCATCAGGACATAGCTTGCTTAAGCTTTCATTGAGATCTTCAGATTTATAATCTATTGCTCCATCAAACCCAAATTCGTTGATAAGCATTTCACACTTTTCCTTTCCTCCTGCAATACCATAAACTTTGCATCCAGCAATCTTAAAGATTTGTCCAGCTAAAGATCCTACCCCTCCTGCAGCACCAGTTACAATTACAGTATCGCCGGGATTTGGTTTGCTTATTTTGGTAACTCCAAAATATGCAGTTAATCCTGTGCCACCAAGCGCGCCTAAATATGCTGTAGGCATATCTGTATCTTCAATTATTTCTAAATCTTCTTCATTTAATATAGGATGAGTTTGCCAACATGTTTGACCCGAAACAATGTCACCTTTTTTAAATTTTCCGGATTTACTATCTAAAACTCTGGCAATTCCGCTGCATCGCATTACATCGCCTATTTCAAGAGGTGCCACATAATTAGATATGTTTTCCATCCAACCTTTTTGGGCAGGTTGGAATTCAATGACCATATTTTCTAGAAGTAATTCACCATCATTGATTTCTCTAATCTCTTCTTCTTTATATTCAAAGTCATCATCAGATATTGGTCTACCTACCGGCCTACCAGCCAGTAGAAATTTTTTATTAATCATAATTAATCCTGTAAATTGTTATTTTTAATTAGTGATAATTGTACATGCGGAGATGCCAGGAGCGCCATAAACATGAGTATATGCAGTTTTTGGATTATTTGGCACCTGTCTTTTACCTGCTGCACCTCTTAGTTGAACACAGTTCTCATAAACTTGCCTTAAACCTGAAGCTCCAACTGGCTCACCATTAGCTATACAACCGCCATCGGTATTTACTGGGAACTTTCCATCAATATTTGTATCACCATCTTGAAGCATTTTCTCTTGATCACCATCCTTACAAAAACCATTTTCAGCCATATGCATAATCTCAGCTCCTGACTCAGTATCTTGAAGTTGAGCTAGGTCAATATCTTCATGACCTATACCTGCCATCTCAAAAGTTGCTTTTGCTGCTCCTACAGTTGGGCTAGGGCCTCTTTCAATTTCGAGAGAAGGGCTAAAAACTTCAAAAGATCCAAGAGGTCTAGATCTAAATGCTGCACCTTTAAGGTATAACGGTTTAGTAGTGAATTTGCTTGCAATATCAGCTTTGCATAATATTAAAGCAACAGCACCTTCCGCAGGTGAACAAAACATAAATTTCGTTAGAGGATCAGAAACCATCATACCATTCAATATATCTTCTTTTGAAACAGGATCTCTTCTCCATGCATTAGGATTTAATGAACCATTATTGAATGCTTTTTCTGCAACTAAAGCTAATGCATCAGAAGTAATTCCATAATCATGCATATATCTTTGTATTTTCATTCCAAAGAATTGTGTAGTAAGCATAAGACCTGTTTCGCCATACCATTTTTGAAGTCCGGCAGCTTCCGGATCTGCATTAAATGCACCTCGAGGGTGTTTATCAAAACCTACTGCCATTCCAATATCAAATTGACCAGATTTAATTGTTGTGTAGGCAGATAATAATGCTGAACCACCAGTCGCGCAGCCGTTTGAAACATTCATAAATGGGACTCCAGTAAGCCCAAGCTCACTTACCATTGTATCAGCGCTTCCAGCAGCAGATGAGCCACCATAAGCAAACTCTATGTCTTTCCATTCTATTTCTGCATCTGATAATGCTTCCTTAGCTGCGTGAACACCCTGCTGAAGACCTGATACACCATCAGTTCTTCCAAATGGATGAATTCCTATTCCAACTATTGCTACATCTGTCATAATATTTCTCCTATGAGTTTACAGAAGGTTTAAAAGCAAAAATTAATAATTCTTCGCCTTCTTCATTTTTAACGAATGGCTCTATTGTAAGCTCCATTTCCATACCAATCTCCAATTCCTTGGGATCAATTCCTACTAATCTCGATTCTACCATAATTTCACCTGGTAATTCAATATAACCAACAGCATAAGGCTTAAAATCCTCAGGCGCAACTTGTTCAATATATGGTGTTTTAGGAAGAAACCTTTGTACTGTCCAAGTCCAAAGCTTTCCTTTATTTGATAATTCAACTTTTTCATGTTGATTGGAATTCTTAGCAGGAAAAAAATATCTTCCTGTTTCAGTATCTTTACTACCAATTAACTTCGGTGAATCTGAAGGCCAAGTGAATAAATTATCTGCTATGGGTTTTTGTGTAGACATATCTCTCTCCAAATTTAATTTATTGCTCTTTCAAAACCTTTCCAATAAGGTTTTCTCAATTCTTTTTTTAATATTTTACCAGATGGATTTCTAGGTAACTCTTCAATAAAATCTACAGATTTTGGTGTTTTAAAGCCAGCAATTTTTTGCCTAGTAAAATTAATTATATCTTCCTCCGATGTTTCGCAGTTATCTTTTAAAACTACCAAAGCTTTAACAGCTTCTCCCCATTGTTTATCAGGAACTCCAATAACCGCAACATCTGAAACCATTTCGTGGCTAAATATAGCGCTTTCTACTTCCGCGGGATAAACATTCTCACCGCCTGATACAATCATATCTTTTACTCTATCATGTACATAAATATAGCCATCTTCATCCACAAAACCTGCATCACCAGTATAAAGCCATCCTGATTTAAGAGTCTTCTTCGTTTCTTCTGGTAAATTCCAGTAACCAACCATATTTGAAGTTGTTCGAACAATTATTTCACCCACTTCCTTTGTATTAACTTCTTTACCTTCTTCATCAACAATTTTTATTTCGCAATGCGGCAATGCTTTTCCTGCTGACTTCATTCTTTCATTACCTTCAATTGAATGGTCCTCAGGCGGAAGATATGTTACGGATCCAGTTGTTTCTGTCATGCCATATAATTGAATAAACCCACATTGGAAAACCTCAATAGCTTCTTTTAATAAGTCTAAGGGAATAGGAGATGCTCCATATGATATAAATTTAATTGTTGAGTAGTTTGTTTCTCTTGATAATGGATTATCAAGTATCATTTTCATCATTGCAGGAACCATAAAAATTTTAGTGATACCATAATCATTGATAGCATTTAAAACTGCTGTTGGTTCGAACTCTTTCAAAACAACATTTGTTGCTGATGCATATAAACCGCCAATTCCTGATCCAGCTCCACCAATATGGAATGTTGGTGCAGTAACTAATTGAACTTCATCTTCTGTCCATTCGCTCCATTCTAATCCTTCCTGTGGTTCCGGATTCCTTGATGAATAGAAATTATCATGTGTTAATTGAACGCCTTTTGGATTACCTGTTGTGCCAGAGGTATACATTTGAATCGCAACATCTTTTAATTGAGGCTTTCTGTCGCATATTGAGTCGCTTTGTTTATCTCTCCAATCTTCATATGTTGGCCAATCTTTATTTTTACCTGACATACAAATCACTTTCTCTATACTAGGAACATCTTTTAAAATTTTTTCTATCAAACCAAAAAAATCTTCACCTACAAATAAAATTTTAGCACTTGAGTCATTAAGAATATAAGCAACTTCTGGAGGTGCTAACCGCCAATTTATACCAACTATTACTGAGTTTGATTTTGCGCAACCCATAACAAGTTCATAAAATCTATCAGAATTCTTATCCATGTAGGCAACACGATCTTGTTCAACAACATTTTCTAAAACTAGACCATTAGCTACTTTTTCTGAATTAATATCGAACTCTTTATATGTCACTACTCTATCTTCAAAAACAAAAGCTTTTTTTTCTGGACATCTATCTCCATGAACTCTTGCTATATCAGATAAATGGACAATTTCTGAAAAATATGTCAATCATTCCTCCCAGTAAATATTTATGTCTATTACAAAATACTATGACAAACTAATCAAGTATGTTTTATAATAAATATGTAATTTTTTGATTTTTTTATTTGGAGAAAAAAATGGATTTGAGTTTTAAGCCTGAACATGAAGCTTTTAGACAGGAGGTCAGAGACTTTCTTGATGAGGAGTTAACTGACGAACTGAGAGAAGCGGGTAAACTTACAGCAAGTGTATTTAGTGAAGTAGAATATTCATCAAAATGGCATAAAATTTTATACAATAAAGGTTGGATAGGTTCTCGCTGGCCAGAAGAATATGGTGGCACAGGATGGGACGACATGCAAAGGTATATATTTAGTAGTGAATGTGCCTCAGCGGGGGCGCCATCACCAACTGCTATGGGTTTGCATATGGTTGGTCCTGTACTAATGAAATACGGAACACAAAAACAAAAAGATTTTTACTTACCAAGAATTTTATCTGGGGATGATTTTTGGTGCCAAGGTTATTCTGAGCCAGGATCAGGTTCTGATCTAGCATCACTTCAATGCAAAGCTGTGAGAGAAGGCGATCATTATATAGTTAATGGTACTAAAATTTGGACGACACATGCTCAATACGCAAATAGAATCTTTTGTCTTGTTAGAACTGATAATACTGGCAAACCTCAACAAGGTATAACTTTCTTATTAATTGATATGGATACACCAGGAATTGAAATAAAACCAATTATTACAATGGCTGGAGATCACGAGGTTAATCAAACTTTCTTTGACGATGTTAAGGTCCCAGTTGAAAATATTGTGGGAGAAGAGAATGATGGTTGGACTGTTGCTAAATATTTATTGGAGTTTGAAAGGGGTGGTGCCTATGCAGCTGGTTTAAAAGCTCAAATAAATAAAATAAGAAAGATTGCTACTATTGAAAAATCTGATACTGGAGAAAGTTTAATTGATGACAAAAATTTCTTAAAATCTTTAAATGAGGCTGAAATAGAAGTTCAAGCAGTTTTAATGACTGAACATAGAATTATGTCAGATATTGCAGAAAGAGGTCATCCGGGTCCTGCTTCATCTATTTTAAAATCCAGAGGATCCGAGCTTAAACAACATTTAGATGGCTTAACAGTATCTGCATTAGGTTATTANACNAGNCCTCANCAAAATGAAGCTAGAATNCCNGGTTCAAATTTTGATGTTATTGGACCAGATTATTCTATTACAGCGTTTCCAGCTTATTTAAACAATAGGGCATCTACCATTTATGGTGGATCTAATGAAATCCAAAGAAATATCATGGCTAAATTTGTCTTAGGTCTCTAATTCTCATATGGAATTTGATGAATTAAAAAGTTTTTTAGGAGACAGATTTACAACCTCGAAAGCTATTCGTATAGAGCATAGCCATGATGAGTCTTGGCATTTACCAAAAAACATTCCTGATGCAATTACTTATCCTGAAACCTCAGAGGAGGTTTCCAAAATAATAAAATTTGCCTATCAAAATGATATACCAGTTATTCCATTTGGGACAGGTACTGCTTTAGAGGGCCATATACATGCCTTAAAAGGAGGCATCACTATTAACTCGAGTAAAATGAATCAGATTATTGAATTAAATAATTCAGATATGGATTGTAGAGTTCAAGCTGGTGTTACAAGAAAAGAATTAAATGATTATTTAAGAGATACTGGATTATTTTTCCCTGTTGATCCAGGAGCTAATGCATCGATCGGTGGTATGTGCGCTACACGAGCATCAGGAACAACCACCGTTAAATATGGCACTATAAGAGAACAAGTAATGGGCCTCGAGGTAGTGATGCCTGATGGTAAAATAATTAAAACAGGAACTAGAGCAAGAAAATCTGCAGCTGGATATGATTTAAGCCATCTAATGCTTGGCTCAGAAGGAACATTAGGTTTTATAACAGAAATAAATTTAAAGCTTCATGGTAGACCTGAAGCAGTTTCTGCTNGTGTTTGTACATTTAAAAATTTGAAAGGTGCAATTGATACGGTAATTGAGTCAATTCAAATAGGTTTGCCATTATCTAGGATAGAGTTATTAGATGAAGTTCAGATTAAAGCTATTAATAAATATAAAAAAACTTCNCATGAAATTGGCCCAACATTATTTGTTGAAATTCAGGGAATGCCGTTAAGTGTTAAAGAGCAGTCTGAAATATTTAGAGATATTGCTAAGGCAAATAATATTTTAAAATTTCAATGGTCAGACAGAAGTGAAGAAATTGAAGTTTTATGGAGCGCTAGGCATGATGCATATTATGCAGCTTTAGCTTTAGCGCCTGGCAAAAAGGCATTTACAACTGATATATGTGTTCCAATTTCAAATTTAGCTGATTGCATTATTGAAACAAAGAANGATATAGAGGAGTCAAATATTATAGCTCCAATTGTAGGTCATGTAGGNGATGGTAATTTCCATCTAATTATGCTTTTAGATCCAGAAAATGAAAAAGAAGTATCTGAAGCAAAATATTTAAATGAGAGGTTAGTTAATAGGGCTTTAAAAATGGAAGGTACCTCAACTGGCGAACACGGAATAGGGATAGGCAAAAAAGAGTTTTTAAAAACTGAACAAGGTTTATCTGTTGAGGTTATGTCTCAAATAAAAAAAGCTATTGATTCAAAGAATATTATGAACCCTGGCAAAATTTTTGATATNAATTAACACCTTTAAGTATGGTGTTGAAGTTACACACCCTAAAACAAAAAAAAATATCAAAAAAATAAATTTAAACTAAAGTTGGCATCTAATTTGCTTATTACTCATATCATAAATTAGGAGGTTAACATTATGATTATCTTAAAAAAAATTAACAATTATACAAGAAAGGCTTTTTTTGCCGTTTTTCTTGGTTGTGCAACTGTAGGAACTACTTTTGCGGGTTCTCTAGATTGGAATGTTGGAGCAACTAGTCAGTACATGTGGCGCGGTATGTCACAAGGAAGTGGAGCAGCTGTGTCAGGTGGATTGGATTATTCAGCAGATAATGGATTTTCAATTGGTACATGGGTTTCTAATGTAGATTTTGGCGATGATACTACTTATGAATTAGATGGGTATTTTGGTTATAGTTTTGGACCTGTTTCAGTTGGTTACATTTACTATGCTTATCCAGATGGTGATGATTTAGATTTTAGTGAAGTTAGCATTAGTGCGGAATTAGGCGCTGTAACCCTTGGTGTAGCTGTTTTAGCTGACGCTGATTGGGAAGGCACTAGTTTTGGAGATGATCCATACTTCTTCCTGGATACAGGTTTTACTCTTGTAGAAGGACTAGATCTTGGTCTTCATATTGGACATTACGATTATGAAATGGGTGATGCAGAGACTGATTACGGTCTTAGTTTAAGTATTGGTGACTTTAGTTTTGGAATTATTGATAGCAGTCGTGATGATAGCGATCCTAAGTTTATTATTTCATATGGTGTTTCAGGAAGCCTATAGGTTTTAATTAATTTTAAAGGATTTTTATTATGAATATTTTTAAAAAAATATTTTTCTTAAGTTTAATGTTATTTGTAATTAACGGTACAGCATTTGCTGAAGTGAGTGAAGAGACGGCTTACATTTTTAATACCTTCTCTTTCTTGGTTCATGGGTTTCTTGTTATGCTTATGGCTCTTGGCTTTACTTGTTTAGAGGCTGGTTTAGTAAGGACAAAAAATACAGCTACTATATGCCTAAAAAATGTTGGATTATATAGTTTAGCGGGAATTATGTTCTATCTAGTTGGTTATGGTTTTATGTATAACGAAGTTAATGGATTTATGGGGCAACCTACATTATGGAATCCTGAAGTCGAAGTAAATTCTGCTGATGGTTATTCTAAAATGTCAGATTGGTTCTTCCAAATGGTTTTNTGCGCTACTACAATGTCTATTATTAGTGGTACTGTAGCAGAGCGCATCAAGCTACTTCCATTCTTTATTTTTGCTATTATTTTAACTGGATTTATTTATCCAATCCAAGCTTCATGGGTATGGGGCGGAGGATTCCTATCAGAAATTGGCTTCTCAGATTTTGCCGGCTCTACACTTGTTCACTCTGTAGGTGGATGGGCTGCTTTAACAGGAGCAATAATTATTGGACCTAGGTTAGGAAAATATGCATCTAATGGTTCTGTTATTGCTATTCCAGGATCGAATTTACCTTTAGCTACTATTGGTACTTTTATATTATGGTTTGGATGGTTTGGTTTTAATGGTGGATCACAACTTGCACTNGGTAGTGCTGCTGATGCTGCTGCAATGGCTAATGTATATGTAAATACAAACATGTCTGCTGCTGGTGGTTTAGTTGCCGCTATGATCTTAGCATCAATTTTATATGGTAAAGTTGACCTAAGCTTAGTATTAAATGGTGCTCTTGCAGGTCTAGTAAGTATTACAGCAGGTCCAGATGTAGCAACACCTCTACAAGCCATTATCATTGGTGCTGTAGGTGGTGTGTTATGTACTCTAACAATTCCTCTATTGGATAAACTGAAAATAGATGACGTTGTAGGTGCAATTTCTGTTCACTTAGTTGCCGGTATATGGGGAACACTAGTGGTTGGAATACCTGGGTTAGGTACATTAGCTGCCGACTTTATGACACAACTTATCGGTGTAGTTACTATCGGTGTGTTCGTTGTTGTAGCTAGCTCTATTGTTTGGCTGATCTTGAAAGGCACTGTTGGTCTAAGACCAAATGAAGAAGAAGAAATGTCTGGATTAGATGTCTCAGAATTAGGTATGGAGGCATATCCAGAATTTAGAAATTAGTCATTCTGTTCTCCTCCCCACATTATATATGACTAATTACCACCGCGTTTATTTAAAGCGCGGTGGTTTTTTATACCTATAAATCTCTTACTAAATGTCCGCCATCAACAACTAATGTTGATCCAGTCATATAAGATCCAGCATCACTAGCAAGTAATAAAATAGGACCTTGAAGCTCACTTATATTTCCAGGTCTTCTAAAAGGAATTCTTTTTATCATTGGAGCGCTCATTTCAGAGTCTAAGAAATCGCTATTTATGTCAGTTCGGAAATAACCTGGCGCAATAGCATTTACACGAACATTATATTTCGCCCATTCTAAAGCCATTTGACGTGTCATATGAGATAAAGCAGCTTTTGAAATCGCATAAATACCATTTCCCTTCTGAGCTGCTTCACCTGTTATAGAAGATACATTTAACACAATTCCATTCTTTTGATTTTCTTCTAATATAGACTTGAGCCAGAATTTTGATAAAGCCCATGGACCACGAAGATTAGTGTTTATAACATTATCCCATTCATCTTGTTCATTATTATCCAGAGTGCCAACTACAGTCATTCCTGCATTATTCACAAGTATATCAATTGAGGAGAACTGTTTATTAATTTCTGTGAGACAATTTTTTATAGAATCTTCATTAGTTACATCCAAAGAGAAAACTTCAACATTTTGACTTTTATTATTCAAAATTGATTTTGTTTCTTCAAGTTTCTCCTTTCTCCGTGCAGCAAGCGCAAGGTTAGCGCCAGCATCATACAAAGTTTTGGCAATTTCTTGACCAATACCACTACCGGCTCCAGTAACTAATGCTGTTTTTCCTTCTAAATTAAATAATTTATTTATTGTCATTGAACACTCCTATTGCTGCAGCTGTCATTACCTTTATTCCGGTTGATAAGGTTGGTACTGGATCGGGTGCAAAAAATGGTGAATGAATGCCAGGTAAATCAATCTCACCTCTAATCGATTTTTCCCAAATTTCAATCTCACTTGCTCCAAGCCAAAATAGAAAAGTTGGTATTTTTGGTTCAACTCTTCCGTATCTTCCAAAATCTTCACCACCCATGACAGCGCTAGATTCAAAAATATTTTCTTTTCCAATAGATTTTTCAATATAACCAACAACCTGATCAACAAAATCAGGTGTATTATAAAGTGCTGGAGTATACTGATCTCTTAATTTAAGTGTTGGCATTTTATTTTCAGGTATTCCTAATGAAATTGCCTCACCTTCAATTATTCTTTTTATTTTAGAAATAATTTCTCCTCTTACCTCGTCTGTATAAGAGCGCATAGTCAGCTGTAATTTAACTTCATCTGGAATAATATTATGTTTTGATCCACCATGAATTGAACCAACAGTAACAACAGCTGGGTTTAAAGGGTCTATCTCTCTGCTAACTATTGTTTGAAGTGAAAGAATAATTTTGGAAGCAAGTACAATAGGATCTTTTGTTCTATGGGGGTATGCGCCATGGCCTCCAACACCAAAAATCGTTATATCTGCCATATCAACATTAGCCATTGCATAACCTTTAGTGTATGTCACTTTTCCTGCAGGAAATGAACCAACATGAAGAGCGAGATTGAAATCCGGTCTTGGAAATTTATTAAATAAACCCTCTTCAAGCATCCTTGCCGAACCTTGCCCAACTTCCTCTGCAGGTTGAAAAATAACCATCAATGTTCCTGACCATTTACTCTTTAAGTTAATTAATTCTTTTGCTGCTCCTACTGCAACAGCCATATGAATATCATGACCACATGCATGCATAACGGAAACTTCTGTTTTGTCATTATTAAGCATTTTGATTTTGGAGGAATATTCCAAGTTAGTTTTTTCCTCAACTGGTAGTGCATCCATATCAGCCCTAATCATTAAAACAGGACCTTTTCCGTTTTTATATATTGAGACAACTCCTGTTTTTGCGAAGTTTCTAGTTACCGTAAACCCAAGATCCTCCATTTTATCTGCAAGTAGATTAGATGTTTTGAATTCCTGCCAAGATAATTCAGGATTAGAATGTAAATGTTTATATAAATCTAAAATTTCATCTGCACTAGATTTACCCGCCAATGAAAGAAAAATTACTGAAAGTATAAATAATTTTTTGTATAACATACTAATAATGTTCAATCTTATCCTCAACAGCATGTCCTTCAAAAGGTATTAATATTTGTCTTTTAAAAGTACAAATAACTTTTCCATCTTGGTTTGTGCCTGTCGTTTTTATTGTTACTATTCCTTGACCTTCTCTGGTTTTACTCTCTCTTTTTTCTAAAACTTCAGACGATCCATATACGGTATCCCCATGAAAAACTGGGGCGGTAAATTTAACCTCATCCATTCCGAGATTAGCTATCGCTTTTTGACTGCAATCAGAAACGCTCATTCCTATTAAAAGCGATAAGGTATAAGGAGAAACAACAAGATTTTTACCAAATTCTGTAGCTTTAGCGTATTCAGCATCAAAATGAATAGGGTGAGTATTTAATGTCATTAGAGTGAATTGGTGATTATCATATTCAGTAATCGTTTTACCAGGCCTATGGTCGTAAACATCACCAACATTAAAATCTTCAAAATATCTTCCAAATTTTTCTCTATAATGATTAGATTTAATTTCTTTAGTATTTTTAATCATTCAAATATTTCCATCTTAAATTTAAGAAATAAAGTTAAGCATTTTTTTTTAAAGAAAACTACACCTTCTTCTTTATAAGTTACTTTTAGTGATTATCTTTTTTTTAGATGTTTTTTTAAATTAAATAATAAAATATCTTCTATTTCCTTATTTTTCTTTTTTGAAAAAAAAGACATATTTTTCCAAAAACCAAATGAAAGAATGTGAAGAATAGCTTCTTGCTCTCTTTCATCTTTATTTTTAATTTCTGGAAGAATTTTAATAATATTTTTTCTATGCAATTTATGCATATTAATAGCATTTTTATAGACTTGTTCAGATTGTACTATATTTATAGCTGTCC